>NZ_JACJON010000067.1:0-300000 GCF_014695585.1 Microcoleus sp. FACHB-831 | reverse complement strand
ATACTTAGGGATTATTCCCCATAGCAGATGATCTGTATTAATCAAGTTGTTGCCCAGCCGCAGGTTTTCTTGTAACGATAGTTCTAAATTACGCTCGCCTCACAGTGCATGGCATTGTCTTAGACTGACCCTATGGTGAAGTTTTTGTCAAAGAAGCCGATACACACACAACAAAGCTAGAGTCAAACTAGGAGCGATCGCCTTTTCTATAATCAATAACCGTTAGAGCTTAAACGAGCTATATTAGGCAAGCAAATACTAACCTTAATGCCAGTCCAGCATCTATAGTTGCGCTCATGCCTTTCGCGCAGGCAAAATCTGTAATAGTTCCGGTATTGCTAACAAAAATAACGAAAAAAAATTAATTTCTGCTATTTTTTAGATATTGCGATGCCACTTTGTTGAGGTGATTCATTGCTTGCACCACCTGCGAAATAGCAATAGCTTGTTGGTTAGCATTAAGCGAAATTTGTTGAGAATTTAGAGTAATATTATGAACAGCATCAACAACACCTTCAACATTTTTCTTGCCTTCTTCCGTCACCATTACTGTAGAATTAGTAGCAGTTTGAATATCCCGAACCAAAGCATTAATCTTCTGTGCTGACCCTTTACTTTGATCGGCAACTTTACGGATTTCAGTGGCTATAACATTAAATCCTTTCCCATGTTCCCCAGCTCTAGCTGCTTCAACAGCAGCATTAAGCGCTAGCATATTTGTTTGATTAGCTAAATCACTAACTAATGTTGAGATCGTCCCAATTTGACGGGTTTGATCGCTTAAACGCAATATTTCTTGAGCTAGTTGCGCTACCTTTTCTCTCAGGCTAGACTTGCCGTTTATAGCTGCATTCTCTTCATTGCCCTCTATTAAAAATAATACCTGTTTAGCTCCAGCAGCAGCAGCTTCAGCTTGCTCAGCTGAAATGCGAGAAGAGGCAAGTAACTCATCCATTGTAGTGGTCGCTTCCTGAACTGAAATCGCCTGCTGTTCAAGTGCGCTCTGCAATTCTCTGCTTCTGGATGCTATTTCAGCAGCCATGATGTTAAATGATTGAGCAAGACGGCCTAATTCGTCTTGTCTGTTATCTTCAAGAGAAATATTATAATCTCCTTCAGCAATTTGGTTAGTTGCACTTATTAGTTGTTTTAAGGGTTGAGCAACTTGATTTTGTAAAACCAAAAACACTACTATTACTAATATTAATAATACGCCAACGCCCATTATCAAGTTGAATGCAGCTACATTTAAAGCTTGCTTTGTTAATATAGATTTTGGAAAACCTGTTACAAAGTACCAATCTGGCCCTTCAATCTTTGTAACAGCCAGGTACTCTCCATCCTTAACGTCATCAATAATAATTTCACCGGATGCAGCATGCTTTGCTAATTGAAAAATATTTTTCAGGTGATCATCATCAGAATTAAGAATATTAAATAGTCCCTTTTCTTCCTGAATTTTATCCATTAAGTTTGGGTGGGCTATCAATCGACCATCCGCCCGAAAAATCAGGTTATACCCACCCTCAATATGGTCAGTAATTGTTCGTTGCATCAACTCATTGAGCATTACATCTTGCCCAACGGTTGCAATCTGTTTGCCGTTGATATCTACAGGGGTTTCAGCCGACACCATCCAGAGTTTGCTAATTTCGTCATATATAAGACCTGTCCAAACAGTTTTTCTAGCTGGATTGTGTTTGGCATCGGCAACAAAGTAATATTCTTCTTTAGGCAAATAAAGATTGGCTGTAGCATCCTGAACCCAGGTAGGAATTTCAGGCCAATACTCAACCATGATGTTTTCAGGAGTCATAATGTAGATATTTTGAAAACGGTTATGCCATGCGGGACCGTAGGATTCTACTAGCTCCTTGAAATCGATGACATGGCGGCGAATATCAGCATTGATAGGTAATGATTTGTCAATATATACACCTGCTTGGCGCGTCCCATCAAATAGTTCGGGGCGATTGCGAATGACTCCATCTTTTTCTCTAGCAAATAAATTGTCGAATTGAACTTGGGGGTCTTCTTGGTTAGTTTGTAGATATTTTCGGATGATTTCCTGTTTAAGGCTTTCCTGATTGTCTGCTGCGAGAGCGAAAATAATTTTTTCCCGTTCAACCCGTTCAACTACATAGTTTTTTAGTTGCTCCACCTCATTAAATTTTAACAATGAAAGAAATTGGAAATAATTTATCGCAGCAGCAACAGCAACTACAATAGCAACGCTCAGTGCTATCTGATAAAGGGTTTTTTTAGTAATAGAACCTGTGTTTTTAGGCTGTGGAGGTTGTTTAGTAATATCTTGCTTGTTAAACATATAGCAATTTATCTATGAAAATAAAGGTAAGGATTCAACTTTAAAACTAAGGAGCTACAGAAAGACCAGAGTAAAAATTTTCCAAGCCAGACTTTAAGGGCTGCATACAAATAAACAATTAACCTACCTAGCTGGCTACAAGGGTGTAGCGCTGTCGATTAACTAGCATTTTTTCTAAACTTTATCCAGTGAAAAATAGCATTTTTATTGTTTTTGTGTGAAGGCGAGCTTTTTGCGGTTATGCCTGCTTGCTCAAACAATTTGTAATATATTGGATTGGAGCAAAATACCGCATCGTACTCGGAAGTGTACGTGCCCTTGCAGTTATGCCAAATCTCACTATCCTTTGGCGTGTAGCAAACAGGTTCAAGATAACGGCATGACCCAAAATATCCTAGTTTTAACCTAAACGCCCCAGCAATTTATAGCGTTGAGTCCATTCGCTGATGAAAGAAAGAACTCACCTCCACGCTCCCTTGAATTTTTCGGTGTTTGTAAACTTGCAGAAACATCTTCCCCGCGATCGCTTTCAACTCCCTTGGGTCTGGGTTACATTAAATAATCTTGGTATGGTCTTTTAGCATATGAATTTACGTTGCAAAGCATCTCCATTCTCCTATATTCTCACAACTGACTGGTGATTGCTATATATAGCAAGCCTAAATGAGTGGTAAAATCTTCTCCTTTCTCTTTCTTGGCGTCTTCGCGTGCTTCCCTAAAAAGTTATAACGCTTTTGCGCTAACGCCTAACACGCTGACGCGGCTCGTTTTACATTACAAATACATACGGTTGCTATATCAGTCAAACTGGCAATTGCAGTTTTTCAGGCTTAAAGTCACAAACCTAATTTTAAGACAGAAGAAGTCTTTCAAAGTGCATTGCTGCATTTGTACCTTATTTGTACAAGATTAACTTTATATATTTTTGGGCTAAACAGAACCGTATTGGCTGCGAAAATATCCAATTAAGTATCTGTAAATATAAGCAAAAACCTAAAAATAGAAATGCCGCTGGAACGCTGCCAGCGGCATATTAAATAAATCTTCAGTCAGGTGATCAAACCGCTACCATTTCCTTGTGTTCAATGCGAGTTCCCAACACTTTGAGGAATTCTGCCAGCCAGCGGGGATGCGCGGGCCATGCGGGCGCTGTCACCAAGTTACCGTCAACCATCGCTTCATCGGCTGGGATGTGGGCATACAGTCCGCCAGCCTTGGTTACATCTGGCCCGCAGGCGGGGTAGGCGGTGCAACTTTTGCCTTCAAGAACTCCTGCTGCTGCTAGGACTTGCAAGCCGTGACAGATGGCGGCGATGGGCTTATTTGCTTCGGCAAAGTGGCGGGTAATTTCTAACACTTTGTCGTTAAGGCGAATGTATTCAGGCGCACGTCCGCCGGGGATGAGTAAGGCATCGTAGTCTGATGCTTTTACTTCATCAAATGTAGCGTTTAAGGTAAAGTTGTGGCCTGGTTTTTCAGTATAAGTTTGGTCGCCTTCAAAGTCGTGGATTGCTGTTCGCACGGTTTGTCCCGCTTTCTTGTCTGGGCAGATAGCATGGACGGTGTGACCGACCATTTGCAATGCTTGAAAAGGAACCATTACTTCGTAGTCTTCAACGAAGTCGCCGACAAGCATCAATATCTTCTTTCCAGTCATTTTCCTAACTCCTGTTTTATTGCTTGGATGTTGCAATCTTTGGCTCCATAATAGAACCCATAAATAGCAATGTTCCAGTTTCATTATCCCGAATCGCGCAGAAAAACGGGCGGTCAACCATCATTGTAAAGGTCGGTTTGAGAGACATGCTTCTTGCCATCATCACAGCAGTTGCGGCGGCGGCTTCGGTTCCTTCTTCGTTGACTTCCAGGAAGGTTTTATGGATGACTCTGCTAATGGCAAGATTTTCGTCGTTACACATCTGCGGGAAACCTCCTTCAAAAGCCATTCCCATTCCCAAGGCGATGAGGGCATTCTTGAGTTGCACTTCATGCTCTAGCTGAAAGCGTGGTAGAACGATTGTTCCTTTCATATTTTGGAACTGGCTCATCCATTCATACCAGTTTTCAGCGTTGAGATTTTTGTGGAACTCTTCTATGTTTGATTCTGGGTTTGGGAGGAAGATATACATACTTACTCGATTTTTACCATATGGCAAACTAACAGCCTGAAAGCTCTCGTTTTGGTAGTAGGAGTATGTACTGGATTGAAACATCATTGGATGCTGTTTTTGCGTGCCATCAAACAGAGTAAAAACGCGACCGCGAGTATTTTTTTTATCGAAAGGGTTTGCCCAAATACCCTTAAAATAGATGGCGTTGATGAGGATTAAAGCTACATCGGGGCTGAGTTGATTAAGAATTGTCTTAATTTTGCCTTTTGTGTTTTCCCTTACCCAGTTGTTGATGGTTGCCAGACTTGTGGGAGCGCTAAAATTTAGATTAGCAACTTTTGCTTTATAAAAATCATTGATTCGTTGTAAGAAATCGGGCTTAAAGGTGACATCTTGCTCCGCCCAAAGCGAGTTAGCGATCGCCAACTCTATCCCCTCGTCCAAATTTCCTAATGCCTTTCTCACTTCGGCGTTACCGTTGTTGATTTGTTCCAAGCTCAGTTCTTGCAATTCCAACGCGATCGCCATTTCTGCTTGTGTCTGTCCTACACTACCGTTGTAGGTCATTGCCAGAGCGATCGCTACGCTTGCAGGAGAGATAAAAACGTTCTTGCTCGTCTCTTCTTTTCTAAGTTCCCTAAACAGCTTGAATGCAAATCTAGTATTAGCCCGGATAAAAGTAGGTTTGACCATACTATCACTCCCAATTAGTTTTCCAGCCAATCGAGTTTAATCGCTTACTACTACATAACTTATGGTAGTTTGTAGCTGGCAACTCGCACTAATAACTCACCTTTACGCGGATCGCGGCTAAATACAAATGCGCCTTCTTCTGTTTCTCCACCTGAAAGGAAGTCTATCTGTTGTTCGCCAGTTTCTTCAATTTTTCCATTTATGCGTAATTCAGCAATAATTTGTACTGATTCCGCTGTATCGCCGCCCGTGTTATTAATCTTAAATGGAACATAAAATTGTCCGTGCGCTTGCCTAATTTCACTGTTCGGCGTTACTGCTAAAATCGGCGGTTGATCTTTCTGAGAAAACCAATCGTAAAGTACCAATCCGACAACCGCGGCTAGGATGAACGACGCGATACTCAATGACACCAATTCAGCCAGCGATCGCGGCGGTCGCTTTTCTTCTTCTTCCGATGGATTTTTATCTCTATTACCTTCACTCATGCTAACAGCCTTCCTGCTGCGCCCCCAACTGTTGCGGGTAGTCCTAATAATAATGTATAACTCAACCACACTTGCCAAGGATCGTCGAAGCTGAGTTGTTGGAAAAACCACAGCATAAAAGCTGCCGCTGCTAGCGATACTAAATAACAAAAAATAGTTTCGCTTATCGGGCGTTGAAATATTCCTTGTTGCTGGATACGTTTTTGTTGATAAGTAAAGCCAGCCTGGAAGACAATACCATAAGAAATTGCAAGAGAGACAGCTATAATTGCCAGCCGTGACGCAGGTGAAGAGGCTGCGGCTAGCATTGGTATTTCGTCGGTTGGCGCAATATTAAAAGCGATGATAGTTGCACCGATTAAGGTTGCACCAACATCCGCCAAGGTGGCGTTGATACTTGTTTGATCTTGTGGTTGCGAATTGTTTTGGTCATTTTGAGATTGATAGCGATCGCCACTCAAAAATGAACTCGCTAGCGCCACTCCCAACGAAAATGGCACGCCTTCAAATATTGCTTTTCCCAGCGCCTCACCCAGGGGTGTATCTAAAGTGATTTCTCGCAACAGTATTAGTATGCCGCTAGCGCAGACTATACCTATTGCGATCGCTTCGATGCTATCCATTACCGCATCGCTAACCCGAATATTTGTAGTTTTGCGGAAACCGGCGGTACGATTCAGCAGGAATACCACAATAAAAGTAACTGCGATCGCTAACAACATTCGTGGCTGTTTACTAAATGAACCGATCCACCACACTTCCATCGTGTACAACATAGGAATGCCAAACAAAAATCCTCCCGATGCGCCACGAATAACATCGTCTAGTTCATTTTTCCATAACTTAAAGGTTTGACGTTTCCCCGTCCTTTTTACTATCATTCAACCTCTTTTTGCCCACTTACTGTTTTTAATAACACTCTATCCTAAAATTAAGCTATATTTTATACCTGAAACCTTAGCAATAATTTAATACTACTCGAATGGCATACTGCTTAATTAATTTTATTAAAATTGTTTCCTTTTTAGCAGAGAGATCTTATTAATTAATCTTTTTTAACATACTAAAATTTGTTAAATATGTTTAAATTTTATAGCTAAATACTATGTTTTAGAGATTACATATAAAAACGCACCCAAGTTAAGCAAAAGCTGGATAATTATCCTCCGGGCTGATGCGTTATTGCCTAAAAATGTGGTAATCTTCTGAGCAAAAATTGGGAGAAAAGCGGTGAGAAATGCTCCACCACTGGTGCGGTTGGGTATTGCGTTATTAACGCTGATATTTGGGCTGATCGCATACTGCACTACTACGGTGACTAACCCGATAACAGGGGAAAAGCAGCGCGTGCAGCTAACACCACGTCAAGAGATTGCTTTGGGAGTGCAGTCGCGATCGCAAATGGCCAATAAATTTGGCGGTCTTGACCAAGACCAGGCGCTCCAGCAATATATTGACAAGATAGGAGGGCAGGTGGTGCAGAAGTCCGTCGCCCAGAGTTCAGGTTATCCCTTTGAATTCCATCTGCTGCGCGATCCTCAAACCGTCAATGCCTTCGCCCTGCCAGGAGGTCAGATTTTTATTACCGTTGGTCTGCTGCGGCGTCTTTCATCCTCAGCGCAACTGGCGGGCGTGCTGGGTCACGAAGCTGGACACGTTGTTGCGCGACACGGTGCCGAACATTTAGCCAAGCAGCAGTTAGGTCAAGCTGTAGTAACCGCAGTTGGGGTTGCAGCAAGTGATAGCAATGATGGTGGAAGAAAGGCTGCCGTTCTTGCCCAAGCGGTTAACCAAGTAGTTAGCCTGCGTTACGGACGCGAAGACGAACTGGAAAGCGATCGCTTGGGCGTGCGCTTTATGAGTGAAGCTGGCTACGACCCTCGGGCTATGGTAGAAGTAATGAAAATTTTGGGAGCCGCAAGGAGTGGCAGCAAGTCCCCGGAGTTCTTCAGCAGCCACCCCAGCCCTGAAAACCGAGTTCAACGCTTGCAAGCTGAAATTACTAAAAATTATCCCCAGGGAGTTCCAGCTAATTTGCAGAAAGGGCGCGAGGAATTTGCTAAATATATTGCTCCTCGTTTGCCAAGCGCAAAATAGAATTTAGTAGCGGTGAGTTGAGGGCGATCGCGCTGATTAATCGCGATCGCTATCTTGTTTTTAGGTAAAAAGAATTTACTAATAAGCGGCCATATTAGCAATCTTTTGAAGACCTTAAATAGTCATCCTTAAATGCGTTGTCGCACGCGCCTGAAAATTTAAGGGTGGTGGGCACGGCCCACCCAACTACTACTGATGTCAGATCTATTAACTTTGATCGCGCCATTTTTTGGCAAACTCATCGAGAACTGATTGAGGAATTTGCTTCTGAAGCCAAGTCAATGCCTCATCTTGGTTAGGCAAGCCTTTATAATACTTGCACATATTAATCAAGCTGATGGGAATTGGCTTTGATGGATTAGTCAGCGCCGTCCAAGTGGTATTACCAACAATTCCATCTGCCGTCAGTCCTACCGACTTTTGAAAAGCTTTCACACCAATCTCTGTACCAGAACCAAAACTGCCATCAATGGGGCCGGGATTAAATCCTTTATCTCGCAATAGCTGTTGCAACTGTTTGACTTTTGCCCCCACTGAGCCAAGTCTTAAAGACTCGTCTGTCCCACTCGTAAGAGTATTTAACTTTTGCTTTACGGCTTGACGCAAACGCGGCAGTTGGCTGTAGAGCCAATCGCCAGGGCAGTCAGTGGGAGAAAAGTCTCTATGGCCTTTTATATTTTCAGGAGGAATGCGGCACGTACTGCAAAGCGAAACACATAAATCTACTAAACTATTCCATTGTTTTTCCCCCATTTGGTAGGTCATAAACCGACCTTCATTTTCAATTCCTGGTGACTCGTTGCCCAGAGGGTTTCCAGCATGGGCGGAGCGAACGCACAAACCCTGCTTGATTTTTGCTAAACTGCCCTGTCTTCCTTCTAGGAGGACGCCCCCAGTGGTATTCAAAAAATTGTGGCCGGAATCATTCCAGCCAAAAATATCCATGTGGGTATTTTGGACACTACGAGCAAATCTTTTGGCTCCGTCCTCAGTTTTTTTGGAGATATCGTTTGGTGGATTGGGGGTATCGGTATGGTGGATGATGACATATTTGGGGGTTGTTTCCTCTGGCCATTCTTTTGGGCTTCTGGCACCCCACTCTTGGCATGAAATGACGCGAGCAGTGAAAGGCATATTGATAGTTAGGGTAGATTTGAGCAGCAGAGCGATCGCGATCGCTACGGTTGTTTTTAACCTAATGCCCAGGTCGCTGCAAGCTAGGGACAAATTTTTTCACATTTCTTGATAGGAAGGAAAAAGCTTAAATTCCTGAAGCGCTGGTAAAAAGTTCTTATTTTCGTGACTGGCGCGACTGAGTTTAATTAGGGCAAACCGCTGCAATGGAGTTAGAGAAGCCCACTGCGAAGGTGTCACCGTCAGCCCCAATTCTTGCGCCTTCTCGTTAATACTGGGTGGCACAGTTTTTGCATCCATCCATGCGGGGCTGTCTTCAACTGGCAGATCGCTTGCTGGCGTACCCGTGCGTTCTAGAATTAATTTGTGCAAAAATTCCCGATAGGCTTGACTTTCTTTTTCTGTTGTGCAGGACAAGTCTACGAGGGCTTGACGCTCGTCATCTGTGAGATCGTGCCAATGCGACAATTTAAGTTTGACACCGCAAGTGTCTAATTTCATACGCACTTGCATGGGAATGCAGCGGAGAGAATCTACAAAGTCCGCTTCAAATTCAAAGAAATCACTCATGGCGACTAATAATTAACAATAGTTTTATGTAGCGACCGAGCAGGCTTCGGCAGGCGAGGTTTGAGTTGGTTCGGCAACTATTTGCGATCGCGATCGCTGCGTCTTGATTAAAGATACTTGAGTAGTCAACAAGAAACTAACCAAACAAGCGATCGCCAAGACGGGAACCATTGCCGTGTCAGAAAGTACGCTGAGAATTATAGTAGTACTGATCGGCGTTTTTGTTATCGCCACATTCACCGCTCCCATCATGCAGAGCGTGCCGATTGTCGGGTGAATTTGGGGAAAAGATAGAGCTAGAGCCAAGCCTACTGTCCCACCAATATAAAACAGCGGAAAGATAAATCCTCCCCGAAAACCAGAGTGCAGAGTACAGCTGACAGCCAGCATTTTTGCTAAGGCAATTAACAATAGCAATTTAACTCCCAGACTCGGCCCTGTTTCGATAATAGTTGCAATCTCTCTTTCGCCAAAAAACAGCGTTTGAGGGAATGCTAAAGCAATTAGCCCAATCGATAAACCTCCTATAGTAGCCAGCACAATGGGCCGTTTGGAAATAGTTTCAGCTAGATGCCCGATGCTGCGAAAGACAAAAATAAAAATAACAGCAACCAACGCCCCTAGCGCCCCCAGTACTGCGCCTTCAACTAAATTCATGAGGGACAACTTGGGAACAGCAGCAAAATGGTACATACCACCAATCGTCAGCCCCGTGTTAAACCGAAACACAAAAAAGCTCAGAATAGCTGAAACAACCGCAGGAATTAGAGCTTCGTAATATTCCAGCCCTCGGCGATGGGGGAGTTCTAGGGCAAACAGTGCCCCACCCAGAGGCGCACCAAAAAATGCGCCCAGTGCAGCACTCATACCGCAGAAAGTCAGCACGCGGGTTGTAGCGATTGGTAGTTTGAGGCGCGAACCCAACCAACCTCCAAAGCTGCCATTGATTTGCACGAGTGGGGCTTCTGGCCCAGCGCTACCACCAGCGGTAATTGAAAACAGAGAGGCGACAATCATTGCCGGGGTTTGGCGCACAGAAATTTTGCCTGGATCGTGTACTTGATCCACTACAAAGGAAACTTCCCCTGGCAGACCCATAAAGTGTAGCGTTAGGCCAACTAGAAAGCCACCAATAGTAGTAGCGATCAAGATATAGTTCCAGGATTGAATTGCAGAAGGGAAATAAGGTTCGAGGGCGTGCGGCAGGTAATGCCAGACAAAGTGCAGGCTTGCTTCTAGAACGTAGTAATAAGCAGTTGCGACTAATCCCCCAGCAATTCCGATAATGGCGCTGGCGAGGAGGGTTTGCTGATAGGTAAGGTCGCGAGTTATATCTGAGGCATTTGGAGATATAGCGGGATTGTTAGCAGCGATCGCTGTTGTTCGATCTGGAACATTTGATGACATAAATTCTCCTCGACAAAACATACATTGTCGAGCTAGAGAGCATCGTTAAGTTAAGCTTAAATCAACAATATTGATGTATTTAAAACAACTTTTTTAGCTTAAATAACTAATTCCCAAGGTCTAAATCCGCTCTTAGGTATAGGAATGGCCGCGATCGCAGATTACCGACGCTCTATGCTTCATATCGCCTTATCTGCTTTCTATATAAATTTATTTTTTTCTGAAGTAACGAAAACTGCCAGAATTCTATCTGGCAGCTCAATTTAAACAGAAACAGGAGTAGACTTGGGTTGCTCCTCAACTCTTAAGGAGATAGCTGCGACAGGCAATAGCTGCACCGCACAGGCTTTTAATTCAGGTTGTTTTGACTCCGGGCAAGATATTGCGTGAGTGAGGGCGTTGGCTTCGGCTTGGTCTGCCCAGAGACTGCCCCAGTGCATGGGCACAAAAACAGTACCGGGGGGAATTGCCTTTGTTATTTGAGCAGGGAAGCGAGCCATTCCGCGACGCGATCGCACTTCTATCAAATCGTTCTCCTGAACTCCCAGCGCGATCGCATCGCGGGGATGAATCTCAATAAACGGGTTAGGATGCATCTGGCGAATCTTTTCAATCCGACCAGTGCGAGTTTGGGTGTGCCAGTGGCCGTATAGACGACCAGTAGTAAGCACAAATGGATAATTTGGATCTGGCGGTTCTGCTAAACCCCGCGAGTGGTACGCACCAAACCGGGCGCGTCCGTCCGGTGTCGCAAAGCGAAGGTCTGTGTAAAGCCGCTTCGGATTTTGGATTTTGGATTTTGGATTTTGGATTGGGGAATCATCTCCCTCTGTTCCATTTTCGGCGGGACAGGGCCATTGAGTTGGGCCATTTTTGCGTAGCAGCTCGTGACTTAGGCCGCTCATATCGCAAAGACGCCCTTTCGTCACCTGCACCCATTCGTCATAGATTTCAGCTGATGTATTGAAGGCAAACTTGTCGGCAAATCCCAATCTACGAGCTATTTCTGCAAAAATTTCCCAATCTGCTTTAGCTTCGCCGGGGGGATTTTTGAACGCCTCGCAGAGCGTTACCATCCTCTCGGAGTTGGTCATCGTGCCCGTTTTTTCGCCCCACTGTGAAGCAGGTAGCAGTACGTGAGCAAAAGCTGTTGTTTCTGTGGGGTAGTAGGCGTCTTGGTAAACAGTAAAAGGCGATCGCCGCATTGCTGCTTTTGAACGCTCCAAATCCGGCAAACTGACTGCTGGGTTGGTCGAAGCAATCCACAGCACCCCCACATCACCTGTCTCAAGACCTGTAACGATGTCCCACGCTGCTTTTCCAGGAAGGGGAGAAATTTGTCCGGGATTCAGCCCCCATAACTCCTCTAATTCGGCTCGATGTTGAGGATTTTTCACCAACCGATATCCGGGCAGAATGTGGCTGAGTCCGCCCGTTTCCCTTCCCCCCATAGCGTTGGGCTGACCAGTAAGGGAAAATGGGCCTGCTCCTGGCTTGCCAATCTGACCAGTCATCAGGTGCAAATTTATAATAGTGCGAACTTTAGCCGTTCCTTCGCTCGATTGGTTGACGCCCATCGACCACATAGAAAGAACGCGCTGGGAATCACCCCAGTAACGCGCCGCTGTTTCGAGATCTTTTTGCGAAATGCCACAGCGTTGAGCGACTACTTCTGGTGGGTAATGAGCGATCGCGCTGGCAAAAGCCGGAAAGTTCTGCGTGCATTCATCAAGGAACATGGTATCAATTTTGCCCCACCGATGAAGCAGGTGAGCGATACCATTGAGTAAATCTATATCAGTCCCTGGTTTAATTGCCAGATGTAAATCTGCCGCTTCAGCCGTAGTAGTGCAGCGCGGATCGACCACAATCATTTTGACATTGCTATTTTTCTTGTGGTGTTTCCGCAGTCGGTTGAAGATAATTGGGTGACACTCGGCTGTATTAGTGCCAATAAGAAAGGCACAGTCTGTGAGGTCTAGGTCTTCGTAACAGCAGGGAGGACCATCTGAGCCGAAGCTCTGCGTATAGCCCGCAACTGCGCTAGACATGCACAAGCGCGAGTTGGAATCAAAGTTATTAGTGCTTAGACATCCTTTGAGCAGTTTTTGGGCGACATAGTAATCTTCAGTTTGCAACTGACCGGAGCCATACATGCAAACTGCTTCTGGCCCTTGAGTTGCAAGCGTTTTTTTTATTGCATCTACTACGCGAGTTAAAGCTTCTTCCCAACTAGCGCGGCGCAGGGGTTGGTCGAGGGAGTCGCGCACCATTGGGTAAAGCAACCGATCTTTGGAGATTGACTCGGCGATAGTAGCACCTTTGACACAAACCATTCCCTGACTGGAGGGATGAGCGCGATCGCCCTGCACTTTCCAGATGGGATTTCCTTGACTATCCCTATTTATAGGCTTACCTGGTCTTGCTGGTGGTGAAACCTCTAGTCCACAGCCAACGCCGCAGTAGGGGCATAGTGTTTTGGTTGTGTCAGTCATAGCAGTTTAACCCTAATCGCTCTATACAGAGGAGTGAATGCGAAACAATCAACTCTTAGTTACTTTTTACTTATTGATGTTCCGCATTCTGTATTCGTAGTCACTATTGCTCAATCGCAAGTTTGCCCCTTAATGCAAGACCTAATTTTTAAAGTAGCCTTCGGCTCTTTTTTTCCCGTCTAGCAAAATATCATCTCCCAGCGATTCGCTTGCGGTTTTTTCGCCTTCATACTCTGAGGCAAAGGAACCTTTTGGTTCTTTGAGGAAGAATGCACACAAGAAAGCGCATATCAAAGCCGACACGCCCATCGTGGTAAACAAAGTCGGTGCATCGGTTAAGCTGAATATCGTTAGATAAACTACACCGCCGAAGTTGCCGTAAGCACCCACATTTCCAGCAATTTGCCCGGTGATGTCCTTTTTAATTAGCGGCACGATACTGTAAGTTGCACCGCAGCCAGCTTGGGCAAAGTAGGCGGAAAACATTGTGACAGCGATCGCCAAGGGGATAGGCCAATTGGAGTTGATATTGTGAGCTAGCAGATAGCCGATCCCAATACCGACGCTAACAATTGTCATCGTCCACTTGCGGCTACCAAACTTGTCAGAAATCAATCCACCGCTGGGACGAGAAATCAAATTCAAGAAGGGATAGGTAGCTGCAATCATCCCCGCCATAATGTGGGCTTTTGCCGGATCTGGATCGAGTTGAAATGTCTTCTCAAAAAACATCGGTAACATCGAAACCGCAGCCAGTTCAGAGCCAAAGTTGGTGATATAAGTTAACTCCAGCAGCGCCACTTGGCGGAATTGATAGCGTTCGGAAGGAGCGTAAGTTTTTTGTCCGCTCAAAAGTTCGCGATTCACCTGCCAAGCTTGGTAGGTTTGGTATGCATACAGTGCTGCTAACAGCGCCCAAGCCACATACATTCCTGACTCGTCGAAGAACTTAACTTTCGTCAAACGCCAAGCTAATAAGCCTAATGCAAAAATCAATCCAAAGTTCGTGGCAATCATGGCGTAAAAGCTTTTAACGCTTGTTACTTCCATGCCCCCGCTTTTCTTGGGTTTCTTGTAAACTTTACCCGTTGGCGTATCTTGGACGTTGTTGTAGTAGATCGCGCCATAGAGGGCTGTAATAATGCCAGTTAGAGCGATCGCCAAGCGCCAGTTAGTAGCTCCACCGCTCAAAAATGCTCCCGCAACTGCAAGTGTAGGTAGCGCGAACTCTGCTCCAAAGGCACCAAAATTTCCCCAGCCGCCATAAATACCTTGAGCAATTCCGATATCTTTTGGTGGGAACCATTCCGACACCATCCGGATACCCACAACAAACCCAGACCCCACAACTCCCATTAGCAGACGGCTCAAGACTAATTGGTTAAAGTCTTGCGACAGGGCCGTAGCCAAACAGGGGACAGCAGCAAATACTAGCAGGCTTGTGTATGTGATTCTCGGCCCAAAACGATCCAGCAGCATACCAATGATGATCCGCGCTGGTATCGTTAGGGCAAGGTTACATATGCCCAAAGTTTTGATTTGCTCAGGTGTTAGATGTAGCTCTTTCCCAATCGTCGTAGCAAAGGGAGCAAAGTTAAACCAACACACAAATGTGAGGAAAAAGGCAAACCAACTCAGGTGTAATATGCGATAGCGACCAGTGAATGAAATTAATCCTTTAAGCATGAAAATGCTGCCTCTGCTAGCTGCCTCTAAAATTTTTTCCCTGTTTGACTGTTAGCTAAGACTTGAGTATTTCTTCAATTTGGTTAAACAGTCATTGCCTTTAAAAGTTCAAATATGTCTTCTGAGGCATTAGGTTTTCTGTTCCTTTAAACTATTCTGGTTAACCTGGGGTTTTAGTATACTTTGTAACAAAATGTTTGTTTTTATGAAGTTTATGCATTTTAGTATGCGCTTTTTACATAAATGCGGCTGATTTCCAACGGCTGAGTGTTCGTGGGTAACTTGCTGTCGCGGTGATAATAAGGGGCGATAAAGCCTTGAGTGGGGTCAAAAAAAGGAAAATAGGCTGGGGACTCTCACCAATCCCCAACCCCCAAGAAAAGTTTGCCAATCTTTAATCGCCAATTCTCAATTCCCCATTTGCATCACGTATCGTCATGAGCAAAGCGGTTGTAGAGGAAGTCTAAGGCGTAGTTGCGGAGGTTGTAGTATTCCGGGTCTTCCATAATGCGTGCCCTCTCGCGGGGACGAGGGAAAGGAATATTCAATACCTCACCAATTTTTGCAGATGGGCCGTTGGTCATCATCACTAAGCGGTCTGACAGAAACAGCGCTTCATCAATATCGTGGGTAATCATCAGCACCGTTACCCGATGTTCGCGCCAAATTTGCAGCAGTTCTTCTTGTAACTCTTCTTTAGTGATGGCATCCAACGCGCCAAACGGTTCATCTAGAATCAAAACTTGGGGACGAATTGCTAAAGCCCTCGCGATCGCTACCCGCTGCTTCATCCCCCCAGACAACTGTCCTGGCTTTTTATTAGCAGCTTCCTCCAAACCCACCATAGCTAAATGTTCCCGCACGATCGCCACCTTCTCCGACCGTGATTTTTGGGGAAAAACCTCATCCACGCCCAAGTAGACATTATCAAAAGCCGTCATCCAAGGCAGCAGGGCATAATTTTGGAACACCATCATCCGATCTGGCCCTGGTTTGCTGATGCGCTTAGTTTGCAGTCGCACCTCTCCACTGGTAGGCGTTCCGAACCCAGCCACCATATTTAGCAGCGTCGATTTACCGCAACCGGAGTGACCGATCAGACAGATAAATTCCCCTTCATAGACCGTTAGATTTACGTTGTCGAGTACAGTATATGGGCCAGTAGTAGTTGGATAAACCTTAGAAACACCTTCAATTACCAGGAAAGGATCGCGCTGATAATCTTGAGTTTTGATTGTGGAGTTTTGATTTAAGGAGGAGCTACTTAGGCTTTGCATGAATAGTTTTGAGTGGTGAGTTTTTAGTTAATTTTGATTAGTTTTGACTTGTGAGTATTGAGTTTGTTAACTCAATACTCAGACGCGATGTATCGCGTCTCTACAACTCAAAACTTCCATCAGGCTGCTTCTGTGTTCGCCGCATCAATGATGATTTCTTCGATGCGAATCTCGCGTCTGATGTCTAAGCGCTTGAGATAGCCAATCGGATCGTCAGGATTAAAGCTCACACCATCAAATAGTTGGAACGGCTCGCGATCCGGCTCAACATCAGGCCAACCAAGCTGCCGAGCCGCCTCACCGTATAAATCTACTCGCCGTACCCGCTCTAATATTTCAATCCAGTTTTTCGGGAAAGGAGTAATCCCCCAGCGAGCCAGTTGAGTCAAAATCCATAAACCCTCAACTCGTCCCGGGCAGTTGGTATTCTCTACATGGAATTGGTTGTATCGCATGAGCTGCTGAGGCTTTTCCTCGGTTCCCCGGTTGTAGGGGTCGATGAAGCCGGGGCGGATATAGGTTGGCGCGACGCCCACATATTGGGGCTGACACAGCAATTGCACGACTTCTTCTCGATAGCGGCGATCCTCACAATACTCGCAAGCTTCTAGTAGAGCTTTAACCAGGGCAATATAAGTTTGAGGGTGTTTATTCGCCCAGTCTTCGCGCACGCCCAGCACTTTTTCAGGATGTCCGGGCCATATATCTAAGTCAGTGGCAATGACAAAGCCCAAACCTTCCTGAACTGCCCGCGAGTTCCAGGGTTCGCCAACGCAGTAGCCATCGATACTTCCAGCTTTGAGGTTGGCTATCATTTGCGGCGGCGGAATGACGGTCAGATTGACATCTTGATCTGGATCTATACCGCCTGCGGCTAGCCAGTAGCGCAGCATCAGGTTGTGCATTGAGGAGGGGTGTACCATCCCCAGGGTATGTACCTTGTCAGGCTCAGAAGCGATCGCGGATCTCAAGTCAGCTAGGGTGCGGACGCCTTGCTGGTAAAACTTTTTGCTTAAGGTAATCGAATTGCCGTTGCGGTCGAGTACCAAGGCGGCGACAGTAGGGATAGGTGTATTGCCGCGCATGCCCAGAGTCATGGCAAGAGGCATACCGGAAACCATCTGGGCGGCATCCAAGCGACCTGTGGCGACACCCTTGGATATCTCTTTCCAGCTTGGTTCGCGGCTTAAGGTGACTTCTTCTAAGCCGTGCTTTTTGAAAAAGCCTTTTTCTTTGGCAACTACTAAGGGCGCACAGTCGGTGAGGGGGATGAAGCCTATTTCTAGATTGACTTTTTCCAGCCCGTGACGCGCGATCGCGCCTACTTGTTTAGCCGCACCTTTTGCCTTGCGTTTCTTATCTCGCTTCTGTTGGTTAAGGAAGTAGATAATTTCATTCCGCATAGCGTAGTAGTCTGGATGGTTTACTACTTCCAAACGCTTGCGGGGGCGCGGAATATTAACATCTAGAATCTGACCAATGTGAGATTCTGGGCCATTGGTAAGCATCACGATTCTGTCAGACAGCAGCAAGGCTTCGTCTACATCGTGAGTCACCATGACGGCGGTGACTTTGCTTTCTTCGCAGATTGTCATCAGTTGCTCTTGCAAGCCACCCCGCGTTAGGGCATCCAACGCGCCAAAGGGTTCGTCAAGTAGCAGTAACTTAGGGCGAATAGCTAGGGCGCGGGCGATCGCTACCCGTTGTTTCATCCCCCCCGATAGTTGTCCGGGTGGCTTGTGTGCAGCGTGCCGCAATCCCACCAAATCTATGTGATGTTCTACAATACCCTTGCGCTCGCCTTTAGGTTTGTCCTTATAAACTTCATCCACTGCCAAGGCGATGTTATCGCGCACAGATAACCAAGGCAGAAGCGAATAGTTTTGGAAAACCACCATTTTATCTGGGCCAGGAGAAGTCACCAACCGCCCTTCTAAAATCACGCCCCCGTGAGTTGGTTTATCCAGACCTGCAATCATATTCAGCAAGGTGGATTTGCCACAGCCAGAGTGTCCAATTAAAGAGACAAACTCTCCCTGTTTTATCTTCAGTTCGATGTTCTTGAGCGCAATATAGCTGCCACCATTGGCTAGCGAGAATATCTTGTCAACATGATCGACTTCTACAAATACAGACATAAGATTTGGTAATTACTTATTGCTAATTCTTGTTCAGCTTGTAGCTGTTAATTGGTAATGGGTAACTGGTACTTTTCTTCTATTTCCGATTACCCATTACTGAAAGCTATTTTTGTTCTTCTGGGACAACTTTTGAGGCAATGAATCCTACTAACCTATCTAGAAAAAACCCAACAATGCCCACATAAATCAGCGCTAGGATAATTTGGCTCATTAAGGAATTGTTGTAAGCATCCCAGATGTAGAAACCGATGCCCACGCCACCTACTAGCATTTCGGCAGCTATAATCGCCAGCCAAGACAAGCCAATACCAATCCTCAGCCCAGTAAAGATATAGGGTACTGCTGCTGGTAAGAGAATTTTAAAGAAATATTTATGGTTAGACAGACGCAACACGCGAGCAACGTTTCTGTAGTCTTGGGGTATCTGTTGTACGCCTACCGTTGTGTTGATAATAATCGGCCAAATTGAGGTGATAAAAATCACGAAAATTGCCGATGGTTGGCTATCTTTGAAGGCAGCTAGAGAAATTGGCAACCAGGCTAGGGGCGGAATGGTACGCAGCACTTGGAAGATCGGGTCTACAGCGCGATACATAAATTTATTAGCGCCAATCAAGATACCCAAACTTATGCCAACAATCGCTGATAATGAAAAGCCAATACCAACTCTTCCTAAGCTGGCAATGATTTGCAAGCCCAAACCTTTAGCTGTACCGCCTTTATCATAAAAAGGGTTAATAATCAGAGGGTCCCAAGTATCTATAAGCACTTGGATTGGGCCTGGCAATCCTTTTGAACCGGGGGGGCAGAGGATTTGCCATACGATCATAAATATTGCGATCGCGATCGCTGGCGGCACAATATTTGGAACCTGTTTCTTAATAAAGTCAACAACCTTATTTGGCTGTTCGCTGGCTCTAGGAAAGCTGTCAATTTTTGCTGTCATTTTTTCCCTCTCTCTGCTCGTCTGCCCTACTTACGAAAAATATTTTTGGGTTCATGGTCTTGCCAATCCACTACCATGAACCCTAAACTACTAAACTTTCTTGATTGCGAGACTCTTCAAGTAGTCTTCTGGCTTATCTGGGTCAAACTTGACACCATCAAAAAACGTCTCAACGCCCCTCGAACTGCTAGTAGGAATTTGAGCCGCCGGAACTCCAAGAGTTTTAGCTGCTTCTTTCCAAATATCTTCGCGGTTCACTTGGTCAACAAGTTCCTTAACCTTCGTATCAGCCGGAATATTGCCCCAACGAATGTTCTCAGTTAAAAACCACATATCGTGGCTCTTGTAAGGATAAGAAGCGTTATCTGCCCAGAACTTCATCAGTAGCGGACTATTAGTTACAGGCGGGCGACCATCACCGTAATCAATGTTGCCTTTGGCTCGCTCGATAATATCTTTAGCTGGCACCTTAAACCACTTCTCATCGGAGACAAGTTTGCACATCTCCTCTTTGTTTTCTGGTTTGTCGCACCACTGCTGGGCTTCTTGTATTGCCATCAAAATTGCTTTTGTAGCCTTGGGATTTTTATCCACCCAATCTTTCCGCATTGCAAACGCTTTTTCTGGATGGTCTCTCCACAGTTCTCCTGTTAGCAAGGCGGTGTAACCTGCGCCTTGGTTAACTAGCTGCGCGTTCCAAGGTTCTCCCACGCAAAAAGCTTCCATACCGCCTGTTTTCATATTCGCTACCATCTGGGGAGGGGGGATGGGTACGACAGAAATAACCTGTTGATTTGTGGGATCTATACCACCAGATGCTAACCAGTAACGCATCCATAGGTCGTGGGTTCCACCAGGAAACGTAATCGCTGCCTTGATGTCGTTTTTGCCGCTTGCTTTGAGTTTTGCAAAGGCATCTTTCAGCCCTTTGCTGTCTAGACCGACCTTAAATTCTTTGTAACTATTAGCAATAGAAATTGCCTGTCCGTTGGTATTCAACCGCGCCAAGAGGTACATCGGCACTGGCTGCTTGTTTTTGGTCTGACCCAAGGACATGAAGTAAGGCATGGGACTCAAAATATGTGCCCCATCAATGCCATTCCCTGCTGAACCTAGCTCCAAGTTGTCGCGAGTTACAGGCCAGGAAGCTTGCTTCTCGACCTTGACATCTGTCATGCCGTACTTGGCAAATAAGCCTTTTTCTTGGGCAATAATTAAAGGTGCAGAATCTGTTAGGGCAATGAATCCTAGCTTGGCGGTTGTGACTTCTGGGCTGTCAGCCGTGCCTGCGACGCTGGCGGTTGGTACAGGACTGCCGCTTGCTGCGGCTGTGGGGGTAGTGTTTGCCGCTGGTGTTTGGGTAGAGTTGCTGCTGCTAGTACAGCCATGAACTACTATGCTGCCTGCTGCGGCTGCTCCTGCTGTGATGATGAATTTACGTCGGGAAAGATTGCTCATTTTCTGTGTGTTCTCCTCACTAGCAGATACTTTGGAAAAGTCAAAACTTTAATGAAAAAAGTAAAAACTTTTTACTTTTTCTCGGCTCCAAAATTCTCGATTAACAAATTCATCAAGACGGGCTTTAAATCTTCGCAGGGAACGCTTTTTTGCACGCAATTTCCCAGGTGAGCTTCTTTGCCCACCGTGCCGCCCATATATATGTCTGCGCCTTCTACGGTTTTGCCGTTTTTGCGAACTTTTGTTCCCATCAAACCGATATCTGCGACTTGGGGTTGTCCGCAAGAGTTGGGGCAACCAGTCCAGTGAATCCTCACTGGTTTAGGCATTGTTAACTCTGCTTCTAGTTCTTTAATCAGAGCGATCGCGCGGTTTTTGGTTTCAATTAAGGCAAAGTTGCAAAATTGAGCGCCAGTGCATGAAACTACTGTCCGTGTTAAGGGTTCGGGGTTTGTAGAGAATTTTTCGAGTAGCGGTTCCGCTAAAAATTGAGTTAAGCGAGAGTCAGGAATATTCGGGATGATGACGTTTTGCTCTACTGTAAGCCTAATTTCGCTCCCCCCATAGACTTCCGCTAGTCGAGCTAGGTCAAACATATCCCCGGCCAACAGGCGCCCTACAGGTACGTGCAAGCCGACGTACTTCAAGCCTGGTTGTTTTTGCTGATAAATACCGATGTGGTCACGCTTGTCCCAGTCGATTTCGTCTTTGGGTGCGGCTGGTGACATTGGGCGTCCCAGGTATTTTTCCACTTCGGCGCGGAAATTTTCAATACCCATTTCGTCGATAAGCCACATGAGACGGGCTTTTTGGCGATTGGCTCGCAGTCCTTGGTCGCGATAAACTTCTAAAATTGCTCTGCTGACATCAATAACGTCTTCGGGCACAACCCAGGCATCTAGGGGAATGGCGGCATCGCAACGTTTTGCTGAGAAGAAGCCGCCGACTATGATGTTAAAACCGAACTGGTCGTTTTTATAGGCGGGTATGAAGGCGAGGTCGTTGATTTCAGCGTGTACTGAGTTGTCGCGGCAACCTGCGATCGCTATGTTAAATTTCCTCGGCAGGTTGCTGAAAGCTTTGTTGCCTTCTCCATTGTTGGTGATCGTATCCTGCAATTGGTTGCACAGTTCCCGCGTATCAAACAATTCCCCTGCTTCCAGTCCGGCTACTGGCGAACCTGTAATGTTCCGCACGTTGTCCATCCCAGACTGGACGCTGGTTAACCCAACTTGCCTAAATTTTTGGAAAATTTCTGGTAAATCCTCTATCCTTATTCCCCGCAACTGGATGTTTTGCCTTGTAGTAATGTCGCCATATCCATCTGAGCCGTAACGTTGCAATACTTCCCCTAGCGCCCGCATTTGATTGCTGGTTATAATTCCGTTAGGTAGCCGCAACCGCATCATGAATTTGCCGGGAGTTACTGGTCGGAAAAACACTCCCAGCCACTTTAGTCTATGTTCGCGGTCTGTTTCATCCATTGCCTCCCAGCCAATCCGGGCAAATTCCTCCAGCTGGGCTTTCACCGCTAGACCGTCTTTTTCGGCTTTTAATTTTTCAAATTTATTGAGGCTTGCTGTCGGAGTGGCTGTGCTTGTCATATCTTTAACCTTTTTGCTTACTGCCTATTCGAGTTAGTCATCTACACCTGAAATGAAACTGCTGTGTTCTTTAAGTTATGCGGACTATTGAATTAGATCCGTATATCTTGTGACCGTGCGACTTAACTATTTAATGCATAGCTATAGCTAGCCAAAGCCTACTTTCTAGGCTTTGGTTAATTGTTTTGCCATTTTTGCCGCTTCAGGTAAGGCGGACGATGATGTTTAAATCTACGGTTCGGCGATCGCTTTGACGGCGGCAGTTTTGTGTTAATTACTTTCTACACAATACTTTACGGGCCTGGTTTGTATTGTTTCGTATCTTCTGTTACAAAAGATGTCGAATAATTAAGGCGATGCATTATGTAATGACGTTTTTGCATAGCAACTACGCTGAAGGCAGAAGATGGGAAGGAACTTTTAATGTAAAAGGCAATGTTGCAGTGCCTAGCTTTGTGCGCCAATAAACACTAGCCCTTGTACTGCTGTTCCTTCCCCAGATTTGAAGTATTACGGCGCACTTAGCTATGTAAAAATCGCGATCGCGGATTGAAATAAAGCATCGCACTTGGCTGGGTGAAACGAGCAACAACGACCAAACCGCAGCCGATGTCAAAAACAGCAATCAGAAACAAAGTCACTGCATTGCCGTCTGGTGATAGTACCGATGTATTATGAAGAGTTTTCTATTATGCCTAAGATCGAGCGCTGGCAATCTGGAGCATCTGTACTAATTGCCCTCTCAATGATGGGTGGTGTAGCTGCACCCATCGTGGCAACCGCGCCTGCTGTTGCTCAAACTGCATATCAGAACCAGACGATTGTAATCCCCAACGGGACTTCAATACCCGTTCTGTATGACAAAGCAGAAAAAATTGTTGTCAGTCCCAAAGAGAGCGTGCCCTTAACCTTAATAGTGGCAGCAAACGTCAAAAGCCGTACAGGGACGATATTAATTCCTGCTGGCAGTAGAATAGTGGGTAAACTGCAACCAGCAGAGGGAGGATCGCAGTTTATTGCTGAAGAATTGGTGCGATCGCAAGGTAGAAGGCAGTATATCAATGCCACTTCTAGCGTAATTACCAGAAGCCAAGAAGTGCGCCGAGGAGCTAACACCAGTTCGATCTTGAAAGGTGCTGCAATTGGTGGAGCTGCGGCGGCTGCCCTCTCAGGTCTTACAGGAGATAAAAAGATCTCTATATTAGAAGTTCTAGGTGGCGCTGGAGCGGGTGCAGCAGGCGGCCTAGTATTGGGTCGCAAAAAAGTTGATGTTGTTGTCATTAACCCCAACACCGATTTGGCCTTAAAACTTCGCTCTGATTTGGCTCTCCGTTAGATGATTGATGTTAAGTCGTGGCCGTGCCAACCTAATTGTCAAGGCTCCGCTCACAGCTAGCCACGACTTTGTTTATGTAGCCTTTCTTACTTGATCGGCTTACCCAATCCTGGATTTGCTTCTTTCTTAACTTCAGGCACAATATCAGGACGATCCTTATCTTCCCAACCCACAGGGCGTTTTGAGTTGTACCAGGCAACCGAGCCAAGAGTCACAGCAGCTATAAACCCAACTGCATACACAGCGGTAAAAGTAACTGGAAAATGAGGCGCATTAGGATTGGCAGCAACAGCTTCCATCAGTAAATGCATTACTTGTCAACTCCTTATTCGTATTTAAGTCATGCTATCAAACTTGAGAGTATCATTTATCACTCCTAAGTTTGATCCCCGGCGCTAGTGGTAGATATGGGTAAGTAAAAAGTAAAATACTTTTGGCTTCAACTTCCCAGTCGCCAACTGGCAACTTACTCACCAGAAGATTCCCGCCGCTCAGCGCGTGGAGCGGGTGGCATCTCTGAGTATTGCTGCGCTCTCCTCTCAGCGCGTGGAGCGGGCGGTGTATATGTGCGCGTTACTTCTGTGTTTTGGGTGCGGTAACGCCGCGAGGGAGAATAATTGGAGGCTGATGACTGCCGGTAACGGCGCCGAACTGGTGTTGAGTACCCAGAGTTATTATCTGCACTAGGATACCTGCGGCGGTAGCGGGGTGTGGATTGGTTCTCAGACAGTTGGCTGGTACTTACGCGCCGCCTTCTGGGGCGATAAGTGTTTTCGCTGCTATCAGATTGCTGGCTGGTAATTACACGCCGCCTTCTGGGGCGATAAGTGTTTTCGCTGCTATCAGATTGCTGGCTGGTAATTACACGCCGTCTTCTGGGGCGATAAGTGTTTTCGCTGCTATCAGATTGCTGGCTGGTAATTACGCGCCGTCTTCTGGGGCGATAAGTGTTTTCGCTGCTATCAGATTGCTGGCTGGTAATTACGCGCCGTCTTCTGGGGCGATACTCGTTGGAGTTGTCATCGCTGTTATTGCGATATCTGGAACGGCGCGGCCTGTAATTAGTAGAGTTATTGTTGCTGGAGGTTTCCTCTTGGTATCTCCTCCGACGAGGGCGTGGCGAGTCGTCGCTGTCGTCTGAGTTTACCCTTCCATAAAGGACATTTTTAGCCTTGATGGGCTGTACTTTGATCTGAGGTTTTCGACCTTCTAACTCATCGGGACGCTTGGGGAACTCCTCTTTAGGCATTCCCTCGACAGCTTTGGCCATGAATTTATTCCAGGTTTCGGCGGCGGTGCTGCTAGAACCCCAAGTTGGATCGTCGTTGTCGTTACCCAACCAAACGCCAGTTACCAATTGGGGAATGTAGCCAATAAACCAGAGGTCGCGGGCTTCGTCAGAAGTACCAGTCTTACCAGCTACGGGGCGATCGTTAAGTTGAGCTGCGCCACCCGTGCCATTGTTGACGACGTTTCGCAGCATCCAGGTTGTAATGGCAGTTGTGTCTTCCTGTAGGGCACGCTCTGGCTTAAATTTCCCCTCGTAGATAATGTTGCCGTCTCTGCCGAGAATGCGGGTAATGCCGTGAGCTTTGACGTGCATACCTTTGTTTGCGAGGGTGCCGTAAGCACTGGTTAGCTCTAGCAAGTTGACTTCGGAATTGCCCAATGCTAGAGAAGGGGTGGGCTTGAGTGGAGATTCTATGCCCATTTTTCTAGCAGTGTCGATAACTGGCTGATATCCTACGTCCATCATTATTTTGACGGCGATGACATTGATGGAGTTGGTAAGGGCATCCCTCATGTTCAGCCAGCCTTGATAGCTTTCGCTGAAGTTTTTAGGAGTATAGCCGTCTACGGTGTAAGGGGCGTCTTCGTAACCGCGAAATGGGGTAAATCCAGCAGCGATCGCCGTACTGTATACGAACATTTTGAAGGTTGAACCGGGCTGGCGCTGCGCTTGAGTGACGCGGTTAAATTGGTTTTGGTAAAAATCTTTCCCCCCAACCATTGCTTTAATTTGGCCATTTCTCGGATCTACAGCTACCATTGCAGCTTGATCGAAGTTCTGTCCTTTACTATTTTCTTCAATCGTCTTTTTGATTGCCTCTTCTGCTATTTGCTGCCAGTTTGGATTCAAGGTAGTTTCTATTGTCAATCCACCTCTATCTATCAAATCGGGCGAGACGTACTTGGGAATTTGCTGCTGGATGTAATCAGTAAAATATGGGGCTTCGCGGGTTAGTCGCTTGGGAGCGCTGCGTTTTGTGGTTAGCGGCGTGGCGATCGCTTCTTGCGCTTGTTGCGGCGTAATAAACCCAGAGTCCCGCATCCTTTGCAACACTAAATTGCGGTGATCTTTGGCGACTTTTTCGTTTACAAAAGGCGAATAGACACTGGGAGCAGGTGCCATGCTTGCTAACATGGCCATTTCTGGTAATGTCAGTTGGTCGAGGGGTTTGCTGTAGTATACCCACGATGCATCGGCGATGCCGTAGGCTCCCGAACCAAGATAAACTAAATTAAGATAACGCTCTAAAATTTGCTCTTTTGTGAGCTTATCCTCGATTTTTTGAGCCAGACGAAATTCCCTAAGCTTGCGCCAAAAGCTGCGTTGTTGGTCGAGGAAGACAATTCTTGCTAGCTGTTGAGTGAGGGTGCTACCGCCTTCTACAACATTTCTAGCCATAAGGTTAGAAACAAAGGCTCTGCCAATACCTTGGTAATCGACGCCGTGATGTTGGTAAAAGCGCCTGTCTTCTGCGGCAATGAAAGCTTGAATCAGCGGTTTGGGAATTTGCTCTATTTTGAGTTTTTCGTGGGTTGCTTCACCCTGTTGTTGAAGAATTGTTCCGTCTGCGGCTTTGATAGTGATCGTGCCATCGCGAACATAAGTTACAACGTCGTTAACATCAGGTAAGCCACGTTCTACTGATATCCAAACTCCACCGAGGGCGATCGCTCCTCCTCCTACCCCCACGCCTAGCCAAAACTTGTAGTTACGATGCAGCGGCTTAGGACCAGAGAACGCCTGAATTACCGCCTGCGTTGATTGATGTTTGAGGTGGTTAAGACTACGAATCAATTTCTGACGCTCTAATGCTGGGGTGTCTACGTCTGTCTCCCCCTCAAGCAACAGAAACTTTCCAGTTTCCGGTGACACCCCCACCCTCATATAGTTCGATAGCTTGGTGGATATCTCTTTCACCCTTGCTAGGGAACGTGTTAATTTCTCGCTTCCTGATGCTGGGGTGATTGTCTGCTCTGGTTTGCGATCGCTCACTACAAGAGTTCCAGGTTCTGTTGAGACGCTAGAACCGGCTTCTGGTTTACTGTCGTGCAAATGATTTTCCGGTTCGGTTGACACCTGAGAAGGATTTCCTGGTTGGCTGTCGCTCAGAGGCGGCTGATCGGGTTCCGTTGACGATCCCGTATTGAGTTTATGCGATATCTCTTTGAGCTTTGAGATAAACTTTGCCACGTCAACTCCTCCATTCCCACGAGCCAAGCTAGTACTCGCCTTTATTGTTGCTTATTTTAATGCCCGCGATCGCAATTTGCGCTAGGCACTTGGACACTTCCTTTTTTGGTTGGGCGTATATTCGCGTTGATAGCTACAGCGATTGTCAGGCGCTTTAGCGTCAGCGAAGCGAAGCGCGTTAGCGCGTTAGCGGCTGTGTAAAGAGTACCGCGATTTTCTTGGGCGATAGGTAATTTTCCGGAGCCGTTTTTGGCGATCTTGTTGTTATAGTCTCGCTTACAGCCAGATTAAGCCCCGCCTCTTCAATCAATATGTACAACGAATCTCAAGCACGGTTAAAACATTTAACTGCACTAAGATCCAAGTATCAAGCAACAAGCTATGAAGATTCATCACCTTCTAGTTTGCTGTATTTCATCCTCCGTAAAGTTGACTGTTGTATCGAAATAAATGAATTAGAGCTTAATTGGTTGAGAGAGCGTGAGCTTTTTAAAACCATTGAAGCTATCCAGCACGAACAGCAACATAGAGAATCCGAGTTCATAAAGTTAGGAAGTGAATTTACTCAGTTAAAGTCTAAATACAAAGCAACAAACTGTTCTATTTCATCAAAGTCTAGCCCCCTTTACTTTATACTTAAAAAGCTGGATTCAGGAAATAAACTAACTGATTCAGATTTTGAATGGCTGAAAGCGCACGGGCTTTCTGCGACAATGGCGAGCGCTGAGTTAAGGGAACAGGAAATAGAGCGATTTATAAATTTAAAGGCTAAGTACAAAGCCACTCAATACCAAGAGTTATCGCCAGATAGCCCACTGTATCAAATCCTCAAGCGATTGGAAGCAGAAGAACGCCTAAGTGATTCAGATGTTAACTGGTTAAACGAACAGCAACTCTTTGAAACGCTGGCATTTTTTCAGCACCAAGAATCATTAAGGGAAGCCAGCTTTTCACAACTGAAGGATAAATACCAAGTAACTAGATACCTGGATACATCTGCATCTAGTCCTCTGTATCTCATACTGCAACAAGTTGACTCAGAAGAACTATTGAATGAGTCAGAGATAAATTGGCTGCAACAGCAGGGACTTACCGAGATAATTTCCTTCGATCGAGAGCTACAGGAGAAGCGGAACTTTGCTGCACTCAAGGCTAAGTACAAAGCAACTCAATATGAGGATTCATCTCCCTATAATCATTTGTACAGACTTCTGAAAAGAGTTGAATCAGGAATTGCCCTGAGTGAGACAGATACTAACTTTCTGAAAAAGCGTAAACTTACTGATACGATAGTCATTGCCCAATGCAAATACGTTGCTACTCTGAAGTACAAGATTGAATCAGGAGAGCAGCTAAGTGAACCTGAGACTGAATGGCTGAAACAGAATGGACGTGAAGAGATAATTGTTTTTGCCCAAGAAAAGGACTTTGCTACTCTCAAAGCGAAATATGATGTCTCTGCCTATAAAGATAAATCACCCGCCAGCCCTTTGTACGCAATTATGCAAAAATTGGAGAAAAAAGAGCGGCTCGAACCTACGGATGTAGGTTGGCTACAGGCGAATAAAATTGAAGCGCCTCAGCCTAATTATAGGTTTTATCGATGGCCAGAAGATCATGTTTATGAAAAGCATGAACTGCTCTCAGGAAAAATTTTAATTACCCACCACGAAATAGAAGCAACTTTCTACGAACAGGAGTACAACCGGACGGGAAATAAATGGAACTTGCCCAATGCTAGCAGCCATTGGCGCAAAGCAGATGAACCACAAAAAGCATTGAAGTTAACGGAAAATCTGGACTTAGATAAAATTAAAGAAAATAAGCTCAAATCAGCATTACTAACAACTAGGGGCGGGGCATTCCGCGATATCTATAAATTAGATGACGCAGAATATTGCGCTCGACAGGCTATTAAATACCAGCCTAATAGTCATCACCCCTACACCCTCATGGGTGCAATTTGTTTTGAACGGGGTCAATGTGCAGATGGTGCGTATTGGTTTGACGAGGCAATCAAACGCGGTGCTAACCCTAGAGATACGGATGCTGAAATCAAGCGAGTCGTGAGAAATGCCAAGGATGAGAATAAACGTTGGGAAGTAGTAAAGTATCTTTTGAAAGAAGATCCAGTGCGATATGCTTGGGCTAAGTCTTATCAGAAGAAGCTGAAAAACAAAAGCTGAGAAATAATTTAATGTTCAAGTTACCTGAAAAGATGGTTGGAATGGGTGAATGCTGTATACCGAGGCTCTAGTTTGTTCTAATCTAGCTATCAAGTGAGGTGAGTAAATTTGCCAAAATTTTAACCTACAGTTAGACAGATAGCTGTAGGCGCGATCGCCACTATTTTTTAAGGTAGAGAAGACGGCGATCGCCATTAATATCGATATCCACTTCCCCAAAATACATCCTTATCTAATTGGGGCAATATTATCGCCTTCTGACTATAAAATGTAAATACACCCAGGGATACGCTAGGCTAATTAGCGCTCGCTGAACGACTAATTACGAAATTCGTTAAATTAGCTACTTGTAAGGTAATAATATTAATCGTCTCTAAATTAACGTTTTAATGTTGCAATATTTGAGATAGTAGTAGGGGGAGATTACCAAACCTACTAACTGGACACTAGCTCAAGATCACCATGAATTTTGTCACTATTTTGGGATTATCCGCAGGTACAATAACGACTATCGCTTTTTTGCCTCAAGTCATTAAAGTTTGGAAAACAAAATCAGCTAAAGATGTCTCTTTCGTTATGCTGATTACTTTCTGTATAGGTGTCTTTCTGTGGTTAGTATACGGAATTCTGCGCCAAGATGTGGCGGTAATTGCGGCAAATCTGGTGACGTTAATTTTAAACCTTATAATTGTATGGCTTAAAATTAAATATAAATGATCTATTTTGAAGCTTAAAATGCCTGTTACTGCCTCTGCCTTCGCTGCCGAACGCCTTTTATTTACACCTGCGACGCCGGACAACGACGCCATACCCGCTATCTTTGCTTTCCCCAACGAGTACACTGTTGGCATCACCAGCCTTGGCTTTCAAGTGGTATGGGCAACTTTAGCAATGCGGCGCGATGTTGAGGTAAGCCGCCTGTTCACCGATACTCGCGAACAACTGCCTAGAAATCCAGAATTACTTGGTTTTTCCGTATCTTGGGAATTGGACTATGTAAATATCCTCAATTTATTAGAATCCCTAGAAATTCCTACTCGCGCTGCTGCTCGTTCTGATGAGCATCCGTTAGTATTTGGTGGTGGGCCAGTATTAACTGCTAATCCAGAACCTTTCGCTGATTTTTTTGATGTCATACTGTTGGGTGATGGCGAAAATTTACTGGGAAATTTTATTGATGCTTATAAAGAAGTTAGAAGCGCTAATCGGCAAGTTAAATTAAGGCATCTGGCGCAAGTACCAGGAATTTATGTTCCCAGTCTTTATCATGTAGAATATGATGACTCTACTGGCTTTATTAAATCAATTGAATCTGTAGACGCAGAAATTCCCAGCCAGGTAGAAAAGCAGACTTATCGGGGCAATACTTTATCTGCTTCATCTGTCGTTACTGAAAAGGCAGCATGGGAAAATATTTACATGGTAGAAGTGGTTCGCAGTTGCCCAGAAATGTGCCGCTTCTGTCTGGCAAGTTATCTAACTTTGCCTTTTCGCACGGCTAGCCTTGAAACTTCTTTAATTCCTGCAATCGATCGCGGTTTGGCTGTAACTAATCGGCTAGGTTTATTAGGTGCGTCTGTTACTCAGCATCCAGAATTTGAAGCGTTGTTAGATTATTTGAGTAAGCCACAGTATGATGATGTGCGGCTGAGTATCGCTTCGGTGCGAACTAATACGGTAACGGTAAAATTAGCAGAAATTTTGGCTAAACGAGATACGCGATCGCTCACTATTGCTGTAGAAAGCGGAAGCGAGAGAGTGCGGCAAATTATTAACAAAAAACTCAACAACGATGAAATTGTTCAAGCTGCAATTAATGCCAAAGCCGGAGGATTAAGCGCACTCAAACTCTACGGGATGGTAGGTATTCCCGGTGAAGAAGCAGAGGATTTAGATCAAACTGTGGCGATGATGCGATCGCTCAAAAAATCTGCCCCTGGTTTGCGCTTAACTCTGGGATGCAGCACCTTTGTCCCTAAAGCTCACACCCCCTTTCAGTGGTTTGGCGTTAATCGCCAAGCTGAAAAGAGGTTGAAGTTTTTAGAGAAGGAATTGCGACGCAATGGCATTGATTTTAGACCAGAAAGTTATAACTGGTCAGTAATGCAGGCTTTAATATCTAGAGGAGACAGACGCCTATCTCATCTTTTAGAATTAACTCGCCATTATGGCGACTCCCTCGGTAGCTACCGACGCGCTTTTAAAGAACTGCGGGGACAGTTACCAGAACTAGATTACTACGTCCATACTAACTGGGAATTAGAGCAAGTTTTACCCTGGAATCACTTGCAAGGGCCGCTACCAGTTGCGACGTTACAGAAGCATCTAGCCGCCGCTACATCTAATTTTAGTTAGTAGCATTATCCTCAAACACAAACATTTCAAAAACTTCACAATAACCAAATTTATCTTAAAAAAAGTAGTGAAACTATGGACGATTAGATTTTTATTGTTTACGTTAGCGAATGTAAGCAACATTGAACTTAAGTCCTGATAAAAATGAAAACTGAATTAAATTTTAAACAGGCCAGGAAGTTAGCCTTGCTAGCTGCTAGTGCTTTTTTATTCGTAACTCCATCGGTAGGGGCTACAGAATTAATCAGTGATAGGGGAAGGATAGAAACATCGGTAACTAATACCAGAAATATCCCTTTGCTACTTGCTCAAAATACTTGCCCTCCTAATGCGGGAGGAGGGCGGCTTGTTAATTATTTTGAGACTGCAAGCTTTCACGTATATATTTGCCGGACAAGTAAAGGACTTTTTTATACGGGTATTAGCAAGAGCAATGGTACAGGTACTCGTCCTCTGAAGGCTAGAACAGAAGAAGGAACTGGATATGTTGTTAAGACGGGCGACATCACATACATTGTCAATGGTGCAAGTTTGAGCGTTTTTAAAGGCAGGAAACTCTTGCAAGAAGAAGAAGTAATTAGTTCAAGATAAAATAGCATACCACAAGCGACGGGAGGCTCTAATTTTTGCAAATTTATAGAATAAATACGCAATTAGGGTTCTCCCCCCTGCGCCACCTGCACATAATATTCTGGTTTGGTAGTAATGATTTTGAGGGCTATAATGGTAATCTTAAGTGTGTAAGTATGTAGGTTTGTATATTAATTGAAATCAAACTGAAAGAGGGTTGATATAAACAAGCGATCGCACTAGGAAAACTATTGCTATCAATTAAGATAAATTCACGACAAAAAAGCTGCAAATCTCTATTTGGGATGTTGCAAATGCGACAGCAATGCGATTAATGATCTCTTTAGCCAGCGCAATGGTAACGAGTATGTAGCCTATCCACTTGCAGGTTACTAAACGTAAGCAGGTACTTGTTTACCAGCCAACAATAGGCCAGAATTAGTCATGGCGATCGCTATGAAGTAACGAAACGAGAATGTGAAAATATTGTGGCGAGGCTTAATTAATGCAAACGACAGGTGAATATTACTGTGCCTACTGCGGCGAACCCAATTCGACTTTTGTTGACATAAGTGCTGGCGGACAGCAATCTTATGTAGAAGATTGTCAAGTTTGCTGCCGTCCAAATATACTGTATGTGCGGATTGATGAAGAAACGCTGGATATTGAGATTGATAGCGAATACGAAGGTTAATATACAGCATTTTGCTCCTTAAGATAACGAAAAAAGATACCGCGATCGCACGGTATTTATCTGTCTAGCAACTTTAACTGAAACCGTAATATTACCGAGGCTATTTACCAAGACAACGGGTAGGCTGATCTCAGTATCATCTGTAAGGTAAAGAGAGCTTATGCCGTTGATGAAACCCGAATTTATTGGCAAACACGCATTGAAGCTGGCAATGCTTGGTGTTGGTGCGTTTTTGTTGTTGCACTCATCGGTAGATGCAAAAGAAGTAATGAGAGGCAGCGATCGCGTTGATATTCTAGTGGAAAAACGTGGTGAAACTGTCAATCACCAAAAACTTGCATCAGAGACTATCCAAGGCGATAGACCCATGCAAATCGCCCTTGTAGATAATCTTTGCCCCCTTATTCCAGAACAAAATCTGGAACCTTACATCACGGCGGAAACGAGTGGTTTTGTTGTGAGTATTTGCGGTTCGGGCGGTACTCCAACAAATTATGTTGCTAAAGCCAAGAATGGCAAAAATAGCATCAATCTAGTTCTCCAAAGTTACGATTCTAAAGCTAAGCGTTATGTTGCTGTTAATGGCGGCGTGCGTTACACCCTAACCCGCAACAAACTAACAGCTATTCAAGGGCGTAAAACTCTTGTAAACCAAAAAGTCACGCGCTGGGAGTAAGCCCGAACATGCTCTTGGTTGAGTTTCACCATCTTCCCCTCAAGTATGAAGGTTTATCAACACAACTGAGAGCATATTTCCACTTTGTTTTAAATCAAGCTTAATACATGAGACTGGTTAAATCCGAAATTAATAGTACCCATGTATTAAAGCTGGCAATGCTTGGTGCAGGAGCATTTTTGTTTTTGGTTCCTTCAGTAAAAGCTGTAGAATTAACGAATCGCGCCCCCAAAGAAAATTTAGCGCTTTCTCATTCTATTCAACTTGCCCAAAACACAAAATTTTTTCTTTGTCCGCAGGGTAAGGAACGTATCTTAGCAATTGAAACAATTAACTATAAATTGAATATTTGCGGCTTTGAAGGAATTCCTAGCCATTACGCTGCTGTTGCTAAAAATAAAAGACAAGGTGGCATAACTCTACCTCTTAAAAATTACGACGAGCAGGGATTTCGCTATGTTGCTGTCAATGGCGATACCACGTACACTCTGACTGAGAAACAGCTAACAATTAGTCGGGGTAAGAAAGTAATTGCTAGAGAAAAAGTCATAGCACATGACTGATAAATGCCGCCGATCTAAATTTTAATTTTTAATTTATGACTCTCCTCTCGTAGCCAGCTGTCGCCATCAGCTGGTTTTTTTTACTTATACCAATTGGCGTTCAAATGTCGTGCTATAGCCGAAGCCTTCCCCAGAGTAGCATCTTGGCTAAGGGAGACTCTAGCGCGATCGCTTTGCTTAAAAATCGCATATATGAACCCAAGCGCTACCAGATAACGGGAATAAATCCGCCAAATTGTTAATATTTTTTAAATTTTACTCGTAGTTGCAATTGCTTCGAGGCTAGCATGGAGCGAACTGCCCAAGACTAGGAGGGAAATGCCCATGCCTACTACCACACCGGGTTTGTATGTCAAAGATCGTGAAGGACAGCAGCTAGTCTTTCCGCTAAAACATACAGAAGTTAGCGCCAAAATCGCTGGAAATATCTCGCGAGTTGAGGTGACGCAGAGTTTTGAAAATCCCTTCACTAAGCCTTTAGAAGCAGTCTATGTGTTTCCCTTGCCAGATGAAGCGGCGGTGGATGACATGGAAATTATATTAGGCGATCGCATCATCACAGGTAACATCAAAAAACGCGAAGAAGCCCAACAAATTTACGAACAAGCCAAACAACAAGGACGCACCGCTGGACTATTAGAACAAGAACGAGATAACATCTTTACCCAATCGCTTGCTAATATCAAACCTGGGGAACAAATTGATGTCACCATTCGCTACACCGACAGCCTAAAATTTGAAGGCGGCGACTATGAATTTGTATTCCCAATGGTAGTGGGGCCAAGGTTTATCCCCGGTACGCCTATTGATAGAAGTGGCGATACAGACCAAGTTCCAGACGCTTCGCGCATCACTCCACCTATAATGCCAGAAGGAACGCGATCGCGCGGGGATATCGGCGTCACGGTAGAAATTGATGCAGGGGTAACGATTAGAGATGTGCGATCGCCTTCCCACCAATTACGCATAGAATACGAAGGACAAATTGTGCGCGTAAAGTTGGGCGGAGAAGATACAATCCCCAACAAAGATTTAATTCTGCGCTATCAAGTTGCTGGCGATAACACTCAAGCAACAGTACTAAAACAATCAGACGAACGCGGCGGACATTTCGCAATTTATCTAATTCCCGCCTTAGAATATCGTACCGATGAAATTGTACCCAAAGATGTCGTATTCCTGATGGATACATCCGGTTCGCAAATGGGCGATCCGCTGATAAAATGTCAGGAATTAATGCGCCGCTTTATTAATGGATTAAATCCCAACGACACTTTCACAATTATCGATTTTTGCGATATTACAACTCAGCTATCTCCAGCCCCCTTGCCGAATACTCCAGAAAATCGCGCAAAGGCAATTAAATATGTTAATCAACTGCAAGCTAATGGCGGTACTTACTTGCTAAATGGCATTCGCGCAGTTATGAACTTCCCAGCAGAACCAGCGGGACGTTTGCGGAGTATCGTGCTGTTAACTGATGGCTACATTGGCAACGATAACGAAATTTTAGCAGAAGTTCAGCGGGAACTGAAACAGGGAAATCGCCTTTATAGTTTCGGCGTTGGTAGTTCTCCTAACCGCTTCTTATTGAATCGCATTGCAGAAATTGGGCGGGGAACTTGTCAAATTGTTCGTCAGGATGAACCAACCCAGGAAGTAGCAGAAAAGTTCTTCCGGCAAATTAATAACCCAGTGCTGACTAATATTCAAGTTAGCTGGGAAGGTGGTGGGGAAGATCCGACAATTTACCCTACAATATTGCCAGATTTGTTTGCAGAACAACCGTTAGTTTTGTTTGGTAGAAAGAGCGATCGCACTGCTGGAACCCTACACATCAACGGTATTGCAGCAGGTGGAAGTCAGTATAAAAAGACTTTTAATCTCAGTTTTGCGGAAGCTGGCAATACTGCGATCGCTCAACTTTGGGGACGTGCCCGAATTAAAGACTTGATGAAACAAATGTTCGGCGTTGAAACCAAAGCTGGAGTAGATGCTGTTACAGATACAGCTTTGACTTATCAACTGTTGTCACAATACACCGCTTTTGTTGCTGTGAGTGATGACGTGCGCGTCAATCCAGAAAGCGAATCCCTATCGATGAACGTGCCAGTAGAAATGCCCGAAGGCGTCAGCTACCAAGGGATTCCTGTTCCCCCTGCTGCTAGTCTTGGTATTGCGAGCAAAAATCTCTACTCAGGCCAGCCAGCGCCCAAATATGACCGAACTGAACTCACTGGTAGTGACCCCCAATACCTGGAGCTGGAGCTACGACGCCCAGCCGCACCAGCACCCAAGGCTTCAGGGGGGATCGGCAAAGCTAAAGAGGCTGTGCGCGGGCTGCTAAGGCAAGATGTGGTAAGGAGATCAATTAAACCAGCGCAAGGCTTAGCGGATGAATTTGATATCACTTTAATATCGCCTGGGATGATTGACGGTTCAGAGGAGGAAGCGATCGCAACACCAACAACTAACAATCTCAGATTGCAAGTTGTCAGCGTAACGGGATTGGATAAAGCGGCGATTGATGCTGTGACTCACCACCTGCAACAACTAAATATTCCCACAGGTTTTAGTGGGGAAATTGTCTTTGAATTCGCAGTCCGCAAAGGTCGTGTAAGTCGAATTATGTTGGATGAGGAAGCTTCAACATTGAAAGAACCGACGGTTGTGAAATTAATTAAGCGATCGCTCACAACCTGGCGCGTTCCTCCATCTGCTAATAGTACAGTCCGCTTAACCTTGCGTATCCAACCATAACGAGCTACTTGTAGGGTGGGCACTGCCCACCTTACTTGTTTTTGTACTAAATTCTGGCAAATTAGGGCGCAAACATAGATAAGCCAAAGGGCCAAATAAAGGAACTATCGCCACTGCCCAAAAAATTCGCCCATCCTTAATACCCCGGCGAGCCATATCGTCATCAAATAATGATGTGAGCGGAAATATTAAGCACATTAAACAAAAATCTATACTTATCAAGTGAACAAATTCCGTGCTTTGGAATTGTTCAACATAATCTCCCCAGTTTCCAGCATTTATGGCGTAACCAACTAACACAATCGTAATTAAAAGCAGAGCCAACCCTGTCAATCGTGAATCTAATATTTTTAGTAAAGTATCCTTATAAGCGGTGAATTTTGGATTAGATTTACGAAGTATCAAATAGGGAATGAGGCAAATTACTCCTATTCCATTTGACCCTATGAAATAAGGCCAAATACGGAAATCTTGAATTTTGCCGTCGGCAAACATCAAGCACGCATAAATCATCGGCCACACGCCCATTAGCCAGAATATTGCCATTAAAATCGCATTAACTTCTGCGAACTTAAACGTTAACAACCTTTGCACTAAGGGCCATGTATCTGGTCGATCGAGGGGAGCCAGCCACACTGTATAGCCCGTAAATACCACCCATATCAACCACAAGAGCAATTTTCTGCCCATAGCCTTGAATTGATGATTTAACTCTTCTCAGTCAACAAATTCTAAATAAGAGGTATCTAGCCCCACGTCTCTCTTAAGTCAAATCTGGCTCTAGTAAAGGCTGATACATTTCACAAGCTTCTGGTAAGGGGTATGAGCATAGCCCGCCTAGACAGGCGACAATACTGCACGCGCTACGCACCTTATACCATAAAAATTCAATATCGTCCTTTAGGATTGTGTGAAGTTTAGGACTATAGGCAGATAAATATATAGTGATGGTTCAATAGCATGAAATGCATAACAAGCTTATTGAGGGAAATCCACAATGGAAACTTCTACCAGCAATGCAACTGAAACCTCAGTGAAGAAAAAAGAGCGCAAGGGCTTTGAGTTTGAATTTGCTCCCCAGTCAGAAGTTTGGAACGAGCGCTTGGCTATGCTCGGTTTTGTCGCTTACCTAAATTGGATTTGAATAGCGAGATTCTACTTCACGACCATACTCAAGCTTATTCCCCACGCTTCTTAGTCAGGCTGGCAATTATATAAATTGCTGAGTTTGCCAGCCTATCTTGAAGCTAGATACAGTGTTAGATATTAAAACCAACCCATGCGCTACCTTGCACTATCGCATAGTGCTGGTAACAGTCTGCTGTACGGAGCGATCGCTACTTTCGGGCAAAGGCGGACGCAGACAAAGATAGGCAAGCGGGCCAAGTAACGGAACTAAAGCTACTGTCCAAAACAGTCCAGAATTATTTAAACCGCGACGAGCCATATCATCGCCCAAAAGCGTCGGGAATACAACGGCGAACAGACAAACCGCCAAACTCATGCCATTAATAAAGCGATCGCTTTGAAATTGAGCAATAAAATCTTCCCAATCTCCAACAAACAAGCCGTAGGCAAGCAATACCACCGTACTTAATAATAAAACCACTCCTGTCGAGCGCGAGTCAACAAGCTTCAGCAAACCATCTTTTCGTCCAGAAAACTCTTGATTGGGTTCGCGCAATGCTAAATAAGGTAACAGCCCAATAACTCCCGTTCCCACTGCTGCTAAAAGAAAAGGCCATGCACGTATATTTTGCATTCTGCCATCAATGAACATCAGACAGCAGTAAATTTGCAGCCAGATGCCTACTAGGGAGAATATTGTCAGGATAATTGCGTTGATATCTGCCCACTGAAGGGTTAATAAATTTTTAATCAGCGTCAGTGTTTCTTCCAAGTGAAATGGAGGAGCCAGCAGCAAAACATAGGCTATAAATCCAACCCATACCAACCACAAAGCAATTTTTCTACCCATAAACTTGACCGATGATTTCACACTTCTGGCTCAACTAAATTTAAAGTAGAACCAAAAGAGTTGGCGTCTGTCTCTGGTCAAGTATAAGTAGTTAAGTTGAAGCTGCTTGCTGCTTAGGGCTGACTACATCGGCACTGCTTTCTGGCGTAGGAGGGCGCAAGCACAAATACGCCAAAGGGCCAAAAAGAGGCAAGAGAGAAACTGCCCAAAAAAGTGCGGAATTGTTTATGCCCCGCCGCGCCATGTCATCGCCCAAAAGTGCTGGAAATAACAAACACAGCAGGCAGAAATCCAGACTCATTACATGGATGAAACGGCTGGTTTGGAACTGTTGAACATAATCTGCCCAATTTGCTCCCTGCAAACCATAAGCAACCAAAGCGATCGCGCCTATAGTTAAAGCAACACCAGTCCAGCGAGAATCTAACAGTTTCAAAAACAGATTCTTTTGCCCAATAAATTCTCGTTTCCGTTCCCGTAGCGCCAGATAAGGCAAGATAGCAAATGCCCCCACCCCAAAAGAGAGCAAAGCAAAAGGCCACGCTGGTATTTTTTGTCCTTTGCCATCAATAAATAGCAAGCAACTGTAGATTATCGGCCAGACACCCATGATATTAAATAGCGACACAATCAGGGTGTTGATACCTTCCCACTTGCCAGTTGAAAGATCCTTAATTAGTTCAAACGTATCTGGTTGATTGGGAGGGGCTAAAAAAAAGGCATAACTGACAAACCCGACCCACAGCAACCAAAATGCAATTTTTCTAGCCATAAAACTGAGGAATGAGGAGAAAAGAGTAGTAGCTCATAGCTTAATTAAGCGGTTTGAGAGAGGGCATCAGAAAGAAAATCTGCTGCGGCTTCAACAAGGGCGATCGCATTTTCGTATACCATCCGCGTTGGCCCCAACACACCCACACTCCCCACCGGAACCGACCCTTGCCTGTAAGTTGCAGAAATTAGCGTACAAGTACGCATTGGTTCCAAAGGATTTTCCGTGCCAATACGCACCTTAACCCGCTTTTGTTGAGACTGTTGTGGCATACCAGCCCCACCTGAAACATATGGTGTAGGCAATTCAAAGATTAAAGGCCAAAGCTGGTCTTGTTCCTCTTCCAATAGGTGCAAAAGCATCTGGACTTGCTGCAACTCGGAAAATTCTGGCTGACGCAACACCTCCGACACGCCACGAATCATAATCGGCGTCGAAGTTGGCGGCTGACTGCGACGAGTTAATTCTGCGAGCAAAGTTTTCAGGAAATCGCCATAGCATTCAAATTGTCGATCTAACTCGCTCCAATCTAGCGTCGCCAATTCCGAGAGCGATCGCTCCCTCAACTGAGTGTTCAAAAAGTTCGACAAAATTTGCAACTCCCTCTCCACAATCTCCGCATCGCGTGGCGTTGCATCTGACTCCGGCTTGGGCAACTCCATCAACACAGACTGCGTTTCATAAGCATCTGTAACCACAATCAGCATCACCCGGCCCGGATCTATCTGCACCAACTGCAAATGCCGCAACCGTGCAGTACGAGGCTGAGGCATCGTAATCAAAGTAATATACCCACTCAGCGTCGCCAAGATTTGCGCCGCGCCGTGTAGCAATGCTTCAAAACTTGAATTTTCCCAATTTAGCCGCTTTGCGAACAACTGCTCTACCTTCAGCCCTAAGTCATCCGAAGGCATTATTAGGTTGTCAACATAAATGCGATAGCCCGAATCAGAAGGAATTCGTCCAGCCGAAGTGTGGGGTTGATATAGCAAACCAGCTTTTTCTAAAACGCCCATAGCAGTGCGAATCGTTGCTGGGCTAACACGCAGATTGTATTCGTCCACCAAAGCTTTCGAGCCAACAGGCTCCGCCGTCGCAATATAGTGACGGACAGTAGCCCACAGAATGCGTTGTTGCCGATCGGTCAGACTCACTTGCATAACTTTTGGAGCGTCAGCTCAATTTAATCAGGTTTTAAAAAAATTAACGATTCTGCGAAATCCTTATTAAGAAAAGATTATAAGCCAGCATTCCTGCTAAACCAGTCCAGCAGTGACAGCTAGCCAATGTATACCTAAGAGCATGACTAAATTAACAAGAGCCAAAAGCGCGGCTTTCAGTAAGGCTTATATATTCAGGTTAAATCAAAATAATGGCTGCTGTCTTTTCCCCAGCAAGAGCTACAGCAGTTTCCCTAACGGCTCTATATAGCCGCAGAGCGTGGGTAATGCGTTAGCATCCTCCCCTCCGACGGGGTGTACGAATGCTTAGCAGGGATTTACACTCAACAGATGCTTAGTAGCGAGGAATATTACGATCGACCATCAGCGAGTAAGCATCGATTCCACCAGCGATATTTTTGACATTGGTGAAGCCCTGAGCGGTTAGCCACTGACACATTTGGGCAGAGCGGATACCGTGATGGCAGAGTACAAGCGTCTCCGCGTGGGGGTCGAAGCGATGCTGGATTTGGCCAGACCATTCGGCAAATTCGCTTAAAGGTAAGTTGGCGAAGCCGTCGAGATGAGCTAGCTCTAGTTCTTGAGGCTCTCGCACATCCAGCAGTTGCAGCCCATCGGGGGAAGAAGCCATGCGAGCTGCTAGCTCATCTACGCTAATCTGGGGAATGGAATTAGTGAAAAATTGGGCTGACATCAGGCTGTGGGGAGAGGTTAACTAGACAGCGTTGCCAATAACAATCAATAAGGACATCTTAATATGTGGGAAGGCCACTGAACTGAAATAATAGGTTCTGGCCTATGGATTATCTCTAGCTGATTGCGATCGCGGAGTCTGGATTTGCAACATGAAGCGTAGCTCGTTTTTCTATGCCCTAGCAGCTGGCGTCGTAGTGCTGCTCTTAATTAGTGCTGGTGGATTTTACTGGCTGACGAACCGAAGTCCGCTCAATCTACTGGGGGGGGGAGAGACGGCGACCCCGGAGGCTGCCATGTTTGTGCCTTCACAAGCTCCCGCTATGGTATCTTTGTTGGTCAATCCAGACCGCTTAGATGGGTTTGAGAAGATTGTAGCCAGTCTTGGAGAAGGCAAGCGATCGCGTTTGGACCTAGACGAACTCAAACAAAACTTACTCGCTAACACTGGCGTAGACTACCAGCGCGATATCCAACCCTGGCTGGGTGACGAAATAACTCTAGCCGTTACCACCTTAGATTTTGACCGGGAAGCGCAGAATGGCAAGCAGCCAGGGTATCTGCTTGCAGCCACAACTAAAGATCCCGAAAAGAGTAAAGAGTTTGTACAACTCTTCTGGCAAAAACAATCTGAATTAGAAACAGATTTAGTCTTTGAACAATACCAAGGCGTTAAGCTGATTTACAAAAATCAAACGTCAGAAAAGAAAAAGTCTGTAGCTAGCGCAGTTGTCGGCGATCGCTTTGTCTTATTTGCCAACGATCCCAAAGTGCTGCGAGATGCCATTAATAACGTCCAAGCTCCTACTCTCAGCCTGAGTAATTCTAGTTCCTACCAACTGGCATTGCAGAGCATTACCCAGCCTCGAATTGCCCTCAGTTTTGTGAATCTACCCGCACTGACTGAACGCATAGGAAATAACTCAGCCTCTCTAGCACCAAAAGGCTATGAAAGTCTGGCGATCGCCCTTTCGCTCAACAACCAAGGAATTCTCGCAGAAACAGCACTGCTGGGGGGAAGTAATGAAAAAATAACCGCTACTACCCCAACCCTTTCTCAACCAGTAGCCGCCTTACAATACATACCGCAAACAAGCGGGTTTGTCGCCGCCAGCACCAACCTCAATCAACTTTGGGATCGGTTGCAGCCTGCATTATCAGGTGACAATACCCTCTCGCAATTCCTCAATCAATCAATAGCAAGCCTCCAGGATCGTTGGGGAATTCAACTACCTGCTGATATTTTTAGCTGGGTGGAAGGAGAGTACGCCTTAGCCTTATTACCTCGTCCAGATAGAAACTATCCCGATTGGATTTTTGTTGCAGAAAAATCTGATAAAGCAGAATCAGGAATTGAACATTTGGACGCTGTTGCCAAACAGCGGGGATTCAGCATTGGTTCCCTACCACTCGAAGATAGAGACATTTCTGCGTGGACAAAGCTGACAACTGCTACTGCTACCAAAGAAGGTAAACAAAACGGCCCAGTTGTACTAAACGCTCAGGTGCAGGGAGTCCACGCAACAGCGGGTAAATATGAAATTTTCACAACATCAATTGAAGCAATGGATCGAGCGCTTAAAGCAAGCTCCGATCCCCTTGTAGTTAGTGGTAATTTCAAAGATGCGATCGCGCCTTTCACGACTCCCAATAATGGCTATCTTTATGTAGACTGGGCTGCAAGTCAGTCGCTTTTAGAGCGCCAAGTACCAATATTGCCCTTTGTCGAACTTGTCGGTAAACCCTTATTCGACAACCTGCGATCGCTAAGTCTCACTTCCCAAGGTGCGTCCGATGGCGTCCAACGCAGCCAGATATTCTTCCGTCTGGGTAAAAATAAAGACTAAGTTCTTGTAGCCAGACGGACAGTATACTCATCTCAAAATACAATAAGCTCCCTTTCTCGGGCTGCCCCCGCCCCTTAATATCCCTCAAACTTTTCAAAGTGTCGCTAGGGAATCATTCCCTCAGCGACACATACAACTTTCATCTCGACCAAATTTTTGACAATCTCCCCAGCGCCAAATTCTGCACCAGCAAAAACACACCTTTCATGTGGAGGGGGTTTGGGGGACGCACCCCGTCCCCCAACGGGGGGTTTGGGGGTCTCCCCCCAATTCTGGGTTTTTCTAGATAAAAATTCGGTTTCGACTACCGAACACCTGCTGGATCGGAATTCTCACCACAGATAACCTGACTGGGTGATGCCCAACTCTACGGGGATCGCTACGATCGAAAATAGGAGAACAAAGCCAGTGGCACCGTTCTCCCGGCTAATTTTCAGCCACTCTTATTACTCCTGCGGTAGGCTTAGATGATTAGATTTCTTGTGGGCGTACTCGTGTTCGTAATTGACAAACTTTACCGCGATCGCCCCTATCAGCGCTTCTACGTCCTAGAGACAGTTGCTCGCGTCCCCTACTTTTCTTTCCTCTCGGTTCTGCACCTCTACGAAACCCTGGGACTTTGGCGCAAAGCCGACTGGCTAAAAGTACACTTTGCCGAATCTTGGAACGAGCTGCACCACCTACTGATTATGGAATCGTTGGGTGGCAACAAACACTGGAGCGATCGCTTCCTTGCCCAAACTACAGCTCTATTCTATTACTGGGTAGTTGTGGCACTCTATATGGTTTCGCCCCGCACCGCCTACTACTTCATGCAACTGGTGGAAGAACACGCCCATCACACCTACGATACATTTGTGCGCGAACATGAAGCAGAACTAAAAGCACAACCCGCACCCTTAGTAGCTATCAAATACTACCGCGACGGCGATCTTTATATGTTCGACGAGTTTCAATCCTGCGGCACGCCTGAAACTCGTCGCCCTATGGTTGACAGCTTGTATGATGTATTTGTCAACATCCGCGATGACGAAAGCGAACACGTCAAGACAATGTTGGCTTGCCAAAAGCCGGATGCTCAAAAAAACTTCAAGAGTCCCCACACACAAGCATTACTAGAACAGAATGCAGTCCTGCCACCTGTAACCGATAAAGAACTTGAGGTTGAATTAGTCTCGGCGCCGCGTTAAATTCTCAGCCAGCCTTGGATCGTAAACCCGGTTACGCAGTCAGTTTTGGCGAAACCGGGTTTCATTGCTTTCGCACTGTGGCAGAAAGGCTAGTGGCACCATTGTTTTAATAAAATGATTCAAACTTGACTACAACTTTAAGTAGTTAAGTAGTATTCTGTTTGCTCTGGGATGAGATATCAACTCCCAGCAACATTAGGATGGTTTTGACAATGCTGCGCTTTACAGCTCGTGGTTTTCTGGCGTTGATGCCAGCGGTAATCGCACTGCCCGTTTTAGCGCAGACTGCGAATTTTGATTCACTAACTCTAGCACCTGGCTTTAAGTCGTCGCAAGCAGTCGTATCAGGCAATACAGGTGGTTCATTCTCCCTGCCTTCTATTGTGCTTGCACTTAAGAAAGAGAGCAGCGATCGCAATAAAAACCAGTGTATCGGGTTCGGTTCTCAAAAGCCCGATCACATCATTCACTTACAACAAGACTTCCCCAAACTCAGAGTAAGAGTAAATAGCGGCGGTAAAGACACAACCTTGATAATCAAAGGGCCAGAAGACGTTATTCGCTGTGGCGATGACACTGGTTCCAGAAAAGATGCCAGCGTTGAAGACACAAACTGGAAATCTGGTAAATATCTGGTCTGGGTGGGTTCTATTGAAACTGGGCAAAAGTGGAATTACCAAGTTTCTGTCGAGCAGCCTTAGAATTTTAAATTGTCCTTAGTCGTTTGTCATAAATTTTTTGCACATAAATTAATGACAAAACCTTGTTTACAATGCAAAATCAAAAATTTAAATTGCAAAATCTCGCATTTAGGTCTTTGAGATCTGTATAACACCACCAGAAAAGCTAAGATCGAAATAACCTGTTTTACCCAAATGGCGAACCACTTGTGCTGTCTACGCTGCTAGCTGACTTCCGTATCATCTTTGAGCGCGACCCAGCCGCCCGCAACTGGCTGGAAGTTTTGTTCTGCTATCCCGGTTTGCAGGCGCTTATGTTTCATCGCCTTGCCCACTGGCTACACATACTGGGAATGCCCTTCATCCCCCGGTTGATTTCCCAATTTGCTCGCTTCTTGACTGGCATTGAAATTCACCCTGGTGCCACCATTGGAAAGGCTGTTTTTATCGATCACGGCATGGGCGTGGTTATCGGTGAAACCGCCATTGTGGGAGATTATGCTCTTATCTACCAAGGTGCTACCCTCGGCGGGACGGGCAAGGAATGCGGCAAGCGTCACCCCACTTTAGGGGAAAATGTAGTAGTCGGCGCTGGTGCTAAGGTTCTTGGGAATATTCAAATTGGCAACAGCGTCCGCATCGGCGCGGGGTCGGTTGTATTGCGCGATGTTCCTTCGGATTGTACCGTTGTGGGCATACCGGGTCGAATTGTCTATCGCTCTGGCGTGAAAGTTAATCCCCTCGAACACGCAAGCCTCCCAGATTCCGAAGCCGCAGCGATTCGCGCCTTGGTAGACCGCTTGGAGTCCCTAGAGACGCAGTTGCAAGAGCTGCAAAACGCTCAAAAAACTCCTACTTCAGTCATCGCCAGCCTGGAATCGCAACTCAAAGCTGAACTTCCACCAAGCAATGATAACTCCGCAGCAACAGCTCAAAGTTGTCGTCTTAGGGATAAAACTATTCAGCAATTTTTAGATGGTGCTGGTATTTAATAAGAAGGGTGGGCAATGCCCACCCTTTTTAATATGTCAGGGATTTACGGCTTGAACAGACCATACTTGCTCGCTGTCGAAGTTGTACAGCCAGCGATTTTGGGGTTCGCCTCGCAACTCCAGATGATCTACCTGCACGGCTTCTAGCAACAGTAGGCAAAAATTCTCTAGTGGCTTGTCCGCTGCTGGGGGTGGTGGCGCAAAAGCATCTGTATTGGCTCTAGGTTCTGCTGGATTAGGCCATGCAAATTGCACCCTAGCCGCGTCTGAGAGTTCTTGCCAGCTAGTATGACGCGCTTGTTGCAGCACTGCGTCGTTATAATTTTCTCTTACTAGAGTTAATTTACCAGCAATGCGGAATTGTTCGCGGGTTTTGGTGAAATACCAGCAAGCTTCCCCCCAAGGCTGACGGTCAATTTGTTCTGCTTTTTGGCTGCGGGAGTCTGTGACGAATTTGAGTTGATTGGTATCGTCTAGAAAGCCGCGAAATACTATTGTACGGTTAGCAGGTCGTCCATCTGCTTGGAGTGTTGCCAGTTGCAGGTAGCGCGATTCTGGCTGGCTGCGGTTACGATGAAGGGCACGAGCAAGGGGCGATCGCCAGGGAGCAAGAGTCATCAATAAAATTATAAGTTAGGGTAAATCGGGGAGCGATCGCACAGCTTTTTCGATTTTACCCGGTTCTGAACAATAAGCGATCGTTACGTCCCGCACGCGGCGTGGATACGGACTCGTTCTTTTGTCCAAAAGCAAGTCAAAGCCGCGATCTATAGATACCGCTACCTGATTCGTAATCAAATACCGCTGGTGAAGCATTTGATCTCTTTGGGTTTCTTTCTTAATAGTTACTTTAAAGTTAGGAAAACTATATGCTGTTCTTATATCAGACTCAAACTGACGGATTGATGCCACAAAAATTGGTATTGGTATTTTAGCTTTGGATATACTAAGAGTGTCCAAGCCACTGCATACCTCAAAGATGCCTTTTATTCCCAAGCGTGACTTGCGGATAAAGACATCAAGAATCCATTCTAAGGTAAGTTTGTAGTTATCTCCAATCTGTCCTATATGAGGAGGGTTTGAAAACGACCGCCCGATCCATCTGTCGTATATTTTTATATGTTTCGCATCTCTAAACAGAGGAATCAGAATTTCTTGCTCGAATTTGTCCTGTTTCCATTCACTGTTAAGAATAAGGCGATCGCGCTGATTGAGGTGTACATTAAAGAATTTAGATATAGAATATTCAGCAACATCAACAACATCAACCGTTGAAACTGATGTTAGCTGTTTATTAGCACATTGGTTACACTTATCACTAGCAATAATAGCAGGGGGTAAGTAGACTTTCGCCATCCTAATACAGTTATGGCATGGTGCGGCTATACAATTTGCCTCGATTTTACTATTTAGCGACAATTCAACTAAACGATTTTTCTTCTTTAGTTGTTCAAGAAGTACCAATGCGGGCTTTCTGAACTTCAACGGCCACTTGTCAACGCCTTCAGACATAGCAGTCTTGATAAAGTTATTATCATCAATCAGAATTACACCATTTTTTTCTAAGTTTTGCAGTAGTGAGATGACGCTATTATAAAGACTAGCTTGGTCTTCAGGAATGGAAGTAAATACAGAAGGCAGCAGGATAGTTCGCACCAGCATATTAGTGGAAAATCTCGTTAAAGTCTTCTTCAAAGAACCCGTCTGGCCACTCATCAATAAAGTCGCCTTCTTCATCTAACCTTAAGTGTAAGCACTTCGATCCGTCATTGTCACGAGCTACATAAATAACCGACACATCTTCTGGCTTTAACTCTCCCTTACGAATTAACTTCTGAAGGCGCAACATCAAATGTTCGCTGTGAGTTTCGATAATAAACTGATTCTCGAAAGGAGGTTTGATGCACTCTGCCAGTAGCGAACCGAGTTCAGCTTGCAGGCGTGGGTGAATATGAATTTCTGGCTGTTCAATCAGCAGAGTTTGGTTGCGTGAAAGCATACTCTGAACAACGATTGGCAGCACTTGGCTAATACCAAATCCAACATCCAGAAGGCTAACATTCACCCCAGTGTATTTATCAACTAAGCGCAAGGCAAAAACGTCACTCAGTTCCGATGTTTCGTAGTTAGTGTAGGCGGCAACTTTGAGTTCATATCCCAAACCGAAGCCTTCTAGTTGGTCGTTCACCTGTTTCAGAAGTTCAGAATTTCTAAACAGGATATCTGATAGCATCTTTCCAGATTTTCCTACCTGTTGGCTTGAGTTACCGCTCAAGATGTAAAGTCGTTCAGGGTAGTCTCGCAAAGGGCCAATATAAATTGTATTCTCTAGGAAACGTCTAAACGTAGAGCAAGCCTGAAGCGTGACACCCAAAATGTCTGGTAGCCAATGGCGTCTGTTTTCCTGAAATAAATAGCGAATTTCTGGGTTAGAAAACTCCTCTCCAGGCAGACCATTTGACGTGACGGGCAGGAAGTTCCGACACAGCATCAATGAATGTAGATTCGCTTTTGAAAAGTCTTCTATAGCGGCATCGAATGTGTAGTTATCGAAGCGCTTCTGCAACCGAATTAATTGCTCAATCTCCTTCTGAAGTTTCTCCAACCGTTGTTTGTGTTGAGGTTGTTGCAGTTGTGCAGCTCGAATATTTTTCTGACGCACATGACTGTTTACCTCGGCAAGTGCGTTTTTGGCAAGTTTTGCTCCGTAAGTATCAAACCAAGCTTTCCAAAAGCTGTAGGCATAGTTTATGTTGTCTAGCTTGAGGACAGTCTCCTGATAACTACTTAGTTCCACTCCGAAACTGTCTTGTTTTTCAGGTTTATAGATAACCGCTGGGGAGGAATCGTCCCCAATAAATACATCTACTGAGGAGAAAACGACATTTGATGTATTTTGGTCGTAAGTGAAAGTGACTTGCAAACCTAAAAGCGCAGTCTGAATCAGCTTGTCCCTGACAAGGTTTTCAAATGGATTTGGTGTTTCGTGCTTGTCTACATCCAAAAGTACCTTGAACGAGAATGGCTTGCTGACATCGTGGCGATGGATAAATTCACGATAGCCACCGAGGTTAACTAAATTGCCTTTAGGTAGCAAAAGAGTTTCTGGGTTTTCGGCTTCTTGAAGAGTTTGCTTAAGCAGCAACAGCGATTGCAAAATGGAACTCTTGCCAGAAGAGTTTGGCCCATAGATGAGCGTAATTGGACGAATCGGAATTGTTTCTGGCCCAGCAAAGGCTTTGAAATTAGTAAGCTGGTATTCGCGCAGCACGCTCTTGTCTCCTGTGAAGCCTAAAGTCAGCATTAGGCCGTTCTTTTAAAATATCTCAGGACGCGCCGAACTGACTTGCACCCAGCTACGGGCTACGGATAATCTAATACACCATTGCTCAGCTCTTCCTCTGCTTCGGGGCGCGGGGCGGTTTGATTCTTTAATACCCGAGCGCCTCCTCCCCTCAACAGCCTTCGCGCGATCGCTCTTTTCCTCTCTTCCTTGGCGTTCTAACGGCTAGCGCCTTCGCTTCGCTGGGGCGTCTTGGCGGTTCAAATTCTTACACACGCGATCGCACACACTCAGCTTACCCGTCAACTACATATAGGGCAAAAGGGGTATTTTTGCAAGCTTTGACCCTATATCTGCGATCGCTTATAGTATTGAGTCTGACGATCGGTTCCTAGATAAAAAAGACTTGACCTATGGTTCGAGAGCTTGAGCGCGTAAGCCAGAGTAGCGAGTTTCCGCAAACTGCACCCGCTGCCAATCCCGTATTTTTCAGAACTTACAGCCGTCGCAGGGAAAAAGGACGCGAGGCGTGGGGAGAAGTGTGCGATCGCACGCTCCGAGGCTTAATCCAACTCGGAGAGCTACTCCCCCAAGAAGCAGCCATCATAGACCGTATGCAGCGTCAGATAAAAGCCCTACCCTCTGGTCGCTGGCTTTGGGTTGGTGGTAGCGAGTGGATTGAGAAGCCACAGAACTTTTCAGGCGCGTACAACTGTACAAGTACAAATGTACTAGATTGGCGTGCATTTGGCCTAATGATGGATTTGGCAATGATGGGCTGTGGCACGGGAGCGGTTCTCGAACCAAAATATATTAATCAGCTCCCGCCCATTCGTAATCGTCTCGTCGTGACAATGCAGGGGGACATTGGCACTACCCCTGCTCAGTTGCGCTGCGAACTGACAGAAGTCAAAATCGAGAGCCATCAAGCCACGATATATGTGGGAGATAGCCGCCAAGGCTGGGTAAAGTCTTATCAAACTTTGCTGGAATTATCTACGGATGAGCAATTTGCAGGCGAAGTTCAGGTTGTCATCGATCTGAAGAATATCCGTCCAGCTGGAGAACCTCTAAAAGGCTTTGGTGGGGTTGCCAATCCTATTAAATTACCCGAACTTTATCAACGTTGCGCGTCAATTCTAAATAAAGCTGTAGGACGGCAATTAAATTCAGTAGAATGCTGTCTATTAATTGATGAAGCAGCAGTTGTCGTGGTTGCTGGCAACGTGAGGCGGTCAGCTGGCATGAGACAGGGAGACAGCAACGATGAGCCATTTGCTAATGCTAAAGGCAACCTCTGGGAACAAGATGCTCAGGGGAACTGGCGTATCGATCCAGAGCGAGATGCACTTCGCATGGCAAACCATACCCGCGTCTTTCACCATAAGCCTGAATTGTCAGAATGTATTGAGGCTGTAAAAAAACAGTACTATTCGGGCGAAGGTGCGATTCAATGGGCTGGAGAAGCATTAGCCAGAGCTAACTCTGACCTGCTAACAACACTTGAAGTAAAGACTGACTTTATCAAAGCTTACGAACAAGGTAATGCCACAGATTGGTTCCATAAAAACTATCCAAACTTGCCTGCTGATGAGATAGAGCATCGGCTGCAACGTGTTGGTTTAAATCCGTGTGGTAAGTAATTTTGCCTCACGTTAAAAACCCCGCAAATTCGGAGAAAACTGAGATGTTAACTCCGAGGTAACTAAAGGAAATAAAAAGCCTTTAACACCGTAGAGCGTACCAGGTGAACCTTCTAAAGGAAGAATATAATCCTGGCAAGAGTGCGGGGCATTTACAACAAAAGTAAGTGAAAATGTACGCCGAACTACAGGGAAAATAAAACCTGTAGAACTAAAGGATAAAAAGCCTTTAGGGTAACAAATTTGGAAATTATAGGCTCTAACTTCCACTGTAATTTGTCAGAGGTACACCTCAATCAAATCGATCCGCTTAACTACAAAGAACAGGAGGAAGCTTTTACGGCGGGAGCATTATCTGTTGCCGCACTTCTTAACCACAAATTTGTTGAAGAGCGATACCGTAAATCACGCGAACTAGATCCAATAGTAGGAGTATCCTTCACAGGCTTATTTGACTTTTTTGTAAATGCCTTTGGGGTAGATTGGTTGCGCTGGTGGACAGAAGGACGCCCTGAAACTGCACAGGGATTAGAGTTTAAGCGGCAAGAAGAAGAATATCTAACTCGCTGGAAAGATATTGTGAATCGCGTGGTTTGGAATTACTGCGATCGCCACAATATCAAACGCCCAAATCGTTGCACTACAGTTCAACCTAGCGGCACAAAATCTCTGTTAACTGGTGCAAGTCCAGGCTGGCATCCTCCCAAATCTCAACGCTTCCTGCGTCGCATTACATTCAGAAAGAACGATCCCGTAGCCCTCGCATGCATCGACTACGGCTACAATGTCATTCCTTCTCAATCTGACAAAGATGAAAATGGGAATCTTCTGAACGATCCGTTCGATCCAAGATGCTCGGAATGGCTGGTAGAAATTCCGGTTGCTGTAGCTTGGGCCGATTTACCGGGAGCTGATGAAATTGACATTAGCAAATTCAGCGCCCTAGCTCAGATGGACTTTTATATGCAAGTCCAAAAATTCTATGTTCGACATAACACAAGCGCCACAATAGAGCTGCGCGAACACGAAATAGAATCACTAGGGACTCGAATTTATGAAGCTATTCGAGATGATGAAGGCTATATTTCAGCAGCACTCCTGGCGCGTTTTGATGCTCATCAAACATTCCCCCGCTTGCCCTTTGAGCCGATAACAAAACAGGAGTATCAGCAGACAGTCAAAGAAGTGGAAATGCGACGCAAGACGGATGATTTTCATGCTGCTTTGAAACGCTACGATCTAGGCGAGATTGCTGAAGCAGGCCCAGCTGGGTGTGACTCGGATAAGTGCCTGTTTTCAGATCAAAAGTCTCAATAGTGGCGATCGCGTTAGAATCGAGCGTGGAAACAAGTCTACCCGCAGAGCCAGGATACTTTCAATGTTCCTAGATGAATTCACTCCCGTCCTCAAAGAATTAGCCCAGCAGCCAGCCGCTTTCTTTGGCGGCTTCTTTTCTGGTATGTTCCGCCTCAATCTCTCGGATGACCCAGTAAAGAGCTGGCTAGATCAACAGACAGGTACTACAAGCTACACGACTTCTAATGGCGGAAGTGACAACGGCAGAAGCAGTGGCCCCCAGTCGATATCAATCGACTAAGGAGCAAGGAAGGCTAAGGCGCTTCCCCAATGACAACCGAAGGCGGTGGGGCGATCGCTACCGTTAGCGCGAACGGGGATCTGCTGGTAAAACGGCAGCCCCTTTGCATTACCTTAACCCAGCCCAAACCGCTATTAACTTGAATGCGGAAAAGCAATTTTTAACCAAAAAAAAACTACTTGGGAAAACCAAGTGTGTACGCTAAATAACTACTCACGACCAATTTAGTAAGCTATCATAGGACGAAACATCTAAAGTTCAGCCCTATCAGTGGTTGAGTTTCAGGCTTTGTTGCGGCACAAGTGGTCGCAATTTTAAACCATTCGCCATTGGTAAATTAAGTCTTGACCTTGCTTCAAAGGCAACGTCTTGCCATCTAGGATCTCTGAGCTTTAGTTTCTACTTCAGCTTTATCGATCGCAATGACTATTTACATCGGAAACCTGTCTTACCAAGCTACCGAAGAAGACTTGAAAGCAGTATTTGCAGACTACGGCGCCGTGAAGCGAGTCGTGTTACCCACCGACCGCGAAACAGGTCGCATGCGCGGATTTGCTTTTGTTGAAATGACAGAAGATGCCCAGGAAGATGCCGCTATTTCAGAATTGGATGGCGCAGAGTGGATGGGGCGTCAACTAAAAGTCAATAAAGCAAGACCCCGCGAGGACGACGGAGGCCGCAGCGGTGGTGGTGCTGCTGCTAAACGGGGCAGATTTTAGCTTGTTGAGCCATTCATCTGCTCTCAGAGTTTGTAACATACACTGATTTGGTAACTCCCATCAATCGTCGGATAGGCCGGGCAGTGAAACTGGTACAACCAACTTAGTTGTATCTGCCGATGTAAAACAGAAAGTAGGCACTCGCTCACGTTCGCGATGGTTCGTGCCAAACGGCTCAATTTGAGAGTTGTGAATAGTTCACTTAAGAGTGAGGGATACTGGCGAGTCTCCCATAGGCAAAATTAAAAAGTTATCGCTCAGGTTCGTAGTTGCGGAGTTAGGTGTAGGGATGCTGTAAAGCCAGTTTTCGGCTAACTCCGCACTAACTAAAAACTGGTGGTTAAGAGCGGATGGGCTTGACCAAGAAGCATCTACCTTAAGAAGGCAGATTAGTGGAGGCGGACAACCCCCACTATACAAGTTGGGAATTTAACATACCTGCAAAATGCTATGTGTGGCCGGGGCAAGTGGCGATCGCGTCGGACGCGATCGCCACTTGCCCTAAAATTTAGTCGCCCAGGCAAATCCCCAAGCCCCTGGCAGTTTTCACCAAAGTATCGTTCGGGTCTACAGCCCTGTATTGACCTATTGCGTCGCTAATGGGAACGCTGACAACTTCGCGGTTTTGCCAAGTCACAACATGGTCATACTTGCCAGCAGCGATCAAATCTACAGCAGCGACTCCGAAGGCCCCGCCAAGTAAACGGTCAAGTGGGGAAGGAATTCCGCCCCGCTGTACGTGACCTAAAACTGTGACCCGCGTTTCTGCACCACTAGCTATAGCGATTTCTTCGGCTAGATACTGGCCTATTCCGCCCAAACGACATTCGCCAAAGCGATCGCTATTCTTGATCGCATCGCCTTCCGCTGTACAAACAGCCTCGGAGACGATAACTATCGAGAAGTTTTTACCCATCGCCTGACGCTCTTTAATTTTGCGACAGACATTCTCCATTTTGTAAGGGATTTCTGGGATGAGAATGACATCGGCGCCACCAGCTATTCCGGCGTTCAGGGCAATATGACCCGCATCGCGTCCCATGACTTCTAGGATCATCACCCGACTGTGGCTCGCAGCAGTAAAGTGCAATCGGTCGAGTGCTTCGGTGGCAATATTTACAGCCGTATCAAACCCGATAGAACGCTCGGTACTGCCAACATCGTTATCAATGGTTTTGGGGATGCCCACTAGGTTGATCCCGCCTTGCTGGGCAATTTTTCGGAGAATAGCTAAACTGCCATCACCGCCAATGCCAATTAAGGCTTCTAAACCCAGCTGATGGTAGCCATCGATAATATCCGTCGAGCGATCGCGCAGGCTTCCATCTGCCATAGGGAAAGCAAACGGATTTCCCTTATTTGTCGTCCCCAAGACGGTTCCGCCCATTGTTAGCAAAGGGTCTACCTTATCAATCTCCAGGCTGACAACTTCAGGGGGACGACTCATCAACCCCAAGGTAGAGCGACAGATCCCCAGCACCTCCCAGCCATAGGAGCCAACCGCACGCCGGACAACTGCTCTAACAGTTGCATTTAGTCCAGCACAGTCCCCACCGCTGGTAAGAATTCCAATACGTTTTTGTTCTCCCATATTTTGGATTGCAGTAAAAAACTTGTTTTTGAGGCATCTGCCAAGCTGTTAAGTCATAAAATCGTAACTTACTAAACACCGATCCCCGCCCAACGCGATCGCACGTCTCGGCTGCGCGATAATCCTTACACAGCATACATCTATGGCAGATGTTTCCCTCGGGGGTGTATTGACCCAAACCTCAATAGTTGCTAATACTACTCTGATTTCACCTTCTGTATACTCTTAGAACAATAAACTTTGTCTAAAGATTTGAATTTCTATAGTTCTTCTAAAGTTAGAAGCAGCCTGTGAAATGGCTCCCTAAGATAGAAGGTAAGATGACCGGGCGTTGATAATCTTGGGGGCAGTACCTCACTAATACTCTGCCCTCCTCTACAAAGCATTATTCGATAGGAGGACAAAAACGTGTCCGACGCAGATCAGCCTTTCGTTCAGGAATACGCCCTGGATCGGGACTGCACAACGCTTTCTCGACATGTCTTACAGCAACTGCACAGCTTCTCGGCAGAAGCCCAAGATCTCAGTGCGATTATGAATCGCATTGCCCTTGCAGCAAAACTAATTGCTCGACGACTGAGCCGAGCTGGGTTAATGGAAGGCGTCCTGGGATTTACTGGCGGCGTCAACGTCCAAGGTGAATCCGTCAAAAAGATGGATGTCTATGCTAATGAGGTTTTCATTTCGGTCTTCAAGCAAAGTGGCTTAGTCTGTCGCATGGCATCCGAGGAAATGGAGGACCCCTACTACATTCCCGAAAACTGCCCGATAGGACGCTATACCCTGCTTTATGACCCAATTGATGGCTCCTCCAACGTAGATATCAATCTCAACGTCGGTTCCATATTCGCGATTCGCCAGCAAGAAGGAAGCGATGAAGATGGCACTGCCAGCGATTTGCTGCAAAATGGGCGCAAACAAATCGCTGCTGGTTACGTGGTATACGGCCCCAGCACGATGCTGGTTTATTCTATAGGCACGGGTGTTCACGCTTTCGTACTCGATCCCAGCTTGGGCGAGTTTATTCTTGCTAGCGAAAACATCCGCGTGCCAGACCACGGGCCGATTTATAGCGTTAATGAAGGTAACTTCTGGCAGTGGGAGGAATCGATTAGAAACTACATCCGTTACGTCCATCGCCATGAAGGCTACACCGCCCGCTACGGTGGTGCCTTAGTTGGGGATATTCATCGGATTTTGTTCCAGGGGGGTGTTTTCCTGTACCCTGGTACAGTCAAAAAACCGGAAGGAAAATTGCGGCTGCTTTATGAATCTGCTCCCTTAGCCTTTTTGCTAGAGCAAGCGGGTGGACGAGCCAGTGCAGGAACCCAAGATATTTTGGACGTTGTGCCAAAGGCACTCCATGCCCGCACACCTTTGATTATTGGCAGCAAAGACGACGTTTCCTTGGTGGAGTCTTTCATCAAGGAACAGTCGCGGGAGCAAACAGCCAACCGTCAGCCCTCGGCAGTTTGAGGGGCGGGAAGCTAGGAAAGCAAAACATAAAAAATTCTGTTTTTGCATGAGTGCTTTTTAACTTTTGCATTCTCAATTTTCTAGCTGATACCCCTTAGCCCATAATTGCTGATAGCTATTTAGAAAAAGACACTTTTTAGGAGAAAAAAATGACAGCGACAGGAAATAATCCTCTGTTTGAAATTGAAAAACAGTACGGTCAAAGCATCTGGATGGATAATTTGACACGCGATTTGATTCAGTCCGGAGAAATGAAGCGACTGATTGAAAGCCGAGGGCTGCGGGGACTTACGTCTAACCCAGCAATTTTTGAAAAGGCGATCTACGGTAACGCTATCTATGACGCCGATATCGAAAAAGGAATCAAAGCAGGTTTACCAGTTGAGAAGATTTACGAATCGCTGGTTTTTGAAGATATCCGCAATGCCTGCGATCTCTTTCGCTCAATATATGAGGAATCAAAGGGACAGGATGGTTACGTTAGTATAGAAGTGCCGCCAACTATTGCTCACGACACTGAAGCCACGATCGCGGAAGCGAAACGGTATTATCAAGAGATAGGCCGCGAGAACGTGATGATCAAGATCCCCGGCACTTCGTCAGGATTGCCAGCAGTAACTGAAGTAATTGCCGAGGGAATCAGCGTCAACGTTACCCTTTTGTTCTCGGTTCAAAGCTACGTTAATACCGCTTGGGCTTATATTAGCGGCTTGGAAAAACGGGCGGCTGAAGGTAAGGACATTAGCAATATTGCGTCAGTAGCTAGTTTCTTCCTGAGCCGAATTGACAGCAACATTGATGCAAAAATTGATGAGTTGCTCAAGACAGTGGGAACTGAGTCTCAGAACGAAGAAGCTCGCTTAAAGGTTGTGAAAGGCAAAGTAGCGATCGCCAATGCCAAAATCGCTTACCAGAAGTATAAAGAGATAATCGGTAGCGATCGCTGGCAGGCCCTCGCCGCTAAAGGCGCTAAAGTTCAGCGGCTTCTCTGGGCAAGTACCGGAACCAAAAATCCCGATTACAGCGATGTCATGTATGTCGATGAATTAGTAGGACAAGATACGGTAAACACCCTGCCACCAGCAACCATTGAAGCTTGCGCCGACCACTGCGATCCCGCAAGTCGTATTGAGACAGGCGTTCAAGAAGCCTATCAACTCATCGAAAGTCTCAAAGATCCAGATATCAACATCAATCTGGATGAAGTGATGGATGAACTACTCGCCGATGGTATCGAGAAATTCGTTACGCCCTACCAATCTCTGATTAGCTCTTTAGAAGAGAAAGTCAAAAAGCTTGCACCTGTTTAGGTAGCGATTGACAAGTAAGGACTGGTTGAAGGGAAAAAATTGCTAGAACCAAGATTGGCTCTGGCGTTTGTAAGAGTCTCTAAAACTACTCTGCGGATTAGGGAAAAGGAAGATAATTCTCGATCCCTAGTCCCAACTCAAAGCTAAATATGAGGAGCAAATTAACTCTGTAACTACACAAGTCAAATCTTTAACTCAGCAACTCGCAGAAATGACTGCACAATATCAATCATTATTAGCAAGACTTGAGGCTATTGAAGGAGCGAGGTAGATGGTAACACTGCTAGAAAATCCCCTGCGCGTAGGACTGCGACAAGAACGGGTACCCGAACCACAGATACTCGTAATATTCGGGGCATCGGGAGATCTGACAAAACGCAAACTGGTGCCAGCGATTTATCAGATGAAACGCGATCGCCGCCTGCCACCAGAAATAACAGTTGTAGGCGTAGCGCGTCGGGAATGGAGCCACGACTTCTTCCGCGAGGAAATGCGCGAAGGTGTAGAAGAATTTGGTGGCGGAATCGGCCCGCAGGAACTATGGGACGAATTCGCCCAAGGTTTGTACTACTGTCCTGGAGACATTGACAAGCCCGAAAGCTATCAAAAACTAAAAAAATTCCTCGAAGAACTAGACGGTCAGCGCGGAACGCGAGGAAACCGCGTCTTTTACCTTTCTGTTTCCCCCAACTTCTTCCCCGAAGCCATTCGCCAACTTGGTGCTGCTGGCATGCTGGAAGATGCCAGCAAAACTCGTCTAGGGATCGAAAAACCCTTTGGACGGGACTTAAATTCAGCACAGTCCCTTAACCGCATAGTCCAGCAGGTTTGTAAAGAAAAACAAGTTTACCGCATCGATCACTACCTGGGCAAAGAAACAGTCCAGAATCTCTTAGTATTCCGGTTTGCCAACGCCATTTTTGAACCCCTGTGGAATCGGCAATTTGTCGATCACGTTCAAATCACAGTCGCTGAAACCGTAGGCGTCGAGGATCGAGCAGGTTACTACGAAACCTCCGGTGCCTTGCGGGACATGATGCAGAACCACCTGATGCAGATTTTCTGCCTGACGGCAATGGAAGCGCCTAATTCCCTCGACGCTGACAGCATCCGGACAGAAAAAATGAAAGTTCTCCAAGCAACCCGCTTGGCTGACTTACATAACCTGGAGTTATCAGCGGTACGGGGTCAATATTCAGCAGGCTGGATGAAAGGTAAACAAGTACCTGGATATCGCCAAGAACCAGGAGTCAATCCTAACTCCACGACTCCAACTTATGTGGCAATGAAGCTGATGGTGGATAATTGGCGCTGGCAGGGAGTTCCCTTTTATATGCGAACGGGGAAGCGTTTACCCAAAAAAGTTAGCGAGATTTCCATACAGTTCCGCGCAGTTCCGTTCCTAATATTCCAATCTGCCGCACAACAGGCAAGCGCCAACGTGCTGACTATGCGCGTTCATCCCAATGAGGGAATTTCACTGCGCTTTGAGGCGAAAATGCCGGGGCCAGATTTGCGGACGCGGACGGTAGATATGGACTTTAGCTACGGTTCTTCGTTTGGCATAAGCACATCCGATGCTTACGATCGCTTGTTGGTAGATTGTATGTTAGGCGACCAGACATTGTTTACCAGGGCTGATGAAGTGGAAGAAGCATGGCGTATTGTGACGCCAGCACTATCCGCTTGGGAGGGCTCGACCGATCCCGCTTCTGTTCCCCAGTATGAAGCTGGAACTTGGGAGCCAACTGAGGCTGAACACTTGATTAACCAAGACGGTCGCCACTGGCGCAGGCTGTAGATATAAGTAGTTCACTTTTGTCTGGAAACGAGTGAAGCTAGCGATCGCAACGCGACCCGCGATCGCCTCGCTAATTGCCCTAATCGCGCAATTATTAGGTTTTTGTCATCTAAGAGCCAACCAGATTTTAGCTAATAGCTAAAATCTATTAACAAAAAGCTAACCGAAAACTCACGCACTGAAAACTGAAAACTCCCATGACAACACAATCTCCTCCCGTGGTTTCGCTACAGGGACCAACAGATGTTTCGCTGAGTGAAATTGAGGCGGAACTTACTAAAATCTGGCAAAGCTATAACTCAACGAGTAGCAATGGTGATGCTCCGGCGGCTTCGCGGGCAACCACGTTCACCTTCATCGTTTATGAACCAGAAGAAACCCAACAGCTATTGGCAGCATTGGGATTTTACACTGGCCCGATTGATGGCATCGCAGGACCGCGTACAACCTCGGCGGTGAAGGATGCACAAAAAGCTTACGGATTACCTCGTACTGGTAAGGCAGATGCCGAAATCTTATCCCGACTGCGGGAAGACTTGGCCAAACGACGCGCTTCTACTACTCTAAAAGAAGACAATAGCAACGACGGCGTGCTATCGACAGTAAACATTACAGGCTATGGCGTAGCAGATGCGATCGCTGCCTCAAATCCCTGTCGCATCATTGCCCTTTGCCCCCAGTCCGGTCAAGACGAGGGAGTACGCGCTCAAGTCTCTGCCTATTGCCCGGTCCACAAGCAAAGCCAAAATAGCCTCATCTGCTGCGAATACATCACTCTCCAAGGCACAGCTGAAGCCCTCGAACGCATCGGCGGCTTAGTAACAGCCCTCCTAATCGGCGGCTTGCCCAAGTTTCTTTGGTGGAAAGCCACACCAGAACCACAGAATGCTCTGTTCAAGCGACTCTCAGCAGCTTGCAATTCTGTCATCGTTGACTCTTGTGCCTTCGGCGAACCAGAGTCAGATGTATTGAGAATACAAAGCCTGTTGGAACAAGGTACCCCCATTGCTGACCTCAACTGGCGACGACTAGCTGCATGGCAAGAATTGACTGCTGAAGCCTTCGATCCCCCAGAACGCCGCGAGGCTCTCCAAGAAGTTGACAAAGTGACAATCAACTATGAAAAAGGCAATCCCGCTCAGGCGCTAATGTTCCTGGGTTGGTTGGGTAGTCGGCTGAAGTGGCATCCCGTGTCCTATAAACAAGAAGGCGGCGATTACGACATCAAGCGCATTCACTTTGTAACTACCGACCAGCGCCCTGTCGAAGCAGAGTTAGCAGGAATTCCTACAGCAGATTGGGGAGAAATTCCTGGTGACTTGATTGCCCTGCGTCTGAGTTCGACTAACCTCAATGCTGACTGCTGTACGGTACTGTGTTCCCAAACCAGCGGTTGTATGCGGATGGAAGCTGGTGGCGGTGCCCAAGCTTGCCGTTTTGAGCAAGTAGCGCCTCTGTCTGACCAAAAAGCTGAGTTTCTGTTAGGTCAGCAGTTACGCCGCTGGGGCCAGGATATGCTTTACACCGAAAGTATGATTGTAACGGCTGAGATTCTAAAATTGGCTAATGGGTAATGGCAAATTTTAGATTTGGGATTTTAGATTTTAAATTGAATCCAAAATCTAAAATCTAAAATTGCAATGGCTTTAGTAATTGCTGGCGAACGCAGCGGGGTGGGCAAAACAACAGTGACGCTCACCCTGTTGGCGTCTTTATGTCGTCGCGGTATATCAGTACAATCTTTTAAGGTAGGGCCGGATTATATAGATCCGATGTTTCATCAGCACGTTACGGGTCGTGCTTGCCGAAATTTAGACCCGGTGCTGACCTCGGAAGCCTACGTGCAAGAATGTTTTGCGCGTCATATTCATGGTGTGAATTATGCCCTAGTAGAAGGAGTAATGGGGCTATTTGATGGTGTAAGTCCCCCCAAAGATTGCTCTCAATCAAAAATCCCAAATCCAAAATCTAAAATTGATTGGGCGAGTACGGCTCACATTGCGAGATTGCTGGATTTGCCAGTATTGTTGGTGTTAGATTGCAGTCGCTTATCTGGTTCCATTGCGGCGATCGCGCATGGCTATAGTTCTTTCGATCCTCGAATTAAGGTAGCTGGCTTAGTGTTAAATAGAGTGGGGAGCGATCGCCACCTAGAACTCCTCAAAGACGCCTTGGAACCTTTGCAGTTGCCAATTTTAGGCATTTTGCGGCGTGGGGATAATATTACTATTCCCGACCGTCATTTAGGATTAGTACCCACAGCGGAAATTTCCCAGCTAGACACTTTGATAGATAGCCTCGTCCAGCTTGGGGATAGCTGCTTTGACTGGGAAAAATTATTGCCTCTATTAAAGGTGGAAACCCCACCCCTTGCTCCTACTCTTATTAAAAAGAGGGGTTCGGAAGTTGTGCGAATTGCAGTTGCACGCGATCGCGCTTTTAATTTCTATTATCAAGACAACTTGGACATACTTGAATCTTTGGGTGCAGAACTGCTATTTTGGAGTCCGCTGAGAGATACTAATTTACCAGATAAAGTACAAGGATTATATTTTGGCGGTGGTTTTCCCGAAGTATTTGCCCAAGAATTAGCAACAAATCAAGCAGCCCTTAATGCAGTACGAAAAGCGATTTTATCTGGAATTCCCACTTATGCCGAGTGTGGCGGTTTAATGTATTTGTGTCAGCAGATTGTAGATTTTGAGAATGCTTCTTGGCAAATGGTAGGCGTATTGCCAACTACAGCCCGTATGGGTTCGCGTTTGACATTAGGATATAGAGGCGCGATCGCACTCCAAGACAGTCCATTACTAGCAGCCGGGGAAATAGTTTGGGGACATGAGTTTCACAGATCGTCTTTATCTGAAATGCCGACCTTAGCCTTATTTAAAATAGGAGGATATAACGCACAAATTTTAGATACAGAAGAAGGGTGGCGATCGCATCAAATTCATGCTTCCTATGTACATCTTCATTTTGGTGCGCGCCCAGAAATTCCTGCCAGATTTTTAAAGCATTGCGCTAGTTATTTGAATAAAAAATAACAGCGATCGCTGTTAATCGGATGCTAAAGAGAACAATCGCATTAAATAAGATCATTTTGTAAGTTAACTTGACCTAAGAAACCCAACCTTAACAATCGTTTGATCAGGTCTGCGAGCGCTCTACCCATCCTACAAATAATTAAGTTCCTTTCCTCTACTTATCAAAGCGCGATCGCTCCTCTCCTCTCTTCCTTGGCGCCCTAACGCGCTAAGGCGCTAACGGCTATCGCCTTCGCTTCGCTGGGGCGTCTTGGCGGTTTATAATTCCTCATCCAGCCTTACTCAAATCAGCCTGCTGACTCTCAGCCTTAAAAGCATTAATCTTCTGATTAAGTTCCCGAATGCGACGCGAAAGCAGACGAATAATATTCACAGCAATACCAGGCGTCTCATCAATCGCGTCGTACAACTGCTGCTGAGTCAACATCAGACACTCGCAAGATTCCAGCGTAGTCACCGAAGCAGAACGCGGTTCAGCATCAAACAACGACATCTCACCAAAAGTCGCCCCCTGATCCAACTGCGCCAACTGCCTGTCCCCAATATGCACCCTTACCCTACCGGAAACCACAATATAGAGCGATCGCCCCTCCTGTCCTTCGGTAAAAATCGTATGCTGCGCTGGATACGATAGCTCATCCATCACCGAAGCCAGCCGCACTAAAAAATCATCCCGCAATTCCTGAAATATCGGGACGCCCCTGACAAATAATAGGCGCTCAACGCTCGTTAACATAGATTATCAATTTATTCATTGGTAATTGGTAATTGGTAATTGGACATTGAGAAAAAGTTCTTACCATTACCCATTACCCATTACCCATTACCATGAACTAATTATTTCAGCTCTGCCATCATCTGCTCAACTTGTGCAGCAACCAGCCGATCCGGATCGTTTTTCAGTGCGGGCAACATTTCAGCAAGCGTGCGAGGCGAAGCCGCCTTGAGATAAGCCAAAACCGCCTCCCGCACAAAGCCAGTCGGATGGCGCAAACACACCAGCGTCTGTTCTGGTGTCAGACTCCATTTTGCAGCCCTTGCTGCATGAAAACAACAAGCTAAAGGCCAATCGGACAAAAAATGTCGCAATTCCAGCAACCGACGCAAGCGATCGCTCGGCTGCATCGGTCGATAAGGCACCATCTCCACAAGGCTTTGTAATTTTTCAACTTCCGAGCGTTTGTCCAAAACACCCAACAAAACTCGCTTTCTGGGAATATCCAAAGTATTATCTAAAATTTCCAAACCCAAAGCCACATTCGAGCGAGAATCCGACTCCAAATTAAAAGCAGCCGCTTGAATAGAACTCTCAGGATAAAGAAACTTCATCAGCAAAAAGCACCGCTCCCTCACATCCGACTGCAAATCCTTAAGCGATCGCAACAATAAAACCACTTCTGAACTGGGAGTCCCCAATTCACCCACTCTTTCCCCCAAATCCACAATTGCTGCATAAACTTGCCCCACAAACAACAATTCCTGCTCGATAAGCGTTTCTATGCCGCTCCTGCCAAACCTATCCAACACACCCTCAATCCCAGCTTCTTGGGGCATCTTCAACAGAATGCGGAGAATATTGCGGCGCATCGTTCCCCAGCTAGTCATCAACATTGCTGCTAGCCGATCCAAAGCTTCCTTCGTCCCAATCTCACCCAGCGCCGACAAAGCTTGTAAATGAACGGTATCAGGCGTGTGAATATCTCCCGCCAACTCCAAAAGCAAGGGGATAGCTTCATCTCCCAATCGCACCAACGCCCCCCGCGCCGCCTCCCGTGTAGATTTATAATGCAAGCCCCGCAGAAGGGACGGATAGTATTCTTCCAAATGGGTAGAAGCAATCACCTCCAATAAAGCGCAACGCACCCGCAAAGATTCATCCTGCAACAAGTTGGGAATATAAAGCCGCAGCGCTTGCAAATAAGCCGCCTCTCCCAGAGCGCGACATCCCATCACCCTTTCTCGCTCTCGTTGCGAAGTCAGCATCCGCCGCAGCGTATTCGTAGCTTCTGCTTTTTCCGTAGGGTTTCCCCGACGCAGAATCAATGCCGCAGCTGTAGAGCGTACAATCGGGTCAACCCGCTCGTGTAAATAAGGCAAAAGCGTGCCTATCTCAGGCTCTGGTGCTGTCAGCCAGACATAGCGCAAAGCGAGAGCTAAAACTTCTGGCGGCGGTTTGCGTACAATCAAAGCCTGGACGTAATTTAAATCTGACTCCCAGCTCTTCGCTGTTGCATCAGCGGTTATTACCTCGCCCACCCGCTGAATCTTCATTTCTATTGCCTCCAACATCGCTTCCAAACTCTGCCGCTGTAGAGCGGGGGAGAGTTCGCCCAGGAGTGGCGCGAGGGCTTCGCCAACATTTTCTGGATCTATCTGGCAAACGAGTTGAATGCAAGAGCGTTTATCGGCTTCTGTGCCCGGTTGCTCCAACACTTCTACAACAGCACGCTTGAGCGCTCGCAAGTCCACATCTGAATAAGTCAGGCGCGAACTTTGGGCACTTTGCACCAGCAAGCCCACATAAGTGGAGCGCAACAACCAGACGCTACCGAGCCAAATCAAGGCAAATACGACGATGCAGAAGATAAAAATGTGGCTTTGTAGCGCAAATATGTCTTCTTTAGCCATATTTGGAAATATCCAGTTAACTAGCCCAATCATTGCTAAAATTCCTAACCCCGTTGCCCCTGTAGAGAGAGTTTGGGCAATACCGCGCACGACAGCCTGAAGGGAGTTGCGGGCATTTTCTGGGAGTGGTTGAAAGAAAACCGGGCCGATGCTGGCAAGTATAGTGTAGCGAACCAGTTCGTCTATGAATTTAAGAGCGATTAGGCCCCAGAAGAAGCTTACTGCTCCTGCAAAGGTGAACAGACCCAGAATGGTTATTGAGGCAGGGAGTATCATAGCAGCGACGAAAACGCCCAAACGCTCAATGGCTCGACTAGAGATAAACCACTGGGTTATTAGTTCAAAAAGTCCGATAACTCCGCTAAACAGGCCGAGGAAACTCGCGATCGCAGTCGTATCTAACTTCCTTTCTAATTGGCCTAGATACTGAAATTCGATCAGTAGGAATAGTATTTGGCCAAGAATAAAGAAGGCAAACAAAGGGATGACATAACGGCTCATCGGGCCTTGGAGTCTGCGGCGGGCTGTATATTCCGACTCTGTTTCTTCTATTTGCCGTGCAGCGAGTTGCGGAAACGATTGCTGGTAGCGCTGGCACAAAATATACAGTATCCCTGCTCCTAAGAGCATCATTACCCCAGCAACAACTATGACGTTGGGCAATCCTACCCAAAGTACCAATAGGGGTAAGGAAAAGCCGCTGATTACGTCAGCTACAAGCATCCCGCTAGATATCAGCGGGTAGGTGCGTTTAATTTCTCGAATGTTGAAGAGTTGATTGGCGCTGATTGATGTGTTGAGGTCGTTGAGAACATCAATAGCATCCATCCAAAGTCGTAACAGAAAGATTGTGACTAAGGGGAGTATTCCTATTAGCTCTGAGTCTAATCCCAAGCGAAATAAAAATAGCGGGAGTCCCATAAGAGCTGAGATCGCTACCAACAGCGATCGCAGGGGTACTATTCTCGCAAGCCATGTATACAAAAAGCCTGCTCCAGAACCGATCAGGGCGCTGGCAATATAAATTACTGGTAACCATTCGGCGCCGTACTTTTTCAAGAACAAAGCGACTGCGCTATGTTCTAACCAAAGCAAACCGATGGTTGTCATGGTATAAAAGGCGAACATCAGAAGGGTGCGCTCTCCTTCTTCGGGGCGGAGATTCACCAACTGTAAAATTCGTCCTTGTAACCCACTGCCGCCAAAAAAAGCGCGATTTTGCTGTTTCATGCACCTTAGACTTTAGACTTTAGACTTTGGGCGGCTGCCGCATCGATCCCTACGATAATCTTCTTAACAGGACAATGCGACGGTAAGGGCGGCGATCGCTCTCCACCGTCTACCCACCGTTCACAGTTTATAGTTTTAAATCCATAGTTTAGAGTCCTTAGTGCATCACTTTAGACTTTAGAGGGGCAAAGCATTTTTAACCAACATACTACTGACAAGCGAGCCGATTGCAACTATCGCTATGCTTTGTCCCCAGGGTGTATGGGGAGATAGCGAGTATCTCCCTTTTAATTAGTCCGCAGCCGATTAAGTTACTTTTTCGGAGAGAGCAGCATCATCATGTTGCGACCTTCTTTTTTAGGAGCTTGCTGCACTTCCCCTACTTCCTGCAAATCAATTGCCATCCGCTTGAGCAGATCTTCAGCTAAGTCGCTGTGCTGAATTTCTCTACCGCGAAAGGTGATGCTGGCTTTGACTTTATCTCCATCCTTTAGAAATCGCTGCGCTTGGTTGACTCGCACTTGATAGTCATGCTCTTCAATCTTGTAGCGCATTTTCACTTCTTTGACATCAGCCGTGTGCTGCTTTTTCCTTGCTTCCCGCGCTTTTTTTTCCTGCTCGAACTTATACTTGCCGTAGTCCATAATCCGGCAAACGGGGGGATCGGCCTTGTCACTCAACAGGACAAGATCCAGCTCTTTTTCCTCTGCTAGGGTTATAGCTTCTTGAGGGGTAAGAATACCGAGCTGTTCGCCGTCGGTACCAATAACACGAATCTTGGGAAACCGAATCCTTTCGTTGATTTGGGGTAGATCGCGAGTGCGTCTCTTTTCAATCACTGGCATTCTATTTTTCTGGGAGCAGTTGGTTGATAAAGAATATGGTTTGCGTGCATTGTGCGTTGGTAGCGATATAGCTACTAACGCGAGGGTATTGTGCAGTTTGCGTTCTAACCTAGTTCAAGGCATAGACTGCGTAAAATCTTATTGTCAATCTAACCAAAACTAGCAACAGAAGCGCGAAACGTCTACTTGCAATCAATTGTAGTCTGGACTTTGACTATTGTTTAGGCGACTCAACAAAGCTCAAGGTTTCCGGTTTTGAGCGGGGCAGATGAAGTCAAGTTGAGACTTGCGATCGCCGCTAGAATGAAAGAAAAAGTATAAACTTTTGTGGATGTGACTAAATCTGAGGTTGGGGCGATCGCCCAACGCATACCTGAATGGCAGCTACGGGTTGGCAGTCAGCGGGACTGGGTTTGGCGGGGTTGGCAGACTCGCTACACTTACGTCCGCGCCGCTCAATCAAATACCCAGACATCTACACCTATAATCCTACTGCATGGCTTCGGCACCTCGATCGGCCACTGGCGCCAGAATATGGCGGAACTAGGCCAACACCACACAGTTTACGCCCTCGATATGCTGGGTTTCGGAGCATCGCGAAAAGCGACTGCTGATTATAAAGTTGACCTTTGGGTAGCGCAAGTTTACGAGTTTTGGCGCACTTTTATCCAGCAGCCCGTAATATTAGTGGGAAATTCTATTGGTTCCCTAGTTTGCGTCGCGGCGGCGGCGGCGCATCCTGAAATGGTCAAGGGCATTACAATGCTTAGTTTGCCCGATCCATCCGTCCGAGAGGAGGCTATTCCTAGCTGGTTGCGGCCTGTAGTAGCAACGGTTGAAGGGATTTTTGCTAACCCGGCATTACTCAAAACAGCTTTTTATTTGGTAAGACGACCAGCCGTAGTCAAGAAATGGGCAGCGATCGCCTATTCTAATCCTGCTGCCGTCACTGACGAACTTGTGGATATTCTAACTGGGCCAGCCCTAGATCGGGGTTCTGCTCAAGTGTTCTGCGCTATCCTCAAGGCGATGGCTAGTGCCCAATTTGGCCCCAAGGTGACAACCGTACTGTCTGCTTTGGATATTCCCATGCTTTTGATTTGGGGGCTTCAAGACCGCATGGTTCCTCGCAGTCAGGCTAAGCGTTTTGTTGACCTCAACCCCAAGCTACAGATCGTTGAGTTAGAAAATGCGGGGCACTGTCCCCACGATGAATGTCCGGAACAAGTTAACAAGATTCTACTTGATTGGATCGAAGCGGGCAACTCAGATACTAGCAACACTGCTGCGCCGCCTCATTCTGCAATTCCTCAACAATACTAAGCAAATTAGGGTGGGCAAGTGCCCACCTACTAACTAATCGCGCTTCTAGCCAATACTTACTTGATTTGTCTCAACACCAGTTGCACCGCTCACGCTTCTGGCAACAGATACCATCTTGTTGAGAATATCTTGACTTGGAACCGATCCTTTCAAAACAACTGTGCCCCCAGTCTGAGCTACATAAAGGGTATTGATATCGTCTAGATCTGGGTCCTGATCGAAAGCTAGTGCTACCCGCTTTGCTAAACCACTTTGGTCGTATTCGCCATTCAAACCTACTCGCTCAGGGGATACTGTCTCGCCGCCTGTCGTGGCATCTGCTGTGGCAACTGGCTCAGGATTGACTTGAGCTTGCTCCGGCTTTTCCATTCCAAAGAGTCTTTTTAACCAACCCATAAACGTTTTCACTCCAATAAAGCTTGACTCGATCTATTATTAGCGGGCAGCCGCAGAAAAACATCTACCAACAAAATTATTTAAGCTTCTGCCTTTGCTAACTCTACAGGTATAGGAACCTTTGTCAGGATTCGTGCTAGGCAAAAGTGCTGGAAAATGCGATTTTCTATTACTATATTTATTGCTATACCTTACAAATAGCTAGACAATATTTTTGCTAAATGATAGAATATCCCTTCTATCCTGCAAGAGCAGAAGACGCTTAAGATCGGCGTAAATATTGGTCTATTTCTCTAGGAACTATCGCTCCTCAGCCTCTTTTAGCAGCAATGAAACACACCCTTTCGGTTTTGGTGGAAGATGAAGCTGGCGTGTTGACCAGAATTGCCGGACTGTTTGCCCGTCGCGGATTTAACATCGAGAGTCTTGCAGTTGGCCCAGCAGAGCAAGTGGGCATTTCGCGGATTACGATGGTAGTGCCTGGAGATGACCGCGTGATCGAGCAGCTGACTAAGCAGCTTTATAAACTGATCAACGTGCTGAAAGTGCAAGATATCACCGATACGCCGTGTGTAGAACGGGAGTTGATGCTGGTTAAAGTTAATGCCAGCAGTTCCCATCGCTCGGAAGTTATTGAACTTTCTCAGATTTTTCGCGCTAGGGTGGTAGACATTGGTGAAGATTCCCTAACTCTAGAAGTGGTGGGAGATCCGGGCAAAATGGTTGCGATCGTGCAAGTGCTAAACAAGTTTGGCATTCGCGAAATTGCTCGTACTGGTAAGGTTGCTCTCGTCCGCGAGTCGGGAGTTAATACAGAGTATCTCAAGTCTTTGGAAGCAAAAATTTAGAATGGGTTAATGAGTTTTGAGTTGAATGATAACTAGCGCGATCGCTCCATAACGTTCCTTTAGACACAGCAGCAGCCCTAAGAGTCTGAGTTAAATTTAGGTAAAAGAAACTCCTATAAACTCAGAACTTGCTGCTATGCTATCCCAAATCGTGCGGCCAATGGTACGCACCCAAATCAGAATGCTAGCTAGCTCTCAGGCTACTCGCGACACCCTCATTGGAACCGTAGCTCAGTGGCTGGGGTTTTTGGGCGTGAAGTCACAGGTTACTCATCTTGAGGGCGATTCAGATGACAAAATTCGCATCTGTCTAACAGTAGATAAGCCCGAAGGCTGCGACAACCAAGACTGGCAACAGATTCTGCACAATATCAACAAAACCCAGAACAGATCTGCAACCTCCCAGCTAACACCCCAGCAACAGAGTAAATTGCAGCGATTGTTCGCCTACCTGATTCAGGTAGCGGAACCAGAATTAAGAGTTGGCTGGGATGTGCGCTACGGTCAGCTTAAGGCTCTGGGGTTGGACGAGCAAATGCTGCTAGGTATAAAATCGGCGCTAAAAATACCGCAGTCTTTACAGCAGTTGATGCAAGGACTCGATGCAGAATTAGCAGCGATCGCCCTTCCCAAAGCAGTAAGCATAGTATGGCTTGACGGACAGGTCAACCCCGACGAAGACGACGCCTTGACAGCACTGTTGCAGGTAATGAAACAACCCGCCGAAGTTCAACCTACTATTAATCGTCGATAAGCAAAACTATTTTGCCCCTTATCGATCCAGCTTCTAACATCTCGTGGGCAGCAGCAGCCTCCTCTAGGGGGAAAGTTTTGCTGACGTGGATTTTCAGCTTGCGCTCATCAATTTGACGCGCACACTGTTCGAGAATATCAGCCTGATGTTTCTGTGCTTCCACCAACCCTTGCAACATCGGTGTCAGCATCAGTTCAAAACTAATCCGCTGGTTCCGCAGTCTGGCAGTTTTCCAGTCAGTAGCGGGGTCTGCTTCTAGAATTGTCACTATATCGCCATAAACTTGCACTGCGGCGAAGGTTTTAGAAAAGATTTCTCCGCCTACGGTGTCAAAAGCTAGTTCTACTCCCTCTCCTTGAGTCCAATCCAAAGTAGCTTGTACAAAGTCGGTTTGCTTGTAAAGGATGGCTAAGTCAGCACCGAGTTTGCGGACAAAATCAGCATTTTCTTCTGAACCGACAGTAGTACAAACTTCAGCACCTTGCAGTTTAGCCAGTTGGATAGCGACATGACCGACACCGCCAGCACCAGCGTGAATGAGTATTCTATTGGTTGTAGAAATACGATTCATTCCATCTCTCAGTCGTGCCCGGTCATAAAGAGCTTCCCATGCAGTAATTAAAACTAAAGGTGCTGCTGCTGCTTCAGCAAAGCTCAGAGATTCTGGCTTGCGAGCAACAAATCGCTCATCTACAACAGCAAATTGAGCGTAATTCCCCAGTTTAGCGCCGATTCCACCTTGGCAGAAATACACGGCATCGCCGACACGAAAGCGGCGGACATTTGCACCGACTGCTTGGACGACGCCAGCACCATCACACCCTAAAATAGCTGGCATTTGGTCTGGGTAAAATGTGCCGCGCTTGCGTAGTTTAGTGTCGATTGGGTTAACACCTGCGGCGTGGAGTCGCACGAGGATTTCTGTGTCTTTTTCGATGGTGGGGTCTGGCACTTCTTGAAGTTTTAGAACTTCTGGTTTACCAGGGGCTGTCATTAATACTGCTTTCACAAGGTTTTCCTGGGGTTTGGGGCTAAAGGCTTTTATGAGAACTCTACCGCAACTGGGAGTAGCACAGTGGTGCGATCGCTTCAAAGAACCTTGCGATCGCACCACTCAACTATTTGCTCTAACCAAACTCCGCTCTTTAGCCAAAGCTTTACTACGCAGTTGAGAAAAAGCACTGCGCGGCAAAACTCGCAACACTTCCTCAACCGTTGTCACGCCCGTCGTCACCTTTTCCACAGCTGCCATACCAAACGAGGCGAAGTGAATTTCCCTCAAATACCGCTGCAACTGAGTCATCGTCCCTTCATAAATAAGATCCCGCACCGTATCATCAACATCTAGCAACTCAACGATCGCTTCTCTCCCCAAGTAGCCAGAATTAAAACACTTAATGCAACCCTTCCCGCGCCGCCATCTGGATAAATCTGCTTGCTGCCGTTCTATCCCCAATACGTGCAAATCTGCATCAGTTGGCTTGTAAGACTCCGCACAATGGGGACAAACCTGCCGCAACAAACGCTGTGCTACAATCCCCAACAGCGCGTCGCTGATTAAACCAGGATCGGGGCCAATATCTTTTATCCGAGGAATTGCACCGGGAGCATCGTTGGTGTGCAGCGTGGTAAATACCAAGTGTCCCGTTAGCGCCGCCCGCACCGCCGTTTCCGCCGTCTCTTTGTCGCGTATTTCCCCCACCATGATAATATCTGGGTCTTGGCGCAAAATCGCTCTCATCCCAGCCGCAAAAGTCATCCCCGCAGTTTCGTTAACCTGGGTTTGAGTAATCCGAGCCAAGACGTACTCTACTGGATCTTCTACAGTTACTACGTTGACGTGTTCCGTCGCTACAGCTTGCAGGCTGGTGTACAGCGTACTGGTTTTACCCGAACCAGTAGGGCCAGTCAAAATAATCATTCCTTGGGGCTGCTGCAACCAACTTTTGTAAATGTCTAGCGTCTTCTGGGAAAATCCCAAGTCTTCAATTTTAGAAAAGGGGTTTTGTCGCGGCAGCAAGCGAATTACGGCTTTTTCCCCGCCAACGCACGGCAAGGTACTCACCCTCATATCCATTCCCAATTCTGCTTGTTCGGCGGCTGCATATTTCTCGCCGATTCTCCCGTCTTGGGGTCGCCTACTTTCTGCAATGTCCATATCTGACATAACTTTGAGGGCGACGACTACTCGACGGCTGATCTCTAAGGGCAGTCTGGTAATATCCCGCAAGACGCCATCAATGCGATAGCGGACTCTTAAGCCTTCTTGCATGGGTTCGAGATGGATGTCGCTGGCGCGGTTACGCAATGCACCAGAAATAAGGGTTTTAATTCTGCCAATCTGATTGACGGCTTTGGAGAGGTATAGATCTGTTGTTTCGCCAATGTCTTCTTTCTCCAACTCGCCTGTCAGGGGATTCACCAGGGGGGCTGAACTGATGCGGTTGGGGTCGAGTTTTTCTTTGTGAAACCAACTGCGATAGCTTTTATCGGCGACGGGGATAATTTTAATTTCCGTCAGGGTGCGATCGCTCAGTTGTTTAACGATCTCTGGTGTCAGCTGTACGGGGCTGCCCAGGTAGAAGCAGTTCCGCCACAGCAGTAAGGGAATTACTGGCGGTAGAGAATTCCTATCCTGAAATTCCCTTAAAAATCGGAAGCTTACTTCTCTGTCTAGCAACGTTGGGTTGACAACTCCATGCTCGTCTACCAGGAGTTTCAGCGCTTCTTCTATGCTAATTTCTCGATTTCTCAGCCTAACCCAGGCGGATGCATTGGTAACGGTAGTCTGCATTTTTGTGTCCAGCTAAAAATTACAGCTGGGTAAAGGAGTTCCTTAGCCTAGCTTAGGCGATCGCCTTGGGTGCTTAAGTTGGCGCTCTCGCTGACTTCTTGAGTAGCCGCTTAAGCAGTTCCAACATCTCTAGAGGCAATGCCCAAAAGTTTTAAAGCTTCTCTCCCAAACCCCGGTTTCTTGTTTCCACCTAAAAATTCACGTTTATACAAGCTTCCACAAACCCTGGTTCTCAAATTTCGTGTTTGTGTCAGATTGCTCGCCTTCTCATAACCTTTATAAATACTCTTCTCTATATAATTTTAATATAAAAATTTTTCCTAGCTTTATGGCCTAAAAACTTATTGACTTTATTCTCAACTATTGACGAAGGCACGCCATTTGAGGTACTTTACATAAAATAATACTCAGGGCGCAGTGTGAGAAATTTTGTACAAGCAAGGCTGTAATTATAATAAACTCGTGGAATTAAGGCTGATTTTGTGATTTTAGAGCGCGATCGCCCAGTGCAACTGAAAACAATTTTTTCTATATAAGATTGACTTTGGCTTGACTAATACTTATTTCTATGATATTGAAAAAATATTTTTAGTAATGTAGAGGTGGGCGCTGCCCACCCTACGATTGTAATCTAGGGCGGGCATTGCTAGGCCGAAATGCTACATAGTCAAAGACTGAGCATTAGTCTCAATCAACTTAGCCAAATCTTGCAGGAACGCCGCACCATGAGCGCCGTAAATAATCCGGTGGTCGGCTGTGAGATTTACCTGCATCTGTTGCCGCACGCCCAACAATCCGTCAGCAGTAGCTACAACAGTAGGACGCGATGCTCCAATCGCCAAAATTCCACCTTGGCCGGGTGGCAAAATAGCATCAAAGCGGTCAACGCCGAACATCCCCAAATTAGATAGAGTAAACGTGCCAGAGTTGTACTCTTGAGGCTGCAACTGCTTGCTCCTAGCGCGTTCCACCAAATCCTTCCAGTTGCGAGACAGCGAGTAGATATCCTGCTGGTCGGCATTTTGCAGAACTGGGGTGATTAAACCACCGTCATCCATAGCTACAGCTACAGCAACGTTAATAGCACCGTGATACTGGATGCCTGCATCGGTGTAGCTGGCATTAACCAAAGGATGCTTTTGCAACGTCACGGCAACCGCCTTGGCTAGCAACGCCGTCATCGTCACGCCTTTAGACTTAATCTGCTTGTAGAGCTTGTCCAGATTATCGGTCGTGATGGCGTAACCAACGTGGAAGACAGGCACTTGCAAACTTGCCATCATATTCCGCACGACAGCGTTTTGCAGCGTCGTCAACGGCACGGTCTGACCGGGGACTGCGGCGGGTGCTGCTGGTGCTGGTGCTGCTTTAACGGGTGCTGCTGGTGCTGGTGGCGGTGTAACGGTTGGGGCAGCAGGTGTCGCAGGTGCTGAAACAGCGGCGGCAGGTTGTTTACCTTTATTGGCGGCGCCTTCTACATCAGAGGCGACAATCCGACCGTGAGGGCCGCTGCCTTTGAGGGAGTTCAAATCGACGCCCATATCTTTGGCTAATTTGCGGGCGCGGGGCGAGACAATGGGGCGTCCGTTTTGACGAGCTATTGGCGCTACTGCCTCTTGAATTGCAGGGGCAGAAGTTCCTTGAGTTTGGGCAGGTGCGGGAGGGGTTTCGCTTGCAGACTGGGAGGGAACGCTAGAGCCTGGTGCCTGTTGTTTGGCCGTTTCTATTTCAGCTTCGGTTTCTGCTACCAGAGCGATCGCCGCACCAACAGGAGCAACGCCTCCAGCAGGAACAACTATGCTGGCAAGATAACCTTCGTAGAAGGACTCGACATCCATATCGGCTTTGTCGGACTCGACAACCACTACGGTTTCGCCTTTTTCCACTTTGTCACCAGGCGATTTAACCCAGGAAACGATTTTTCCTTCGGTCATGGTTGAGCTAAGAGCTGGCATGAAAACTTCGTGGATCATGGGGTGGTTTCCGAATCGACTGTCTATTAAAACAAAGGTTAAGCCAGATTGAATTGTATCTTGAAGCTTAGCGCGATCGCTATCAGACCACAAAAGGTTCTATGAAGTTGTCTGGCCGCTAACCCCTTGTCGTTAAGATCCTCCGGAGGCGGGAGCATCTGGCTAGAATGTGGTTAGCATCAGTGGTTGAAGGGGCGAATGAATCTGATGTTTGGCAAATTTAAAATTTCGCTAATTGTTTTAGCAAGTATTGCTGCTACTCTTGCTGCTTGCCGCACTATCGATACTAGCACTCAGGTAGCCCCAACCCCGCCCCCCTCTAACGATGGGCAAGGACCTGGAAAACTCAGCCAGAATGCCCCAGGTACTACGGAAGGGCGATCGCAATACAAAACTATTTCATTACAAGATATTAAGCCCGCTGAATCTTTAAAAGGCACAGATCCAAAAGCGATCGCTCTCAAAGCATTTGGACAAATCGAGTCCGAAGGTGGATCGCGCCAAGTTGAGATGACCAACCCCCAACCCAATAAGGCAGTAGTTACCATCACCCAAACTGGCGTTGCAGATGACTCTATTGGTGCTATAAGATATCGCGTTGAATTTGTCAGCACTTCTGGCACAGCCCAGACTGGTAAGCAATGGCAAATGGTATGGGCTGGCTCCCAACAAAAGTGTCATGTTGGGCGAGGTCATCAAGATTGGTCGAATGAAATTTGTCGGTAGATGACCCAAAATCAAGTTATAACAAGTTGATTGTTCATCGTTCATTGAGGGAATGCCAATGAACCATGAACTATGAACCAACAGCGCTAGGAATTATAAATCGCCGCGAATCTCTTCAACAACTCCATCGCGCAAGAGAACTTCTACCTGCATTTTCCGCACCAAGTTGTCTCCCGGTTCCACTCGGAATAAACCTTCAATCTGACCGTGATTTACCTCTTGATTGAGTTCGATCATTTGCACTTGTTGCAACTGTTGGAGTAGTTGATTTTTCTCCTCTAGCAGCTCGCTTTTCTTTTGATTGACCTGAATTTGAATATTGTCAATCTGCTGCATCACTTGAGGCCCTGGGGGTTGTAGGTTCTGCTTTTGTAGTTCGGAAATTGCCCGCTGACCTTGCATATCTAGCTGTTGCAGTTGCGAGTCAAGTTGGTTGATTTGTGATTGAAGTTGCTGTTGAGCCTCCTCCTTCCAACGGGGGGTGACAACGGCTTTGATAGTAACAGGCCGCTTTAGGAGTAGGTGTGATTGAGAAACATCCATAAACATTTAGCTTGGGAGTGGATTTGAGAAAAGAAGTTGATTGGTATGGGTAATTGGTAATGGCGAGATTATGACCCATCCGCGTTTTGTTTGTGCTGCACGCGGATAGCACCGCAATCTTGTGCGCCAATTAATCATCACCCATAAATAAATTATCCGTGCATCCGCGTTCGGAATCCGTATGGTGCGCCAAATACTACTTTTCAAACATCCCTGAGATCATATCGCGATAGCGTTCCATTACGACGTTGCGGCGAATTTTCAAGGTTTGGGTCATCAAGCCATTTTCAGTGGAAAACGGCTCTAGGATCAATTTAAAGGGGCCAACGCGGTCATCTGCACGGTAGCCAGGACGGTTTTGCACCTCGCGATTCAATTCTTGACGGAACAAGTCTTGGATTACTTTACTATCCAGGGCAGATGCTTCCTGGGGAGTCGTTAGTTTATCTGGAATGTGGAGGGGTGGGTTTTGCAAAGCAGCCCACTTGGAGAGTGATTCTAGATTGGGCACGATCAAAGCGCCAAGCGATCGCTCATCTTGCCCTACCAGCATAATCTGGTCAATATACGCACTCCGCAGGCAAGCATCTTCTATCGGCTGCGGCTCGATATTTTCGCCATTAGTTAAAACAATCGTATCCTTAGCCCTTCCGGTCAGCACCACGTCATTTTCAGCCGTTATCCAACCCAAATCCCCCGAATCAAACCATCCTTCTGCATCAATTGCCTTGGCAGTGGCTTGGGGATTTTGATAATATCCCTGCATAATTTGCGGGCCTCGCAACAGCACCAAGCCAACCTTACCGACGGGGAGAGGTTTGCGGGTTTCCGGGTCAACAATTTTAGCTTCTGTCCCTGGAAGCGGTTTGCCAGATGAACCCCGCATATTACTCCAATACCGCCGTGCGTGGGTAACGGGGGAAGTTTCTGTCAAACCGTAGCCTACCAGCACCTCAAGCCCGACAATTTCAAAAAAGTTTTCTAGGTGCATGGCCAGGGAACCACCGCCGCTAATCACGTATTTCAGCTTTCCTCCAGTCGCCTCCCGCACTTTTTTATATACCAACTTTTCTGCAACAGCGTGGAGAGGAGCAAGAGCAGCGGTTTGTATCCCAGCTACTACCCGTTGGGGAAGTGAAGCGGGTTGGGGAGATAACGATAAGGCTTGAGAAACGCGCCTGCTTTCAATGTAGCGCTGACTTAAACTCAAGAGGTTGTTAACCAGTCGCTGCTTGGATGGGGGTTGTTCGCGGAATTGTTTTTGCACCCCTTCATAAATGGATTCCCAAAGTCGGGGAACGCCTACTAAATATTGGGGTTGAAATTCTTTTAAGTCTTTTTTGATGTAGCGGATATTAGTGTAAACTTGGGTGCAACCTTGTGAGAGGAGAAAGTATTCGCCAGTACGTCCGAAGGTGTGCCAAGTAGGGAGGATTGTAAGGGCGCGATCGCCTAATTGCGGTTGAATTACTGCCCCTATTGTAATAACTTGGTGCAGCAAGTTACCGTGAGTTAGCATTACGCCTTTGGGTTTGCCAGTAGTGCCGGAAGTGTAGAGTAAGGTTGCTAAGTTTTCCCGGTTTCTACTAACTGGCTTTAACGTGTTTTTTGCCCCAACTTCCGTTACTTGGGCAAAGTTGAGCATCTTGAGGCTGGAGTCGCGTTCTGGCTCTTCATTTGACAGCAAGATTACCAGTTGAATGGGCAGGTCGTCTAGGCGCTCTCTAAGTTTTTTCAGCGTCTTGCGGTCTTCCACTACTAAGGCTGTGCTGCCGCTATTTGCAAGTATAAATAACAATTCTTCGCGCTCTGCCTGCGAACTACGCACGACATCAGCTGCACCCACTGTCATAATGCCTGCATCGGCGATGAACCAGCGGGGACAATTATCGGAAAATAAAGCAACGCGATCTTCTGGCTGTACTCCTAATGCTTGCAACCCAGCGGCAAATTGTTGAATTTGTTGGTATACCTGGGTGTAAGTTAGACTAACTTCTGGTTGGCTGTGGGGGTCGAGGAGGGCGATCGCATCACCAAATCGTTCTCGCGCTATTGACCAAACCTCTGGTAAAGATTGCGCTGAGGAATAGTCTACCAAACGCGCTAGGTTAGCTCGCTCTTGCTCGGTGAGTTGGAACGAATTGGAAGATTTCGACATACTCAATCCTGGTATGGCTAATTAGTTGTGTTTCTACAATACTCCTGTCTTGGCATAAATTAGCCGTCGTGTGTGGACAGAATACTTTCTGTCTGGTACTTGGCTTTAGGTGATGCTGCACGCGATCGCGCTGCACCCTCTATCCAAAATTAGAACCTAAAATTACACAATATTGTATTGCTTTCTTAATTCTTCAACCGGGCAACTTATAACATCCCAGCTATCCCAATTATCCGATAAATCTATATTCATAGCGGTTCCCCGTAAGAACGCTCTAATAAATTTATCAGGAGCATCCGGTAAATCTAAAACGCCCCTTCTAGCTTTTGATAAAAATCCCACATTAACTCCAAGGTGTTGTTGTAGGAGAATGAAAAAAATTGAAGCAAGGGGATCTCCTGTTTTTTTATACCCCACAGTCATAGCCACAGTCTGGAGTTCTCCTAGAGGACTGGTATCATAACCTGCCAGGATATGTGTTATGTCGTGATAGGAAGTATTTTCATGCGCTCCACCTTTTTCGCCAGGAAAGGGGTATTTGTTCTCTTGGTGAAATTTCCATAACTGATATCCTAAACTTTCTTGGGGCAAAAACTCTAGTTTTCTGTAACTCGAAGCAAGCCTGCTATCCTCCTTAATTCCTGTATAGCTAATCAAACCTTTGAGCAACCATCCAATTCCTTGCTTGTCTACTTCTTGCTTATATTTTTGCCCTATGAAGCAATGGCGATAAACATCAATTTTTAAAGGTAATATTTGCCGCTTGCATAACATTCTTAAATATTTCAAAATATCTTCGGAAACTTCTAGCGCTTTGGCGTAGCTTTCAATAATATGCAACTGTGGAAGCCTAGCTTCACCAGCAGACAAGATAACTACGATCGTTGCCTGCAATAATTGCTGGCGTATTATAGGATCGGTAATGGCGATCGCAACTTCTTCTGGACTGATAAATTCTAAATAATCTATATCATATTCTGTCAACAAAAAGTATTTTTGAATGGCGGTAATAAGGGCACGCGGAGTTGAGGCGAGATGCCCGTCTAGTGTACCTGCAACTTTCATTACCCGCAGTATATATTTTGCCTGGTCGGGAGTTGTTTTGGCGATTTGCATATATTTTCTTCTTTTATATTTGATTAAATTTTATGCTAAGTTTTTAACCAGCGATCGCGCTCCAGCAATTTTACTTTTTAACCTCAAATATAAGGACAACCTATTTATTTAACTTCCTTAACGTCTTTTCCACTTTTCAAACTTAATGATAACATTGGAACTGAATAATGCCCGCCTGACAAAACATAATTCAAAATCGAAGCGACGAACTTGTTTAACAAAACAAAATCAAAATCTGAAAACATATGAACTTTAGCCTACCACTTCTTCCCTGGATGTGGCTTGACATTGTAGGTACGATTTTCGGCAACGGGGTAGCATTGAGTGCTATAACCGTAGCAGCATCGACAAGCCTATTTATGCGCCGTCGTGGGACAGGCGATCGCGCTAGAAAAGACACTACTAACCTGCCAATGGTAAGCATTCTTAAACCACTCAAGGGTGTGGACTATCAACTTGCAGAAAACTTGGCTGCATTCGTCAATTTAAAAGGCCACCCTTACGAAGTTTTAATAGGTATTGCTGATAAAAACGATCCAGCAGTTGCAGTTGTCGAGCAATTTATTACCGAGAACCCCAACGCGCCTTTTAAATTAATTATTACGAGCGATCGCCCCAGTTGCAACCCAAAAGTTATCAACCTCATTGGTTTAGAAACGCACGCCAAAGGTGAGATAATTATTATCAGCGACGGCAACACCAGACCTCATCAAAACAGCCTTTTACGCTTAGTCGCCGTATTTGACGATCCGCGTGTTGGATGGGCTTGCACTCCCTTTTTCGTGCGTAAACCTAGTACCCTCGGCGCGCAGTTGCGGGCTGTACATATTGGCACCGAATTATTATCAATTCTCTGCGGCGTCTATTATTTAACCGGAATCCCGCTAATGATGGGCAAGTGGATGGCGGTCCGCAAACAAGCACTCTTAGATATGGGAGGATTTGCCACATTAGAAAGCTACTTAGGAGAAGATGGTGCTATCGGCCCGATATTAACTAAACTTAATTGGAAGGGCGCGATCGCCCCCGATATTATAGATATATATTTTGGTGACTGGCGCATCCAGCAAGCTTGGGCGCAATTATTGCGGTGGGGGCGACTTATTCGGTCTTTTAACCCAGCAGGCCCTTTTAATTTACTTTTGTGGAACGGCACGTTTTGGTTATTTGCGGCTGCTATTTTTTGGCTTGCAAAGGCACGTTTGGGTGCGGCATTTTTGGCCTTCGCTGGTATTGCAAGTTGGCTTTGTAATTCTTTCACCTACGTGAGATTTGGCGGCGACGCAAGGCATTTGATTACTTTGCCTCTTGCGGACATCAAAGCTATATTAATTGTGCTTTTTTCGTATATTAGTAGAGATGTTATATGGCGCGGTCAGCGCTTTCGGTTGGGCAAAAATTCGCAAATTTTATCGTCTGAACCCATTACTTTTAAGGACGGTGCTACTAAATCAAATGATGATTTAGCAACAAATAGCAGATAAGTTAATACTTATTTTTCCTAACCTTCAACTTAGTTGGAGGAGGATATATAAAATTATGCAAAATGAAGGCAAGATCGCCGACTTCTTAAAGAAGTCGGGTATCTGAAACTTTGACATAGATGCGTTTTAAATCGAAAGACCATAGTGCTGGCGATGCGATCGCCACTGATATAAAAAATGCTAATTATTAACGACTACTATAATTTTCTGGCAATTTAAGAGGTAAAAGACAAGGCACGGGCATCATGCCCGTGCCTGTCAATACATTTATAGTAAACTATAATTTCAAGAGTTTGTCAAGCAAATTGTTGATGAATTAACAAGCTTTAATTTATCACTTTCAACGCCTATTCTGCTGTCGCCACCAACTGCGTACAAGTTTGATTTCTTCATAGCTAATCTGTTCGCCCAAATGGGTATAAATCGGCTTCAAAACATCAGCCCCAACTGCTTTAATAGCCTCCAAAATGTGTAATTGACGTTCTGGCGAAACCATCTGAGTTATATCCACAAGCTGATTAATTTCAATCAACTCGCATAAGTGATTGACGATAGTAGTAACGCGCACATTGCGTTTTTCTGCAATTTCTTCAACCGTAAAACCTTGCCGATATAATTCCAGGGTATTTAACTGCGTGTATGTTGGTTGGGGAGTAATGCTTTTATTCTTTACGGCTGGTTGTGCTGTTAGCCCATGTTCTTGACAATAACCTTGAATTTCCCTAAGAAAAATATCACCATACTGCGCTAATTTATAATCGCCTACACCAGAAATTTTGCCAAATTCTGATAAAGTTTGCGGACGTTGCTGCGCCATTAACTTGAGAGTGGAATCAGCAAAAACTACATAGGGTGCAACCCCTTGAGAATCAGCTAGCTGTTTGCGTAAACTTCGCAACCTTTGCAGCAGCATTTCTACTTCCGCTTCCGCCCTATCTCTATATTCTAAAGTAGGCGTTTGTTGTGCGGGTACGGCAAGATAAACCTCACGCTGACGGCGGAGAATTTGCCAGCTCAAATCGTTGAGTTTTAAAACAGAATAACCATCAGCAGTTTGTTCAACTAAATTTTGATGCAATAGCGATCGCGCCAGCATCTTCCACTCATCCGCACTTTTATCCTTACCAATTCCATAAGTAGAAAGTTCTTGGTGTCCGTTCTGGGCAATCTTTTGATTTTTAGCTCCCCGCAGCACATCAATAATGTAATTAATCCCAAATCTTTCTTTACAACGGGCTACGCACGATAAAAATTTCTGCGCTTCAATAGTCCAATCTTCTTGCGGTTTTGGATGGCAGCAATTGTCGCAGTTTCCGCAATTTCCAGCAAAACGTTCCCCAAAATAACTGAGTTGAATCGTGCGACGGCAATCTGTACCTTCTGCATAATCAATTACCCGGCGCAATTGTTGACGCGCAATCCGCTGCTCCTGCTCGTCTGATTTTTGATCTATTAGAAACTCAATAGTTTTGATATCGCCATAATTAAAAAATATAGTACAGCGAGCGGGTTCTCCATCTCTTCCAGACCTGCCAGCTTCTTGATAATAACTTTCTATATTGCGCGGTAAATCGTAATGAATTACAAATCTTACATCTGGCTTATTAATTCCCATCCCAAAAGCAATAGTTGCCACCATAATCTGCACGTCATCGCGCAGAAAGCGAGTTTGATTGGAACTACGTTCTTCATCGCTCAAACCAGCATGGTAGGGCAGCACTTTTACCCCATCTTGCTTTAAGCGAAACGCCAGTTCATCAACTTTTTTGCGACTGAGACAATAGATAATCCCCGAACCATCTGTTGTGCGGATTTGCTGTAATAATTCTGAGTAGGATTGTTTGTGTTTTGGTCGCACCTCATAGTAGAGATTGGGGCGGTTAAAGCTGGCAATATGAATGGTGGGTTGACGCAGCGCTAGCTGTTGGCTGATATCTTCGCGGACGCGACTGGTAGCGGTAGCAGTCAAAGCTATAGTGGGGACATTTGGGTAACGCTGGCGCAGTTGTTGCAGTTGGCGATATTCTGGGCGAAAATCGTGTCCCCATTCAGAGACGCAGTGGGCTTCATCTATAGCTAGTCTAGAAATGCCAATTTGGTGCTTAACGAGATCTAAAAACGGCAGGAATTTTTCACCCAGCAGTCGTTCTGGAGCAACATAGAGTAGCTTAACCCTACCAGCGAGAATCGCTTCTTCACGCGATCGCACCTGTGCCCAACTAATACTGCTATTGAGAAATGTCGCGCCAATGCCGTTATCTTGCAAGGCTTCTACTTGATCTTGCATCAAGGCAATCAACGGCGACACCACGACCGTTAAACCGGGTTTTAGCAGTGCTGGCAGTTGAAAACACAAAGACTTCCCGCCGCCGGTCGGCATAACAACTAGCAAATCTTGATTTTGAAGCGCTTGTTCTACGATTTGCCGCTGTCCCGGACGGAAGGTGTCGTAGCCAAAGAAGTGTTTGAGGGCGTGTTCTAGGGAACGAAACTGAGCCATGATTGACGGGTTGTGTGCGGGAGGCGGTAGTGCCCACCCTACATTAATTTGCCATTAGCTTCATAATGTAATTTGTAAACTTTCTTTAACAACGTTGTTAATTATGGCCAAAGCAATTTGGAACGGTACTGTTTTAGCACAAAGCGATCGCACCGAAGTTGTAGAACGCAACCACTACTTCCCGCCTGAAACCATCAACAAGGAGTATTTCAAAGACAGCAGCACTCACACCTCCTGTCCTTGGAAAGGCGTCGCCAGCTATTACACCATCGTTGTAGATGGGCAAGAGAATAAAGATGCTGCTTGGTACTATCCCCAAACCAAAGATGGCGCCAAGAACATCGAGGGATATATAGCCTTTTGGAAAGGCGTCAAAGTAGAGCCTTAAGGCATTGGGTATTGGGCATGGGGAATGGGGCATTGGTACTATTCCTATTCCCCATTCCCTATTCCCCGTCCCCACTACTGTGGTTGTAAAAAGGTTTGCACCTTGCCGTCAGGAGTGAGAACCACGCGGATGGTGGGAGAACCGCCAGACTGGACGGCAGAAACAAAAGGTTCGCCCAATAAAGGCATACCAGTGCGGTCTATATAATTTCCAGATGCCTTACCCAGGGGTTTAATGCGTTGAATAGAGCCATCAGGATTGAGCTGCAAACTGTACTCCAGAGTTTGCGTAAGGTCTTTGGGGGGTTGCCAGCGCTGCTGAAAAAAGCTTCTAGCTTCTGCTACCTGGGGGATAGAGTCAAGCAACGAGCCTGTTGCCACCTTATTATCCCCAGCGCTACTAGCAGCGCGATCGCCCTGAGCTGATACTGTACCCCTGGTAGCAGCACTTATATTTGCTTGATCGTTCGATAATGTCTCTCCAGACCGATCCGGAACAATAGCAACACCAGGATTAGAGCTTACTTCCGGCAGTGGCTTTATCGCCGTAATTTTAGGCTGCTTCCGCGCAGTAATCCGAGGAGCAGGCGGCAAAGGTGGAATCAGCGGGGCGGGCGCAGGCGCAGGTACAGATGCAGCTTCGTCAGGGGCAGATGTATCTGCACCCAGATTGGGTAAAGGTGCAAGTGCCGCAGCGCCCTCTTCCTGATTAGGCGGCTCCATCGGAGGTAGCTCTTGCTCTGGCGGTGCGACGATGCGGGGGAGGTTGGACTCTTGTGGGGCAGTTATCCGCCGTAGAGGTGGCGACTGAGAACTGCTAGGGCGGCGCGGTAGCTCCGATTGAGGTATTAGCACCCGTTGCGAACTAGAACGGGGAGGCACATTATCGTTGTTAGTTTTAAACGTTGGTTGCGAATTGGAACGGGCAGATCGATTATCGTTGTTAGGTATCAATACCTGCTGCGAACTGGAACCAGAAGAGCGTGGGGCTGTTCCAGGTATTTTCAAAGACTCCGACCCCGAAGGCGCAGGCTGTTGAGCCGAGCCACCACCAGGTATATTCAAAGACGGCGGCGGACTCGCAATATTTGGGGCGGCTACAGGAGACGGTGGCTGTAATTTTGGGGGGAACGGCAACGGCGTCGGTACTGCTGTCGTCGGTAGTGGCGAACCAGTCGGCAGCGGTGGTGTTGGCAGCCCTAGTATTAGTGGGGGTGGCGTTTCTGTTGGTGTTGCTTGGGCGACAACTGTCGGCGAAGTGGCAGGGCTGGGTACCAGTACCACAGTTTGGGTACTTGGTTTAGGCTTATTAAGCAGCGCGATCGCCCCTGTGGTCACGCCGACTCCCAACACAAGCATCGCCGCCACATTAGTCCAAGCAGGGAAAGGTTGACGCCCTGCGGTGCCCAGAGCAGGTAACGCTAGCAATTCAGCAGCGTATTCATCTAAAGCTGTCGCTAGGTCAAATAATTGCAGCACGCTCAGGGGAACTACTGGCCCTGATTCTGGCGTCGCTAGCCTTCCCAGGAACAGATCGTGCCCTAGCAAACCGCGTGGTTGCAGATAAGGGATGAGGAGTTGGGGCTTAGAAGCGTGTCGCCCTGAAAGTTCTAAATTGCCGTTTGATGATGCTGTATGTGGCGATCGCTCCGAGTTGGAATTTTCTTGCCCATTGCGGTACGCAGACATATCTCGCACGTTGTCGCGATCGGGAATTGAAATAATTTTTTCCTCTTGGGGCAATTCCTCGGCTGGTTCCATTGCCTCGTTGTAAGGCTGCTTTGCCGCGATCGCTGTATCTTCTTGTCCAAGCGATTCCCTTGCCCCGTTGCCATCCGCGTCACTATGAGAACGTATACTGCCAACAAGCTTGGCAGCGCTGCCCAGCGGCATTTGGGCAGGGGACTGTTCGAGGAAGTCCTGCACGTAGGTAGTAACGGCTTCGTGCAAAGCTTCTAAGTCAGCGCGATCGCCAAAAATTGAAATCCGTTGTTCTTCTGGTTGCCTTGGATCGTCGAAGCGAAGCTCAAAGCGCAACTGCTTGAATACTGGTCTCCTCGCCCATCGAGACAGGGGCGAGTCTTTCGCCTGAATTTCCAGCGTGCAAGTGGGTGGGGTGTATCTTCGCAAAACCATTTTAAAACAGGGGTTAGGGACTACTGGCTGGGCTGGGAAAGCAAAAAAAGAAATAATAATAATTTTTTCTTTTCTACTTCTTGCTTTTGCCCTCGTTCCCAGGCACAGCCTGGGAATGCTTTTGCCTTTCTATCGGGCGCGGTCGAGGAGTGCTAACCAAAAACGCCGATGGCCATTTGGGCCGCTGTAAAATAACAGATCGATCAGCAGTTTAAGTGCCAACCCATTCAACTGTTCGGGCGATACATCTTCCACCTCCTCCATGCGATCGGAGTAAGTGTTGCTGAAGGCATCGAGATAATCTCCTAGTAAAGCTGTGCGGTGCGGTTCCTTGTTTTGCTCTGCTAGTTGTTCTAGTAGGGCAACAGCACGACGAATTAGCTCTTGGTGCTGTTTAGCTAAGTGGCAGACAATGAGAACCAGCGATCGCGCTTCTTCCACATCCAGCTTTTTCCTACCGCCGGAACTCTTCCTCATTGGGTTTGACTGTCTCAGCCGCCACAAGGCCACCCTATCTGCGATGGTTGACTCTAGATTCAGTTCGGCTGCTGCCTGGAGCATCGCCTCAGAACCTATACCTGCTAATGCTTCTATTGCCAACAATACTAAATCCAGTTGGGCTTTGATGTTGTCCCACTGTACCAAGTCGGGCGCGGAAGTAAGGGGCAAATCTGACCACTGGGGAGTTGGCGAGGGCATCTTTACAGTCGAGGTCATATATTCAGAGTAGGTGACGACACTAATTGGAACTTCACCGTTACAAGTCTTGAAACCAGACTACCTCGGTTTTGCCAAAGTTTCTTTTCCTAGTCTAGTTTGGCATTTGGCAATTAACGCGATCGCTCTGGGATTCACGTTATTAGTCTAGATCGGTTATTTTCCCAAGAGCGCAGGCAAAATGTGCGCCATTGGCGCACATTTTTTCCTAGCGAACCGTACAGAGAAAAAAAAATGTCCACATTTGTGGACATTTTGTGCGCGGGGTTTAATGGCTATTTAATATAAACAACTGTCACCCCAGCGCCACCATCAGCCGACTCAGCTAAATCAAAACGCTCAACTTGAGGATGCTGCTCTAAAAAGGAATGTACTCCGCGCCGCAACTGTCCCGTACCCTTGCCGTGAATAATCCACAACGGCTCTCCTGACATTTTCCCTATTGTGCGATCTAACTCCATCTCCGCATCAGCTACCCGGCTGCCGCGAATATCAAGCGTATTTTTGCTAGTCCGAACTACTGGTGCTGGTTGCTGCTGGACTACTGCTGCTGGCGGTGGTGCAGGCTTTGCTTTAGCTGGCTGTTCAACTTTCTGCCCGTCGAGGGACTCAATATCCGTCAGCGGTAGGGTCATTTTCATCAACCCAAATCTCACAGTCAATTGCCCATCCGCTTCAGAAACGCTCAACACTTCGGCTGTTTGTCCGAAATTAGGCAGGCGGACGCGATCGCCCTCTTTTGGTTTAAAGGCAGGTTTCGGTTTTGCGGGTTGCTGTCTCGACGGCAAATTTCGCTGTGCAATTTCATTAAGGGCATTAGTTGCACTTTGAGCATCGCCAGCCGTTGCCGTTCCTTGCTGCAAGCGGCGAATTACACTGGCGATTTCACCCTTTGCCTGCGCGATCGCATCCTGCACTGCCCGTTCTTGGGAAAGCTTTAATTCCCGTTCCCGTTCCTGCAATGCATTTGCTTTGCGCGAAACCTGTTGATGCAGTTGTTCTGCCTGTTGTAACAACTTGGCAGCTTCTTGCGCCTTGGTTTCCTGACGCCGCCGCTGCGCTTCCAACCCAGCAATCACCTGGTTTACGTCCTCAGATGCTTCACCTACATGGGTTTTAGCCTCTTCGACAATTTCTGGCTTAAGTCCCAGCCTTCTGGCGATCGCTAGGGCGTTAGAACGCCCTGGAATTCCCCACAGCAGGCGATAAGTAGGCGAAAGACTTACATCATCAAATTCTACCGATGCATTTTCAAATCGCTCGTCTTCATATTTCAGCGCCTTGAGTTCGCCAAAGTGCGTGGTGGCAATACTCAGCGTCGCATTGTCAGCCAGATAATGCAAAAGAGCGATCGCTAACGCACTCCCCTCCGCAGGATCGGTTCCTGCTCCCACTTCATCGAGCAAAACTAAAGACGATTTTAGATTTTGGATTTTGGATTTTGGATTTGATGGTCGATCGTTAGTTTCCGAGGATTGTGGATTTTCATCATTATTCTCCACTTCCAACTCGCCAGACTCATCAGTTTTAATCGCATCCAAAACGCGACTTATGCGACGAATGTGACCAGAAAAAGTAGATAAACTCTGCTCTAGCGACTGTTCATCGCCAATATCCGCCAGCACCAAGTCGAACCAAGGCAGTTCCACTGGCTCCCGCGCCGCTACAAATAATCCCACCTTCGCCATCAGCGCTGCTAATCCCAGCGTCTTCAGCGTGACAGTTTTTCCACCTGTATTCGGCCCCGTAATGGTTACAACCCGAATTTGCGGCTGAATTAGCAAATCTACCGGAACCACCGCCGTGCCTTGTTCGTGCTTTTGCTGCCAAACTAGCAAAGGATGGCGCAGTTGGCGCAGGGTGATGGTTTGTGCGATTTTGGAATCTGTGAACTCTTCCTGTTGCCTGTCGTTTCTATTAATAAATCTAGGTGGATTAGCTTCTAACCAATAGCTGTAACGTGCCCTAGCTGTTGCTAAATCCAAAGTAGTAGCAACTGCTAACACCTGCTCTAAGTCGGGTTTAACTGCTGCCACTTGCATAGTCAAAGCACTCAGAATCGCTTCAACTTCTGCTTGCTCTCGCCGCTGTTCTTGCCGCAGTTGATTGCCTAACTGGACGATCGCCTGCGGTTCTATATATAGTGTCGCGCCGCTAGCAGAAGTGTCGTGGACTATACCGGGAATCGCGTCTTTCTGGGGTGCTTTGACAGGAATCACGAAGCGATCGCCACGTTGGGTAATTACCTGTTGCCCAACTGCATTCGCTTTTCGTTGCAAAATTCCTTGCAATACGCTGTAAATTCTGTCTCGCAACCGCCGCAGTTCGATGCGAATTTCGGCAAGTTTGACACTAGCCCTATCTGCGACATCGCCCCGTTCGTCTATGCAGCGGTGAATTTCTTGTTCCAGTTCTGGGTAAGTCCGCACTTCGGCAACTAATGCCGTTAATACTGGCATATCCGTCTGGTCGTCAATTATGCGACGCAGACGCCTGACGCCGGAAAGAGTAGTGGCGATCGCCAATAGTTCTTCCCCAGACAACATCCCCCCCAGTTCTGCTCTTTCTAGGGAATCTCCTATGTCGCCAATGCCTTCAAAGGTCAAAGCGTTGGGCTGTCTGCTTTCCAGGTTATAGACTTCTTGAGTTTGGGCTAAAAGATTGCCCGATTCAGCTTGAGTCGTTGGAATTTGCAGATGACGAGCAGCGATCGCCCCCAGTTTAGTAGCGGCAAAAGTAGCTAGGTGCTGGCACAGACGCGGCCATTCTAGTAGTTCTAGAGTCTCAGATTGTATCAAAGCCTAAAAGCTAATTGGGGAACGTTAAGTACCTTTAGTTTCAGATATTGCATCCTTCTAAGGGCAGACTATGAGCCTGTTATATAAGTGGTATGAAACGCAATGCCCGTCCCAATATCGAATAGTGCAAAATCTGAATCTATATTAATTTTAAGCTTTGATTACTTGGAGTGCGGGGGGATTGCCCTACCTCTATCGGGGAGAATGGGTTATGGATAATTGATAAAACTTATGAATTGTGACCGATAGAATTATTAAATTTAATTAACTGCTCGTTCATCAATTATCCATCCTGCGATCCCCCCTCGCGAAACAGGCTAGGCTGGAGAACCAATTTCTTCCCAAGACCCCAAGAAAGACATTGCTTCGGACTCCCAAACAATTTCTGGCTGTTCTAGTTGAGTGGCGTCCAAATTCTGGAATACGTCATCTAAAGCCTTCCAGTCCTCCTGGCTCAAAGGCATCAGGGGTATGGCGTGATTGACAGTAGTTGTAGACATAGTAGATGCACCGAGATGATTTGACAGTTCGATTATTTCAAGCTATCCCTCTTAAGGCTGTCGCGCTTCCATCAAGTTGCTTAAACTAATTAAAAAATTTTTCTTTTTCCTTGAATAAGCGTGGAAGCCCAGCTATGTTGGCAGCCAAGCCACTTGTTGCGATCGCATCCAAAACATCCATACTATCTAATACCAACCAATTTCCCACATTGGCTGTTTATTCGCATGGGAGTTCTGTTGTGTGTATCGACCGTTACTTCTTTAAGAGAGATGCAGATGTAGATGTAGATGCGAATACAGACGGTTATAAAGGTGGGTTAGAAATACTAGGATTGGTTAGTACTGCTACAAGGCACCTGAGTTTGTTAAGGGCAATACATTTTAGTTTCGTTGCTTCATTGGCTGGATTCTCGAAATTTGGGTAGAGAGTATCCCTGAGAGCGTTTTATTGGGGTTGAGGGTATGCAGTATAGCTAGCTATAAGCCTATCTAGTGGTAGTGGAATTGCTAAAACTGTTGGGAAGATTGTCGCATCTTTTGGCAAAGATGCAAGTAGCGATCGCTTCAGTGGACAATCGAATGTGTGAGTTTCGCCCTAATTTTCTCCACTATTGGGGCAAAATTGGTCAAATTGACGTTATCACTCCAGCAGGTAAGGAATAAAATTTATAGTTATTGAGATTCTCAATAAAAACCTATATGGCGATCGCGCTCTGATAGTCAGTTGCCAGTGCATTGGTTACAAAATTTCACCAAACACGCCTAAACAGCGATCGACAACCTTAATTACAGTTTTTGTCTAGATTTTTATAGTTTTAATAAATTGAGCTAAGGAAGCGCGATCGCGCAATTACATATTATAAAAAATGTAAAATATATTATTCATCTCAAATAATCGTCCCCTGTCGCGGGTTGTCATTGTGGAAAGGCAGTATTGAGTCGTTTAGCAAGTTGAATACTCGTTGAGTTAGTCATAGAATTAAAGTTGCAAGTGCCCAAGAAAGTAAATATGTTTTTGATAAGTGCGCGTAACTGAATTTCTTACTTTATATTCAGGCTAGCATTACCAGATTAGCCACTTGGGTAGGGGCGATCGCGCTTTTACTCCCTAGCCCGTAGCAACCGCCGCTACACCTAACAACATTGCAATATACTTTCTTACCCAGACACATTTTCGCTGCAAATTTGATACTCTAGCTTAAATAATCTTGGGAACGGGTAGAAGAGCGTGGACATTCAAATTGGGCGGGGTAAGACAGCTCGCAGAGCTTACGGTATTGATGAAATAGCCCTAGTACCAGGGACTAGGACGCTAGACCCTAGTTTGGCAGATACTCGGTGGCGCATCGGCGGGATTGAGCGGGAAATCCCCATTATTGCCAGCGCCATGGATGGCGTGGTAGATGTACGCATGGCAGTCCTCCTATCTCAACTCGGAGCATTGGGCGTACTCAACTTAGAGGGCATCCAAACTCGCTATGAGAACCCAGAGCCGATTTTAGATCGCATCGCCAGCGTCGGTACAACTGAGTTTGTCGGGCTGATGCAGGAACTCTATGCAGAACCAATCAAGCCAGAACTAATCGAAAAGCGGATTCACGAAATTAAAAGTCAAGGCGGTATTGCCGCAGTAAGCGCTACCCCTGCTGGCGCAACTAAGTACGGAGAGTTTGTCGCTAAAGCTGGTGCTGACTTATTTTTTGTCCAAGCTACCGTCGTCTCCACCGCTTATTTGTCACCCAGTTCGATAACGCCGCTGGATTTGGCGCAATTCTGCCAGGAAATGCCCATCCCAGTTATCTTAGGCAACTGCGTCACCTACGAAGTAACTCTAAGTTTAATGAAGGCAGGCGCAGCAGCGATATTGGTGGGAATTGGCCCTGGCGCAGCTTGTACTTCGAGGGGTGTATTGGGTGTAGGGATACCTCAAGCAACAGCAGTTGCTGACTGCGCTGCGGCTAGAGATGACTATTATCAGGAGACTGGCAACTACGTCCCAGTCATCGCCGATGGCGGTTTAATCACTGGTGGCGATATCTGCAAGTCTATAGCCTGCGGTGCTGACGGTGTGATGATTGGCTCTCCGTTTGCCAGAGCTAAGGAAGCACCAGGACGGGGATATCATTGGGGAATGGCAACGCCCAGCCCAGTTTTGCCGCGTGGTACTCGCATTCGTGTCGGTACTACTGGTACACTAGAACAAATTCTCCGAGGCCCAGCAGTACTCGACGATGGTACTCATAATTTGCTGGGAGCCTTGAAAACCAGTATGGGGACTCTGGGGGCCAAGGATATAAAGGAGATGCAGCAAGTAGAAGTAGCGATCGCCCCCTCCTTGCTTACCGAAGGCAAGGTTTACCAAAAAGCACAGCAATTGGGCATGGGTAAATAAACTCACGGCCGTAATTGCAAATATTAAAATTTTCCGGACTCCCTTTAGTGAAGGCTGGAAAATCTCAACCTGTCGCTTACAATAAAGAAAGCGGAGACGCATGTTTCCGTTCACTCCTCACACCACACTCCGCCCGGACAGAGTTCGGGCGGTTCCTTTTTTTTTGCCTGAAAATAGCTATGCACCGCGATAAAAAGCTGCCAATAGTAGAAGTTATGTCTAAATGTATATATTTTCTATAGAAAACGTCGGTTTTCGCTGTGGTAGAATTTGCTAGAAACATAGATACAGTTACGCAAGGATTTCCAGGCAATGTCAGCAGCAGCACCAGTTACAGACGCCTCGTTTAAGCAAGATGTGCTTGAGAGTGAAATTCCAGTTTTAGTAGATTTTTGGGCACCCTGGTGCGGTCCTTGCCGTATGGTTGCTCCTGTAGTTGATGAAATCGCCCAGCAGTACGACGGTCAGGTGAAAGTCGTAAAGCTAAACACCGATGAAAACCCCAACGTTGCTAGCCAATACGGTATTCGCAGTATCCCCACTCTGATGATTTTCAAAGGCGGTCAGCGAGTTGATATGGTTGTGGGTGCAGTTCCCAAAACCACATTGGCTAATACTTTAGAAAAATATATCGATCCCGCCTAACACTCGCTCCAGTTTCAATAAACCTGATGGCTTTGGCAACGCTACAGGCCACAAGCCTTACTGGACGGTCAACTCTTAAGTTGGTCGCTCAATTCTGGCATCTACCCAAACAACCCGTAATAAGGGAAGTATGCTGGCGCGAGACTTACTAGCCCAATTAACATGGCCGGGTGTTCCCCCTGGTATTCCCCCGCTACAATCGGCGCCTTGAGGCTAATGCTTCAAGGCGCTTTTTGCATTTTACTGCTGGGGCAGGCTAACAAGGCAACATAAATTTAGTATTCTTTGATACAAAAGGCTACCAGATCGCCCCTAAATCTAGCTAGAATAGAGTCCCGCTTTGAGACAAGTAATGACCATCACTCCTCCTACCACTGAGCTTGAGTCGCTAGAGACAGACATAGCTGCACTGATTGAGCAGTTGCCTTCCCTAAAGAATGGCAAATGGATTCAACGGGCACTGAGTACCTTAGTGCGGATTGCTGGGAGCGAGATCGATCGGTTGGACTGGAAAATATTAAGTGCATCCCTGCAAGATATGGAGCGGGGGTTTCAAGTCTTTTATCCCTATCGACACGTCCGCAAAGTGACTATTTTTGGTTCGGCTCGCGTTTCACCAGAAAGCGGGGAATATCGCATGGCTGTAGACTTCGCTCGTTATGTGACGCAGCAGGGATACATGGTGATGACGGGAGCTGGCGGCGGGATCATGCAGGCGGGGAATGAAGGCGCGGGTGCAGAAAAGTCTTTTGGTTTGAATATTCAGCTACCGTTTGAGCAAGGGGCAAATCCTTTTATTGAGGGAGATCCCAAGCTGATTCCGTTTAAGTATTTTTTCACGAGGAAGCTGTTTTTTCTGAGGGAAAGCGATGCGATCGCTCTCTTCCCCGGCGGTTTTGGCACTCAAGACGAAGCCTTAGAGTGCTTGACGCTCTGCCAAACTGGAAGATATGGCCCCGTGCCTATGGTATTAATCGACCGTCCCGGCGGTACATACTGGCAAGAATGGGATGCGTATATTCGCAAAAACTTAGTCAAAACTGGTTTAGTCAGTCCCGACGATCCCAGCCTTTACACAATTACAGATAACTTAGACGTAGCGTGCGAGGCGATCAATAGCTTTTACCGGGTTTATCACTCAAGCCGCTTTGTGCAAGATAAATTTGTCATCCGCCTCAAGACAGAAATATCCGATGCCTGTGTAGAACATCTGAATGCTCAATTTAAAGACATCCTAGTAAAGGGACAAATTGAAAAAACTCAGGCGTTTCCCGAAGAAGCAGGCGATGAAACTCTAGACCTACCCCGCTTGGTTTTGTACTTCAACCAAAGAGGCTTTGGGCGCTTGTATCAAATGATTGCCGCGATTAACAGCCTGTGTACTCCGCCACCTGCTGTAACAGCGCATCCAGAACTGAAGTAAAGGGATTGGGGATCGGGAAGAAACAAGAATAATGAAAATTCTCCCCGTCGCCAGCCCCTAAAATCCTAATCGTGGATCGAGCCATCAGGCATCGTAGCATCCTGTAAATTGGCGCCCTTTAGGTCGGCACACCCTGAGTTATCATCCATGTTGAAACCAAAGTTGACGCCCCTATCGCTAGCATTCAGGTTAACCTTAACGTCGTTACCCAGTTTGAAGCTTAGGTTTGCACCCTCGTCGTTGGCATCAAGGTTAAAACTCACATCGTCACACCCTAGATAAGCGCCATTCAGGTCAGCAGCTTGTAAGTCAGCGCCCCGAAGTTTTGCACCCTGTAGGTTAGCGCCCTGTAGCTGTGCAGCTCTAAGCTCTGCACCCCGAAGTTTTGCACCCTGTAGTTGGGCGCCACGAAGTTTGGCATTGGCTAGATTGGCGTTGACGAGGTTCGCACCCTCTAGATCTGCACCCTCCAAGTTGACATCGCTGAGGTCACACTCCGGGCACTGTTTAGTTTCCAGCAAGCGAGCAACGCGCCCTTGCTTGAGGAAATTTGGCAGCGCGATCGCGCTCATAAAGCATAAACTCGTCAGCAATACAGCAGCGGCTATAGTTTTTGGTTTCATAGGACTCGCTACAAGCCTCGCACGATTAACCTCAATCGATTTGAGCGATTCTAGAGCAGCCGCAGCATTATCAAAGCGATTTTTTAGGCTGGGTGCAACCATTTTTTCCAGCCAGTTAATAAACTGTGGATTCAACTGCGTTACCAATGGCTTGAAGTTGATGCTATAAGTTTCATCAATTAAATTGCCAACTTCAGTTGATTTCGTCTTAGTCAGCAAGCATATCAGCGTCGCGCCAAGACCATATAAGTCTGATGCTGTGGTTAGTTGGCGATTAAATAGCTGTTCTGGCGGCATAAAACCCAACGTGCCTTTAATGGCGCTGCTAGCAGCGACTTGACCGCCGCCTGCGCGGGCGAAACCAAAATCGACTAAGTAAACCTGCATTTGCTCATCCACAAGGATATTTTCTGGTTTGATATCGCGGTGAATGATCGGGGGATATTGTTGTTGCAGATAAACTAAGACTTCTAAGAGCGCGATCGCAATCTGTTTAATTTCTTCTGGCGTAAAGGATCGCGGATGGGCTAATGAAGGGGCGTGTTTATAATCCTGTACCAGGCAAAATCCAGCGCTCGTTTCAAAGCAATCGAGGTAACGGGGGATGCTGGGATGATTTAGCTTTTGCAGCAATTTAATTTCTTGCTGATGCGCTTGGTATTCTGACCAGTTAGCACCAGATTTGGCAAACTGAAACTGCTTAATAACAACCGATTGTTGAGTTTTGCTACTGAAAGCTTTGTAGGTGATTCGACCGCCAGTGCGGTTTTGCCCTAACTCAGTTTCGACTTGATAGCCGTAGCGGGAAAAGTCTGGGAAGTTGCTCATAAGTGTAGGGATGGAGATAGGTTGCGATCGCTTAAGTAGGCGGACACAATTAAACGTAAAACCTTCTACTTAGCGCGTCATAGCTTAATCGTTCTTGACTGCAAAATTGCCTGCAAAAGTTTCCCATCCCCTGTCCCCTCTCAACACAAGTAAGGGCGAATCTTATGTTCGCCCTTAGTAGGTTTGTTAATTACCAAAAATGCTTTAATCGTGGATTGAACTATCGGGCATTTTTGCCCCCTTCAGCTTCGCGCCCCGCATATCAGCACCCAGAAGGTTAGCAGCCCTTAAGTCAGCACCACGCAAGTCAGCAGCCTTAAGATCCGCACCCCTTAAATCTGTTCCCCTCAAATCTGCACCTCTTAAATCTGCACGCACTAAGTCCGCACCGCCCAGATTTGCATCCTGTAGATTCGCACCGCCTAGTTCCGCACGCACTAAGTTAGCGCCTCCTAGATTAGCACCTGCAAGGTAGATACCTTGTAGTTGGGCATTCTTTAAGTTACATCCCGGACAGTGACGATTTTCTAGTAACTGTCTTACTGCTTCTGTGGGAATTGTCCTCTTAGCAGTAGTAGACATTTTGGAAAGATTTAAAGTTGTGCCCAACAAGGCGATAAAGCTGATGCTGGCTAATCCTAGAAACGTAACTTGCTTGGTAAGATTTGCGCCACGCAATACGATATCTTGAGCTTGAGTTGTTGCATTCCCTACAACGTTTTTAATACTTTGAAGTGCTTCTAGTGCAGCGGCTGCATTAGGGTAGCGATCGCATAGGCTGAGTGCGGTCATCTTTTCCAGCCAGCTAATAAACTGCGGGCTTAGTTGGGGCACTAGATGTTTGAAATTGAGGCGATAATTCTCATCAATTAAGTTGCCGAGTTCGGTTGATTTTGTCCCAGTCAGCAAGCAAATTAGGGTGACACCAAGGCTATATAAATCGGATGCTTCAGTGACTTGACGATTAAATAGTTGTTCTGGTGGCATAAACCCCAAAGTGCCTTTGACGGCGCTGCTAGCAGCGAGTTCGGCGCCTCCTGTGCGGGCAAAGCCAAAATCTACCAAGTATACTTTTAGGTTTTCATCAACGAGGATATTTTCTGGTTTAATATCGCCGTGAATTATTGGGGGAGTTTGCTGTTGCAGATAGACTAAAACTTCTAAGAGCGCGATCGCGATTTGTTTTATTTCTTGCGGTGTAAATTGGCGCGGTTTCGCTAACGAGGGGGCTTGTTTATATTCTTGTACGAGGCAAAATCCAGCATTTGTTTCAAAGGAATCGATGTAGCGGGGAATGCTGGGATGATTCAACTGCTGTAACAGTTGAATTTCTCGTTGATAAGTTTCGTAGTCCGACCACGAAGAATGGGATTTGGCAAACTGAAACTGCTTGATAACAACAGGAACCCCCCCTTCATCCCTCCCTTGGTTAGAGGGGGATAAAGGGGGGGTTTTAACAGCGAGATAGGTGACTCGACCACCGGAGCGATTGTGTCCTAGTTCCCGTTCGCCTTGATAGCCTAACTCGGAAAAGTCTGGGAAGTTGCTCATAATAATGGTAAAGATTATGGCTGACGCGCTTTCATACCATCTTGGCAACAAAATCGGCAAATGCGATCGCCTTCAAGAAAGCTTCATGCGATCGCCGAGTTCATGCACTTCAGCGCGTTTCACAGCCTCACCTTCCCAGAATTTTATACCCGCAATTACCGAGGAATGCAAAACTGGCTTGTGTGCAGTATAGCTTCACCGTGATTTGGAATCCACGCTACCCATTCCTCATCTGAATGTTCGCAAAGTAACAGCGCTTCATCATGGCTGTAATCGCTGGGAAGTTCTAGAAGCTTCACCCAGATATCACCGCCCTCTTCCTTCACTGACGGCGTTTCGTCTGCCTTAAAATCGCAAAAATTGAAGGGATACGGTGCCTGTGGCACTTGCTTGGGGCGAGCCAGATTTAGGACAGATCCAGTACTGTATGAAGTTTTATTCATCTTGTTTTTTCCTTATGTAAGTAGCACCCCCATCGGCTTACTCATGTTCTTTACCTTGAGACAGCCTAAAGCGGTAGACAACAAAAAAATTTATTTCTGTAACTTATGCTACCGATTTTTCATCAATTTAATCAAGCGAATGTTGAATAACTTAACTTAAGACGCAAATGCACATGGGGGTAGGGGTACGTTTTCCCTACACAATGCGGTAATTGGGCGGGAAGCGGGTCGGAATACCGCCCAATGGCAGACCAATGGAAGAATAGCCCAAGGCTAAAATAAAAAATAGTTAACATTAATTAACAATTTTTCAACCATGCAGGCAACTCCAGTCGCCGATACAGCCCCTATCCCCGGCATTTACTGGCAGTGGCGGGGGCAGTCCATTTACTACATCAAAGCCGGAGAACGCAAACCGGGACGCCCACCACTGCTATTAATTCATGGCTTTGGTGCTTCCACAGACCACTGGCGCAAAAATATTAGCGGACTGTGCAACGAGTTTGAAGTTTGGGCTATCGATCTGCTGGGGTTTGGGCGTTCAGCCAAACCTGAGTTGCAGTATGGCAGCGACCTATGGCGCGATCAGTTGCATGACTTCATCACCCAAGTTATTCGGCAACCAGCGGTATTGGCAGGAAACTCCTTGGGCGGCTATGCAGCTTTGTGCTTAGCAGCGCAGCGTCCCGAATCTGCTGCGGGTCTAATATTAATTAATAGCGCGGGGCCATTTACCAGAACCGAGCCTGCACCGGAACCTCATCCTTTCCAAAAAGTGCTGGGGGAAGTAAGAACTTCTATTTTTCAGCAATCTTGGGCGAGTTTTCTGTTGTTCCAATACACTAGACAACGTTCGACTATTCGCAGAGTTTTGAAGAATGTTTATCTCGACCAGAGTGCAGTAACAGATCAGTTGGTAGAAGAAATTTATCGTGCATCATGCGATGTTGGTGCGGAAAAAGTGTTTGCTTCAGTTTTTAGAACGCCCCAAGGTGAAAACATCGACGTGTTGCTGCAACAGCTAAAATGTCCGCTTTTAATGCTGTGGGGAGAAGCAGATCCCTGGATAAATGCCAAGGAAAGAGGCACTAAATTCCGGGAATATTATCCTCAACTTACAGATCATTATTTAAGAGCGGGTCACTGTCCTCATGACGAAGTGCCAGATCGAGTTAACGAGCTTATTCGGTCTTGGGTGTTGAGTTTTGAGTTTTGAGTTTTGAGTTTTGAGTTTTGAGTTTTGAATTAATAACTCATAACGCGATAAATCTGCGTCTTTACAAACTCCTAACTCGATTTAATGGCCTAATTCTGGTTTGGGTGTTAAAGAAGATGATTGCGATTGGGGATTAACTACTTCATCCCCAATCCAAAATCTAAAATCATCCCAGCGGAGAAACTCCGACGGGGCAAAATCCAAAATCGTAATTACCAAGGGTTGCCAATCATGGTGAACGCAGCCCAGTAGTAAGGATGGGAGAGGTCTTTGCCTTTGAGTTTTGCTATTTCTGGCAACACTTTGGTACTTACAGATTGAGCGCCTCCCTGTAGCATGGCTAACTGCGATCGCCGCAATGCTTCTGCTTTAATTGGGGCTGTTTTTAATTGCTCGTAAAAATCTGTTATCAGCCTTAAAGTTCCCTCATCATTGCCACACCACAAACTGGCTAAAGCAGATTTTGCTCCAGTATGCATAGCTAACCCAGCAAAGCCTAATTCCGCCTGCTCGTCTCCCATCGTCGAGCGACTCGCACTCAGTACCAACAATTCTACTTGTGAGTTTTTCCAACCCAACTCTCGCACCAGATCTAAGCTTAATTTCGTATCCCACAGACGCAGGTAAGAATTGCTAAATACCCCAGAATTAAATTCGCTGCGGCTGGCTAGGTGAACAATGCCAAATGGTTGTTGCAGAACCTGCGCTTTGAGATTATCTAAGGTGAAAGCTTCGTTGAGGAAAAACTTGTTTGTACCGCTTGCGATCGCCTGCAACTCGACGGGTACGCTGGGAAGCGGAGCTTCACCCGTTAAGCGGTCGGCTCCCATCGCCAAAACTTTTGCTTGACGCAGGTTAGCATAGCGCGTATCTGTCAAGCTGAGACTGGGCATCAAGCTGACGCTGTATTTTTCTACTAGGAATTCTTGACCGTTGTAGAGAGCGGCGATTGGTAGCGATCGCAAGCCTGCATCCATCAAAAAGACTAGATTTTCGATTCCCCGCGCTTGTAAATCTGCTTCCATAGGCGCTAACAACCACTTATAAAGTTGTTGGGAAGGAACCAAATAATCTTGCGTTTTCTTGGGGTTGCTCAATTTTGTGCTAAATTCTTTAGCCACTTGCAAGACTTGCGATCGCGATGCTCCCTCAACTCGCTTGCGAATCGGCTGACCTTGCGCTGTTACTATCACCAATTCCAATTCTTCTTCAGAACTTTGGCCTTGAGATTTTAGATTTTTAGTTCTTGACGCTACTTCTGCTGCATCCGTCGAAGAAGCAAAAACTACATAGATGAATGCCGCTCTTACTCCCGTTGATGCCTCAGTTTGCCGCAGCGTTTCACGGGCTTCTGTTATGGTTTTAATCGGAGTTTTAGAATTGGCACCACCATATTGTTCAAACTGGCGCGTGAACGGCTCGTCTAACTGAGCTACTACTAAATCTAATTCAGCATTGGGTACGCTGGTAGATTGTTCTAATTCTGATGCTGGAGTGATTTGAGGTGGCGCGGGTGGTATTGGTGTAGTTATCGAAATATTGCCCTGAGTGTAATCGCGCCGAATAATTTTGGGAGGCAAAATTATATTTCCAGCGCTTGTAGTAATTCCAGCAGCCGTACCGTTAGTAGTGGCATCTCCTACGACAAAAGGAACGTTTCTAATCCCACCGCCATGCTGCATTGCGATATCTCCACCAGCGCCGCCGTCTGCTGTGGAAATACTCGCTAATTGCCCGTTTTGGTCGGTGAACGTGCCAGTAACGCGGAGGAATTTGCCAGTCGAAATGTCTACCTTGCCGCCTAAACCGCCGCCGCTAGCTTGCGTATTAATTGAATTAACTTCAATGTCGTTTTTAGCTTTGAGGGTGACAGTGCCAGCATTGCCAGAAGTCGCACTGGTGTTAATTTCACGAGCCGCGATCGCGTCTCCAGCGGTCATGCTTAAGTTTTGATTCCCCTCAATCTTGCCGTTGATAGTAATGTTGCTCTTGCTATCGAAAGAAACGGCGTTAGTTAAGCTGATAGGACTGTTAAATTGAATGCTAGCAGCCTTAATATTTCCACCAGTGGAAACGCTGCCAGTACCATTTTGCGCGAAACTTCCCGTAAGTTTCATATCTGCGCCATTAGCAATTTTCAGCAGTCCTAAATTGTTAATGATTAGACCGCCTAAAGCTTCTTTGCCTCCTACAATTCCATTGAAAGCAACTTCCCCACTACCAGCATTCAATGTTAGAAACTTTCCACCATCAAGCGTACCGTTGAAGTTTATATTGCCGTCGTTAGTGGCATTGTCAGTATTAATCGTAATATCTGAACCCAACTTCACCGGATCGTTCAGCGTTATATTATTCCCCGGCGCATCAGCAATTTTAATGTCGCCATTGAGAGTAATACCACCTTTGCCACCAATATCTATTGCCGCAATTTCGTTACCGCTACCAATCGCACCCACGTTGACGCTACCAGTACCAGCCTGTACTTTTAGAGTTTCGTTACTTGTACCGCGCACGTTACTAAGAGCAATATCTCCATTGTTGCTAGTAACAACAAGGTCTGAGCCATCAGCTAACTTAATAGTGCCAACTTTGAAGCTAATTGCATCGCCGCTAGAGGTAAAGTTTGTAGTCTCTCCAGAATTGACTTTAAATTGATTTCCTGCGGTGTAGCTTTGTTGGTTGGCGTTGTATGTCTTGCCATTAAAGTTGATATCGTTGCTGGCGCTAATATTAGTGCCGCCGCTTACACCTTCAGCGGAATTAGTACCAATATCTGCGAGTGCGATATTGCCAGCACTTAAGTTTAAAGTAGATAGCGCAGTCTTGCCACCAATCGTATCGGGGAAGTTGATACTACCCCCTCCGGAGTTAATAGTTAAACCGCCGTTTCCATCTACCGTACTGCTGAAGTTGACGTTGCCATCGTTAGTAGCGTTGTCGGTGTCGATAGTAATATTTCCGCCAACGTTGACAGCGCCTTTAAAGCTGACGTTGTTCTCTGGCGCATCAGATGTAGCGATGTTGCCCGCTAGGTTAATACCGCCATCAGCTTCGATGTCTACAGTATTAATTCCATTGCTGCTGCCAATCGCGCCAATATTGACGCTGCCACTACCAGCTTTAAGCTTCAAATCTTCTGAACTGGTGCCATCGACGGACGCGATCGCTATATTACCGCCGTTGCTGCTTACTATTAAATCGGAGTTGTCGCCTAGCTGTATTTTGCCGTTATTGAAGTTAATTGCATCGCCGCTAGATGTAAATGTTGTTGGTGCGCCAGCAGCAATATTAAACGTTTTTCCTGCTGTATAGTTCTGCTGGTTGGCATTAACTGTAGCGCCAGTAAAGGTAATGTTGCTGCTTGCATTTAGATTGACACCGCCTTTCACTCCCTCGGCTGCATCACTCCCAATATTGTTAACAGCAATGTTGCCGCCAACGAAGTCTATATTGCTTAAGGCAGTTGTGCTACCAATTGCGCCAGCTACACCAATATTACCCGTTCCGGCAGTTAAAGTAAGAGAGCGATCGCTATTCACTCCACCATTAATATTGATATTGCCGTCGTTAGTTGCATTATCAGTATTAATCTTTAAATCGTTCGGGAAAGTAACGGGGCCATTTACAGTTACATTATTTCCAGGCGCATCAGAAGTAGTGATATTGCCATTAAGAGTAACGCCGCCACCACCGCTAATGTCTACGGTATTAATCTCGTTACCGTTGCCAATCGCACCCACTTTAACCGTTCCAGCAGCAGCGTTAAGATTGACATCTTCCGAACTCGTACCGCGTACATCCTGCATGGCGATCGCGCCACCGTTGCTGTTAACAGTTAAGTCAGAACCATCTTTTAGTTGAACTGTACCGACATTAAAGCTAATCGCGTCGTTACTAGAGGTAAAAGTTGTTGGCGCACCAGCAACCATATTGAAGTTTCTGCCAACTCCCACCGTGTAATTCTGCTGATTTGCGGTGTATGTCGTGCCAGTAAAATTCAGATCTCCCTCTGCATTAATAGTGGTATTACCGTTAACACCAGCTACGGCATTAGTACCAATATTGGCGATATTAATGTTGCTTCCAGTTACATCTAAACTGTTTAGCGCCGCAGTACTACCAATTGCGCCTGTAGTGGTAATAGTGCCTTTACCCGCCGTTAAAGTTAAGGCATGGTTTCCGTCGGTAGTGCCATTAATATTGATGTTGCCATCAGTATTAGCATTGTCCGTCTTAATCTTAATGTCTGTGCCTAACTTCACAGGGCCATTCAGATTAACGGTGTTACCCGCAGCATCAGAGGTAGTGATATCGCCATTCAGGGTAATTCCCGCATTCCCTTGGATATCTACCGTATTAATTTCATCAGCATTACCAATTGCACCAACGCTGACACTACCTCCTGCTGCTGTAATATTCACGTCTTCCGAACTCGTGCCGCGCACCGTCGCCAGCGAAATATTACCGCCATTGCTGTTAACAATTAGGTCGGAACCATTTGCAAGTTTAGTAGTTCCAGTGTTGAAACTAATTGCATCGTTGCTAGAGGTAAATGTTGTGGGTGCGCCAGCGAGAATATTGAAATTCTTCCCTGGTGCGACCGTGTAGTTTTGCCCGTTGGCGTTGTATGTCGTGCCAATAAAATTCAGGTCGTTCGTACTATTTAAACTCGTACTGCCGTTAACACCCGCTGCTGTTGTTGTACCAATATTCGCTAAGGTGATATCCCCAGTTAAGTTAAGATTCTCTAGGGCAGTAGCGCCGCCAATTGTTCCCGGAACTGAAATTTTCCCTTGTCCTGAAGTAACAGTTAAACCTGCGGGGCCGTTTATCGTACTGCTAAAAGTAACGTTGCCGTCAGTAGTCGCATTATCGGTGTTAATAGTAACGCCAGTTGCAATGTTAACGGGGCCAGTCAAAGTAACATCGTTACCCGCAGCATCAGAAGTGGTGATATTTCCCTTCAGGGTAATGCCGCTATTTCCGGTTACGTTTACCGTATTGATTTCATTGCCGCTGCCTATTGCACCAACGCTGACGCTACCTCCTGCTGCGTTTAAAGTTACATCTTCCGAACTCGTTCCCCGGACGCTAGCGACGGAAATATTACCGCCGTTGCTGTTAACAATTAAATCCGTACCATCGGATAATTTTGCCGTTCCGTTGTTGAAGCTAACCGGATCGTTACTAGAGGTAAATGTTGTTGGTGCGCCTGCGACTAAGTTGAAATTTTTGGCGGTGTAATTCTGCGCGTTGGCGTTGTAGTTCGTGCCAGTAAAGGTGATGTCGTTGATAGCAGTCAGACTGGTGGTTCCGGTTACTCCGGGTGTCGTTCCAGTGCCCAGATTGTTTATGGAAATATTGCCAGCGCTGAAGCTTAAATTATTCAGGGGTGTGGTAGTACCAATTGCACCAACCGCGTTAATAGTGCCAAATCCTGCTTGTACTTCCAGGGTTTTCGCACCGTCTATCGTGCTGTTAAAAGTAACGTTGCCGTCATTAGTTGCGTTATCGGTGCTAACTTTAATGTCGGTTCCCAGTTGAATCGGCCCAGTCACCGTTACATTATTACCTGGTGCATCGCCTGTAGTGATATTGCCATTAAGACCGACGCCACCAGTTGCGGTAATATCTACTGCTTTAATTTCATTGCCGCTGCCAATTGCACCCACCTGAATTGTGCCAGCGCCTGCATTTAAACTCAAGCTTTCTAAGCTGGTACCGCGTACAGTTGGGAGGGAAATATTACCGCCGTTGCTGTTAATTGCGAGGTCTGAGTTGTCCCCTAGTTTAACTGCGCTAGTGTTGAATGCGATCGCATCCCCGCTAGAGGTAAATTTCACTGGCGCACCAGCATTAATATTAACTGCCGCTGCGGTATAAATCTGTTGGTTGGCGTTAACTGTTGTTCCGGTAAAATTCAGGCTTCCCGTTGCACTTAAATTCGTATTTCCCGACACTCCAGCCGCCGCATCCGTGCCAATATTCGCGACTGAAATATTAGCACCACTCATGTCTAAACTGGTCAGTGCAGCCGCGCCGCCAATGGTACTGGTTACACCGATATTACCCGATCCGGCTGTTATCGCTAGCGGTGCATTGCCATTAATAGAACCGTTAATTGCAACGTTGCCATCGCTACCTGCCGTATCCGTATTTATGGTTATGCCCGTTCCCAGGTTTACCGGGCCAGTTAGACTAACGTTGTTCCCAGCAGCATCTGAAGTTGTGATATTACCGTATAAATTAACACCGCTAAGTGCCGTAATATCTACAGTGTTGATGCCGTTGCCGCCGCCAATCGCGCCCACAGTTACGCTGCCAGCACCAGCGTTAACAGCCAAATCTTGATGGCTGGTTCCCTGGATATTTGTGAGGGCTACGTTACCGCCATTACTGGTAACATTTAAATCCGAACCGTTACTTAGCTGGATGTTGCCATTGTTGAAGGCGATCGCGCCACCGCTAGAAATAACGTTCGTCTTCGCGCCACTTACAAAGTTAAAAGTCTTACCCGCACCACTTGTAAAAGCGTGCGAACCCGCGTTGATATTCGTGCCAGCAATATTAATATCGCCCTTAGCAGTTAAAATGTTGCTGCCAATAACACCAGAGGCGATCGCGCTACCAATATTAACCACATTAATATTGTTGCCAGTTGCGTTTAAAGCGGTAAGCGCAGTTACTCCGCCAATTGTACCGAATGCGTTGATATCACCCGTACCCGCACTTAAATTTAAAGCAGCAGGGCCATCTACCGCACCATTAAGATTGATATTGCCGCCGCCGCTAGCACCCGTATCCAGAGCTACATTTTGACCGACTAAAACGTTGCTATTAATGTTGATATCGCGATCGGCTGTAGTAATGCCTGCATTCAAAATTGTGCCGACACTGTTGAGAGTAATCGAGGCATCGCCTTGACCTGTAATTTGTCCGTTTACAGCGATCGCGCCCCCAGGCGACTGAATTAACAATGAGTCGTTTACCGTCAGCGGGCTAACTGCAACGTTGCCAAAACCATCAGCGCGTCCGACTGTAATTAAAGAAAAACCATTCTGCAATTTATCCAGCGCCGCAGTCGGATTCCAACTACCAACAGAACCAACACCAATGGCAATATCCTTAGCAGGACTAGACGGCTGAAGCAAAGCAGTATTGCCAAAAACCTTATCAGTCAGATTAATAATCCCATCGGCGGTAATTTTAATGGCATTAATTTCGCCTGGATTGCCAATCGCACCCGCAGTCACCGCGCCTGCGCCTGCATCTAAAGTAACATCAGCGTTGCGGGTTCCGCGCACCGCACCCAAGGTAATATTCCCGCCGCCGCTGACGGCACCCAAACTGCTACCCGCTGCGAGTCTAATGGTGTTATTGATGGTAAGCGGGCTGCCATTAGAGTAGAAAGTTGTTGTTGTCCCGCTATTGATATTTAAGTCTCTGTTATTGGCTACTAAATAATTAGCCTGAGTAGCGTTGTACGTGTCGCCGATGAGGGTAACGTTACCTTGAACTCCGGGATTTAAATTAAAAGTTCCCGTAAAACCCGGCGTGGTAGGAGTGCCAATATTGCCGACGTTGATGTTGTTGTTAAAGCCAAGAAAAGATAAGTTCGTAAGCGGCACACTGCCGCCGATTGTGCCTTTTGTTGTAATAGCGCCGCTGCCTGTACTGAGGATAAGGCTGTGGTTTCCGTCAACATTACCATTAATAATGATGTCGCCAGGAGCGCGTTCGCGGGTATTGAGTTCTACATCCTTAGCCAGAGTTACATTTCCATTGAGGATAATGTTTTGATCGGGTGTCGTAATGTCGGCATTAAGAGTGATATTCGCAGCGGTGAGTTCATAGGCGGCGTTATCTACCCCTGTAAGAAATCCATTAACAACCATCGTGCCCCCCGGTGATTGAATTTTCACCGGGTCTACTATGGATGATATAGAATTAACCGTCACCGGCCCCGTACCATCTGCCCTACCGATGACGATTTGTTCAAAGTTATCGATGAATTTGCTTAAATTCGCGGTTGCATTCCAATCACCAGGGGCACCATCGCCAACCCCGATACTCATACTGGGTGTAGAAGGTTGCAGCAGTACCCTCTTGCCAGAAACAAAATCGTTTAGGTTGACGCGATCGCCTGTCAGTGAAATTGAGTTAAGCTCATAGCCGTTGCCGATACGCCCTTGTACTGTCAGCGTCCCCGTGCCTGAATCTAGCGCTACATTTTCGCCATTTCTGCCCCGCACAGTCCCTACATTGAGGTTTCCGCCCCCCGTACTGGCACTCAAACTAGCCCCATTTTCCAGCTGGATTAGGGCGTTGAGATTCATCTCGCCCTTAGCCGCACTGGTGTTTAGGGCAACATTATTCCTTACGCTTACATTTGCTTGCCCGCCGTTGCTGCTGGCAAGACTCAAGTTACCCCGGACGTTAATCGGGGCATTTAAATTTAGATTTGGGGCGTTTAGGCTAAGGGAGTTGTTGCTAACATTCCCAGTCGCGTCGATAGCGCTATTAACGCTGATGCTGCTATCGGCAAGAAGCGACACATTAGCCAAACTTAGCTGCGACACCAACGTGCTGGCTGCTATTTGTTGCGTTGTAGCATTGCCACCATCTATGCCGTCGATATTTATATTGGAGGGGTCTAATAGTAAATTCCCGGTTTGTCCTTGAGGAGCAAGCAAGTTAACGAGTCCATTAAAATTAAGAGACTCTTTGCCGGAAACTTCCACAAAACCGCCATTGCCGCTATTTTCGCCACCTTTTGCACTAATAAACCCTAAGAAGCTTGTGCTATTGTCAGCCCAAGCGATTACCTTGCCACCATTACCGCTGCTTCCAGCATCGGCATTAATCGTCACGCCCTTGTCTATCGAGGTGGTTGTAGCATTAAACTTGCTGTTTCCCTGGTAATCTCCTCCAATCAGCGCGGTTCCGCCACCTTTATCCCCAGAAACATTAACTAGGGCGTTGCCCGTCAGCTTCACGGACGAACCCAACACCTGCACGACGCCGCCTGTTTCTCCCGATGCATCTAGGGTTCCAGAAACCGCAGCTTCCCCCGCTTTAACATTACCGCCAGTCAACAGCCCAGGCAGAGATAAGGGAGATATCGCCCCCGGGTTTTCAAGTTCTAAACTCAGTACGTTTCCAGCTTTCCTGATGCGGACTGTATTGGTTCCAGGTACGGCGGCGATGGTGATGTTGCCACCTGGCGACTTCAACTCCCCGGTATTTACAACCGCGCTACCCACCAAGCTTAAATTTTTCCCGTCATTAACGGCTAAATTCCCAGAATTGGTAATTGGACCGCTAGCAGACGCAGGGAAAGAAAAAGCGCTAGGGTTGCCGTCCAGCGCTGCGTAGTTATTAAGGCCATAGGCATTAAACCAGCCATTAGCAAAGCCAATGCCGCTTGCAGTCGTGGCGGTGAAATCGCCCTGGACGTTTAGACGCGCATTTTGACCAAATACAATGCCAGCGGGGTTCATCAAGAACAGGTTGGAATTGCCGCCTGTAACCTGAATCAGCCCGTTAATTACTGAAGGGTTGCCACCGTTGACGCGCCCCAGAATGTTCTTAATAGCGTCGTTTGAGAGAAAGTTGGCAATTTGGTCTTGTGTCAGGCCAAATTCAGTGAAGCTGTGGAAGAGGTTCTGCCCGTTACCCGACAGCGTGCCACCCGTGATATCTATGCGGTTGCCTGCGGGACTGACAACCGTGCCCGTGCCGTTGGCATCTGGAATAATCGATTGTGCCTGGGCTGAGTCACACAAAAGCGTCCCCATTGCCAAGCAGGGAAGCAGGGCTAAATGTGCCTTTAAAGGCGCAATTGCTAATGAACTATACCAACTAAAACTGCTGCTATTGTTTAGCTTTTTGTATGTTTTGCTACTTTTTGATTCTATTTTTTTTCTACTACTAAAAATAGTGAATGTTTTTAAACTGTTGTTGCGTGCGACGAGTAGATTAATATTTTTTTGGGAAACAGCCATAAAATTTATCCCTACCTGTAGATGTACGCCCTTAAGCAGAATCCCATAGCCATATCGGTTCTTCATCTATCAGCAGTTAGATGAATTCACTTAAAATATAAGCCTTTTGGGATATAAGCAGAAATTTTACCATCCTGCCTATATCGGTGGATATACGCAATTTATAAAGTTTTAATGAAGTTTAATAATTACTTTATGATATCTACATATATAAGAATGTAAGCAAGAAAACAGCAGGCGATCGCTCTTGTAATTTGTTTACAGTAGCCACGCTCTTCATAAGGTTAGTAGTAAGTTTGAAGCAAATCTAAATATAGGGTTATCTATTAAAATAAAAATTTTTTGTAATTATAATAGCTAAGTTTATTTAATATTTATTGCATTCAACCGTCAGGGGAGATGAGGCAGAGGGGGAATTACCAGCCTTTCCAATTACCCATTGCCCATTTACAATTAGCTATTACTAATACTTAATTATTAAATTACCAGGGATTGCCAACCATCGTGAAACCAGCCCAGTAGTAGGGATGCGAGAAGTCTTGGTTTTCTAACTTCGCTAGTTCAGGCGGCACAGTCAGTTCAATACTCGCAGTTTGCAACTTCCCCCCGGACAGGCGCACTTGGTTTCGCAGCATCGCCAGTTGCGCCTGTCGTAACGCCTCAGCTTTGATGGGAGCTTTTTTAAGTTCGTTGTAGAAATTAGTCATCAGCCCCAAAGTGCCCTCATCGCTGACGTACCATAAACTAGCGACTGACGACTTAACCCCCGCCGCAACCGACAAACCTGCAAAGCCTAACTCCGCTTCCTTATCCCCCAAAGCAGTGCGACAAGCACTCAGCACCAATAACTCTACGGGTGGCGCATCCCAACCCAACTGTCGCATCTGGTTAAGTTTGAGTTGGGTATCCCAAAGCTGGATATAAGATTTTTCTGGTCGTCCTGCCTTAAATTCGCCGTGAGTGGCTAGGTGTACAATTCCAAAAGGTTGTTGGCTGCGTGCGGTCTTGAGATTATCTAAAGTGAAAGCTTCATTGAGAACAAATTTTCCCGGCCACAACTTCTTCGTAATAGTTTGAAGCTCAAGCGGTACAGCGGGTAAAGGATTTTGTTTGGCAAATTTATCGGCTCCCATACCCAATACTTGCGCCGTCTTGATATCAACATAACGGGTATCGGTGATGCTAAGACTGGGCATCAAACCAACACTATATTTTTCCACGAGAAATTGTTGACCATTGTGCAACGCCGCTAGGGGGATAGAACGCAAACCTGCGTCCATAATAAACACCAGATTTTCTATACCCTCTTTCTGCAAATCTTCTTCTAAAGGTGTTAGCAACCACCGATAAAATTGCTGGGCTTGGGGTAAATACTTAGTGCCTGTTTTTTCCAAGGTGACTTGTTCGCGAAATTTCTGGGCAACTTTAAGGACTTGTTCGCGTTTTGTCGCCGGTACTCGTTTGCGAATCGGTCGCCCGTTGGCTGTTATAAGCAGTAATTCGAGGGCATCATTTTTATCTGGAACTGGACGAATTATTTGGCTTCCATTTGCTGCTGAAGGAGCTAGACTGGGAGGAACAAAAAAGACGTATATCAGCGCGGGTTTGACACCAGTTGCAGACTCTATTTGCGAAAGAGTTTCCCTCGCCTCAGCAATAGTTTTAATCCGCGTATCGCCAACTTGCTCTAGATATTCTTCAAAATTATTGGTGAAGTAAGACTCCGGTTGAGGTAGAAGTTCCGGCGATGGGGTATCAACTAGCGGTTGTTTGGTAGGTTGATTGTTGGGATCTGGCAGTTGCGTTTGGATGGATGGCGAAGGGGTAATTATTGGGTCTGGCGGCTGACTTTGGGTTGATGGCAACCTAGTAATTATTTGAATATTGCCTTGAGTATAGTTGGAAATATTATTGATGTCAGCTACAGGAGGTGGATTGTAAGAACCAGAAGCGATCGCATTATCTTTACTACTAGCGATCGCGCCTAAAGTACCGTTATCGCTTGCACTTCCGACTACAAAAGGAGTCCCCCGCAAACCTCCGCCGTGTCGAATAATAATTGCACCTCCTCCAAGTCCGCCTGCTGTAGAAATACTGGCATTAATGTTATTTCGATCGGCGAACAAGTCGGTAGCACTAAAGAATCTGTCAGTAGTAATATCAACTGTCCCCCCCGTTCCCCGCGTTCCACCTTGGGCATTTATTAAACTAACTTGAATATCTCCAAGCGGATCGAGAGTTACATTTCCGCCATTACCAAAATTAGAACTAGAATTGATTTCTCCAGTTGTAATTTGGTTGCTAGCTGAAATAGCGATCGCGCCTCCCCCATTCAACCCTGATGAGTTAATATCTCCACTTAAGATAGTATCTTTGCTATCGATTTGTATATTTCCACCAATACCAGAAGTAGAACTAGAATTGATTTCCCCAGTTGTAATTTGGTTGCTAGCTGAGATAGCGATCGCGCCTCCTTCACTCAAGCCTGATGAGTTAAGATTATTAGTAATAACACCGCCCGTGCTATCAAGCTTAATATTTCCAGCGCTGCCAGTGTAAGGCTGAATACCAGATATTAATACATCAGTCTTTATATCACCAGTAGCAGTGAAAGTAATATTGCCACCAAAAGCGGAATTGATAAGATTATCGGTTCCAAACGTAGAAGTAACATCGCCCCCAGTAGTATCAATTATTCCACCACTTGTAAGATTAATATCTCCGCTGATATTTGCTCCGCTAGAACTTATTCGTTTGGTTGTAATATTACTAGCCGCAGTAAGGGAGATATTACCGCCATCGCCAGAAAAACTAACAAAACTTAAATCATCAGTATTTATATTACCGTCACTCTTAATAAGAAGGCTCCCAGCATTGAGCTTAGAAAAACCATTCGAGCTAATTTTATTAGTAGTAACATTGCCAGCGGCTTGTAGCGTAATATTTCCACCATTTCCATTAACAGAACTAGCATTCACATCTCCTGCTGTCGTGTTAATTTCTCCCTTTAAACTGGTGATATTGATATTACCGCCGTTACCAGAACCAGAAGATTCAGAGATAAGCGTATTAGTAGTAATGTTTCCCGATGCTTTAAAAACTAGCGCTCCACCATTACCAGCATTGTCATCAACCGAGCTAGATTTCACCTCTCCTGCTGTTGTATCAATGGCTCCTGAAATGCTTGTTAATGTGATAGAACCAGCATTAGTGCCAGAACCCCTAGAGCGAGAATTCACTTCAGCACCAGTGGTAATGTTTCCATTAGCAGTAAGAGCGCTCGCTCCTGCATTTCCACTCACAGAACCACCGAATAAAACTCCTGCTGTTGTATCGATGGCTCCTGTTGTGGTGTTAAGAATAATATTACCACCAGTGCCAACGCCGGGTGATACAGATATCAAATTAGCAGTAGTAATATTGCTATTAGCACTGAGAGCGATCGCACCTCCTAAGCCACTATTAGAGTAAGAGTTAAAAGTTCCCGATGTAGTGTCAATCGCTCCCGCTTTACTAATAAGAGTAATATTACCCCCATTGCCGGAACCAGTTGAGCGAGAATCAATATCAGAAGTAGTAATGTTGCCATTAGCAGAAAGCGCGATCGCTCCCGAATTGCCAAAGGTAGAGCTAGAAAATAAACTTCCCGCTGTGGTGTTTATCGCTCCTTCCTTGCTAGTGAAGGTAATGTCACCCCCATTTTTAACAGAATCAGGCGAACTAGATTCCACTTTTGCCGTCCTAATATCGCCTTTAGCTTCAAGTGCGATCGCGCCGCCATTGCCATTAATAGAACTAGAGTTTAGGCCACCTTTAGTAGCATTAATGCTGCCGCCGCTGGTTAGCAATTTAATATCGCCGCCGCCTAATAAGCCATTGGAATTAATATTACCCGTTGTAATATCGCTTGCCGAATCGAGAGCGATCGCGCCACCTTTACCATTAGTAGAACTTGAGTTTATAGCCAGTTGCCTAATATCAATTATTCCACCGCTTTTAATATCGATATTTCCGCCATCTAGAAAGGCACTCGAATTAATATCACCCGTCGTAATATCGCTTTTGGCATTGACAGCGATCGCGCCACCTTTACCATTAGTAGAACTTGAGTTTAAAGAAATTCTGCTAATTGTTCCATCGCTTTGAACATCAATATTTCCGCCACCAGCAGAACCAGTACTGGTGAGTGTATTTGGAATATCAATTGCGATCGCTGCTTTAAGAGTGATATTTCCACCCTTGCCACTACCACCAGCGCAAAGTACAGCACCACTGCTAGAACATGAAACTATACCACCTGGGGTATTTAGGGTTGTATCAGTTTTGAATGTGTCAATCGTCCCGCCGCTGATTAGGGTGATATCCCCACTCTTTAAAGAACCCATAGAAAAGATATCATCGGTGTAAATATTCCCACCAGCATTTATAGTGAGATTGCCGCCATTGTCTCCATCAGAGTTGGCATAAATATCTAAGCCGACAACGTTTCCACCAGCATTTATATCGATGTTGCCAGCATTGCCACTAATACTTTTAGTCGAAAGGAAATTATAATTAATATCCCCATTGGCAGTAAGAGCGAACGCTCCTCCATTGCCAGAACCCGATGAAGTATTAATATTTCCAACAGATAAAGTTGCTCCTGAAATAGATAGCGATCGCCCATTTGTAGCAATAGTATCTGCTGAATTCATCAAAAAAGAGCCAACACCATTACTATCAGCGTCCGCCTTAAAAACAATTGACCCACCGCTAACAAAATTCAACGATACGCCTGGGTTAATTGTGATATTATTACTCGCCTCCAGCAACACATTACCGCTCTGATTTTCCAGTGCAGTTTTGGAAATTGTAAACGAAGAAGGATAATTATCAGTATAGGAAAAAGAGGGCAACTTGCTGTCTTCCGATGCAGCCGTAGCGCTTACTATCGTGATATCAATTGGGTCAAGCAGCAAAGTACCCGCATTACCATTAGTCGCCAGAGTATCAACTTTACCTCTAAAAATTAGGGTGTCTTTACCCGACACTTCCACAAATCCGCCGTTACCTAAATTACTGCCACCCTTAGCGCTAATATTACCTAAAAATTCAGTTAATTTATCAGCCCAAACAATAACACGACCGCCATCACCGTTAAGAATACTATCTGCATTAATAACACTATCTTTACTAACGTAAGTGCTTGCGGCGCGAGGCACTTTACCCTTACCCTGGTAGTCGCCGCCAATCAGCACGTTACCCCCATTATTAGTACCTGAAACCTTAATATTAGCGCCTAATAATCCAACTTTGTTACCAAAAATTTGCACATTTCCGCCGCTTTTGCCTGATGCATCAATACTGCCAGATACAATAGCAATACCCGACTCTGTGGGAATGCTAATCCCTGAACCAGTTAAGATTACCTCACCATTACTATTAACTGTAAGTCCCGTAGCACTACTTGCACCGCCACCAGTCAATAATTCCGGTAATGATAGGGGATTTTGGGTTGGTGATGGGGTATTAGGATTCCCCGTCCCTATTTCTAAACTTAGAAGGTGTCCCGCTTGGCTCAAGCGAACTAAATTTTCTCCTTTTACAGCCGCTACGATAATATTACCCTCGGGCGCGGATAAATTACCCGTATTTATAACAGTTCCGCCTACCAAAACTAAATTTTTTCCTTCTCCCACTGCTAAGTTGCCAGCGTTAATAATTGCCCCTGGCTGACTCATCGTAAATGCAAAATTGCTGGGCGTTCCGGTGAGAATAGCGTAGTCATTAATATTAGTCGAATTAAACCAATTAGAGCCAAAGCCAATAGCATTGGCTGTTGTAGCTGTAAATCCAGCAGGTACATTTAAGCTAGCGTTGCTGCCAAAAATAATCCCTGCTGGATTCATTAAAATTAAGTTAGAATTGCCGCCCGTAACTTGGAGTAAGCCGTTAATTACTGATGCGTCTCCGCCCTTTATTATTGCAAGAATATTCTGAATGTTGGGGTTGGAGATAAAGTTTGCAATTTGGTCTTTGCTTAGGCCAAAGTGGGTAAAACTATGGAATAGATTTGCACCATCGCCTGAAATCTTACCGCCACTTATGTCGAACTGATTGCCATTCTGGGTGGTAATGGTGTTAGCGTTATCTGCGGCTGGGATAATAGATTGCGCCTGCGATCGCCCTTTCTCTATACCTATGCTAACCATAAACGAAAGTGCGACCACCAGCAGACTAACACGCGATATACTTAATTTCATAACTTGGAATAATTTTCAATTATCTAGCTATACATTATGCAAATACACCTTTTTATATTTCGCCAATATTAATTACTATTTATATAGTTAAATAGATTAATTAATAAGAAAGTATAGCTATAATCTAAATTATCAAGATTAAAGCCATTTAGCCCTGACTTAATGCCTAATTAGAAACACGTCCCACCTTTGGCATTGCTTTAAACTGAACGGTTCATAGTACTCAATCCTCAATAACCTGCCAGTTTTAATCCTCTACTTTTTTTTCGGCATCGACAGCTTTATTTGCTCCATTAGACAAATGATTTTTTTAGCGATCGCCCTGATATTGGAAATAAAAAATAGGCACGATCAGATAATTAACACAATTTATCTACTTGAGCTAGTTTGCTCTAGGTTAGATGCAATAACCCAGCCAAAGCCTAAAACGCACTTTGCTACATTGATTTATTATTGGCGAATTGGCGATGCAGCTATCAATCACCAGCAGCCTATCCTGTACTAAGTTGCACCCCCTTAATAGGAAATCCTCTACCTCTAAAGACATATTTTCTGGGTTAAAAAGTGTAACTCATAACCCAAATTGATGTCAGAAATAGGTTATGGGAATAAAAGCGTGAGATTGTGAATAATGCTGAGTCTCTCAGTGGATAGAGGTGTTTTTCCCAGAAATTTGGGATAATTAGAAATATAACTTTGAAGTTTAATCATTGAAGAGGCGCAACATGAGCAAGCGATCGCTGTTGTTAGTTAATCGCCACGCTCGGCGCGGAAAAGATACTTTATCGGATGCACTAAACCAATTAAAATCGCTTGGCTTTGAACTGTTTGAAGAGTCAACAGAAAAACCCCAGCAGATATCAGATATTATCCGACGATACCGCGATCGCGTTGATATGGTAATAGTCGGTGGCGGTGATGGTACGTTAAATGCTGCCACAGCAGGGTTAATTGAAACTCAATTGCCCTTGGGAATTTTACCTTTAGGAACCGCAAACGATCTTGCTAGAACCCTGGGAATTCCAAATTCTTTAACCGAAGCTTGTAACATTATTGCCAACGGTGAAGTAAGGCGGATTGACATAGGCGGCGTCAACGATAAATACTTTTTCAACGTTGCCAGTATGGGGCTAACTGTACAAATAACGCGCAATTTGAGTAAAGAAGCTAAACGGCGTTGGGGAGTTTTAGCTTATGCAGCCACAGCAATGCAAGTTATATCGCGATCGCGACCATTTAACGCACAAATTACTATAAACGGCGCTTCAGTAGTAGTAAAAACAGCCCAGATTGCAGTAGGTAACGGTAGATTCTACGGCGGTGGTATGGTCGTTGCCGAGGATGCAACCATCAACGATGCTAGGCTAGATTTGTACAGTTTAGAATATAAGCACTGGTGGCAAGTTGTAGGGTTGCTGCCTGGAATGTGGCAAGGGACGCAGGGGAAATCATCGGCGGTGCGTGCGCTCCAAGGTCAAGAAATCGAAGTTAATACTAAGACCCCACGCCCTATAAGTGCTGATGGTGAAATCATCACTTACACCCCGGCTAAATTTCGCGTCATTCCCCAGTCGTTGTCGGTTATCGTCTCCAAATCGCCTGAAATTCCAGGGTTGCAAGAAGAGGGGGTAGAAGAAGGGGAGGGAGCAGACACAGCGCTCAAAAATTAGCCAGGGGAGAAATTAAGAGTGGGTTAGTCCGAAAGTGACTTTTCCTCACAAAACGCACCTTACAATGCAGGCGGGCGCGATAATAAAAATTTTAGTGGTATATGCTGGTCTGCAAGTAAACCAATAGGATACTTATCAAAACAATGCCCTATTTCCTAGTCCTTAGTCACTCACAACGCTGACTTAAAGCTCTATTATTGACTGCTAGTAGGTTCTAAAGCATAAGTCGCCGTGAGTTTATCTAGTTATTCAAATTCTGTGCCAGACGTGGCAAGACATTGGCATACTCTGGAAGTTGACAAGACGCTGGAGTTAATAGGTAGCGACGCCGCATCGGGACTGACATCCCAGCAGATACAAGAGCGATCGCAGCACTTCGGCCCAAATGAACTCCAAGAAACCGCTGGTCGCAGTTCCTGGCAAATCCTCCTAGATCAGTTCACTAACATCATGCTGGTGATGCTGATCGCAGTGGCATTTATCTCTGGAGGTTTAGACCTGCTGGATTGGCAAGCCGGAAATTTGAAACCCGGTGAAATACCTTTCAAAGATACAATCGCGATTTTATTGATTGTCATCCTCAACGGCGTCTTAGGCTACCTCCAAGAAAGCCGTGCAGAAAAAGCCCTCGCCGCCTTAAAGCAACTCTCCTCCCCCAAAGTACGAGTTATCCGCGACGGCAAAACCTTAGAAGTGGATGCCAAGGAACTTGTACCGGGAGACATCATGCTGCTGGAAGCTGGCGTACAAATACCAGCAGATGGCCGTCTGATTGAAGAATCTAGCTTGTTAGTGCGAGAAGGAGCGCTGACAGGCGAGAGCCAGGGCGTCAACAAGCAAGCACGGGTGCAGCTAGGTGAAGACACTTCCTTGGGCGATCGCGTCAACCTGGTGTTTCAAGGAACCGAAGTCATAAACGGACGTGCTAAAGCCGTTGTCACTGGCACGGCGATGCAGACAGAACTCGGAAAAATAGCCGCCCTCTTGCAATCGGTGGAATCCGAGCCTACCCCTCTGCAACAGCGCATGACGCAGCTAGGTAACGTACTGGTAACTGGCTCTTTGACCCTAGTGGCCATAGTCATTGTGGGTGGCACCATCCACGCGGGCGTCACCAACGGATGGAATTTGAATAAGCTGGGTAACGTTGTTAAAGAACTGGTGGAAGTGTCTCTGAGTATGGCAGTAGCCGTAGTTCCAGAGGGCTTACCAGCCGTAATTACCGTTACCCTAGCGCTGGGAACTCAACGCATGGTGCGTCGCAACGCCCTCATTCGCAAACTCCCAGCTGTAGAAACTTTAGGCAGCGTCACCACCATCTGCTCGGATAAAACTGGAACCCTCACCCAAAACAAAATGGTGGTGCAACGGGTGGAAACGGCAAGCCAGACGTTCGCTGTCACGGGCGAAGGTTATGCGCCAGCGGGCGAGTTTAAACTAGAAACTCAGACAGTCACAGCAGATCAATATCCAGAACTCCAACAGGTATTGTTTGCCTGCGTGCTTTGCAACGATGCCCTGTTGCAGCATGAGGAAGGCCAATGGACGATTTTAGGCGATCCGACAGAAGGAGCGCTGATTTCACTTGCTGGTAAGGGAGGCGTTGACAAAGAGCCTTTGATCCAGAGAATGCGGCGCGTTGGTGAGTTTCCCTTTTCATCCGAACGCAAGCGGATGAGTACGATTAGCGAGGCAGGGGATATACGACTGGGAATAGGGGACAGGGAAACGCCCAATCCTCAGTACGTGATGTTCACCAAGGGTTCTCCAGAGTTAATTCTGGAGCGCTGTACCCAAATTCAGATAGGTGGCAGGCTAGAAGCCATCTCGGATGCACAGCGAACTCAGATACTAGAGCAAAATAACCACATGGCGGGGCGCGGTTTGCGCGTGTTGGGGTTTGCTAAAAAGCACCTAGACACCATACCCCCAGAAGGCTCAGAGGAAACTAATGAGCGCGATTTAGTGTGGTTGGGACTGGTGGGGATGCTGGATGCGCCGCGACCTGAAGTGCGGGACGCGGTAGCGAAATGCAAGAAAGCGGGGATTCGAGTTGTAATGATTACAGGCGATCACCAGCTAACAGCGCAAGCGATCGCCATAGATCTGGGAATTGCCAAAGAAGGCGATCGCGTCCTCACTGGTCAACAATTGCAAAAACTCTCTCAAGAAGAACTCGAACAACAAGTAAACGACGTTACCATCTACGCCCGCGTCGCCCCCGAGCACAAACTACGCATCGTCCAAGCGCTCCAAAATCAGGGCAAATTTGTCGCCATGACCGGAGACGGCGTTAACGATGCCCCAGCCCTCAAGCAAGCCGATATCGGCATCGCTATGGGCATCACTGGCACCGATGTCAGCAAAGAAGCCAGCGATATGGTACTGCTAGACGACAACTTCGCCACCATAGTCGCTGCAACCGAAGAAGGGCGGACTGTTTACAGCAACATTCGCCGCTTTATTAAATACATTCTGGGCAGCAACATTGGTGAAGTTTTTGTCATCGCCGCCGCCCCCTTATTGGGTCTGGGAGGAGTGCCACTTTCGCCGTTGCAAATTCTCTGGATGAACTTAGTTACAGACGGTTTGCCAGCCCTCGCTCTAGCAGTCGAACCAGCGGAACCAGACGTGATGGAGCGTCCTCCCATGAATCCCCGCGAGAGTATTTTTGCCCAAGGTCTGGGGTCTTACATGATCCGCATTGGTATTATCTTTGCTATTATCACCATTGCTTTAATGTGGTGGGCTTATCAGCATACCAATGCACCAGGCTATCAGGGAGATAAAGATACCTGGAAGACTATGGTGTTTACTACCCTCTGTATTGCACAGATGGGTCACGCTCTTGCGGTTCGCTCTAACACGAGGCTGATCTTTGAGTTAAACCCCTTCTCTAACCCCTATCTGCTAGCAGCGGTAACTGTAACCACAGCCTTGCAACTGGCGCTGGTTTACGTTCCACCCCTGCGAACTTTCTTTAATACTCACCCACTGAGTTTGGAGGAACTGGGGGTTTGTTTTGGCTTCAGCGCCTTAATGTTTGTTTGGGTAGAGCTTGAGAAAGTGTTTATTCGCTTATACAGAAGTAGGGGGTAATGGGTAATGGGTAATTGGGAATTGGTAATAGCGACACCCAATTCCCAATTCTCAATTCCCAATTGTCTATGTATCTTAAGACCCTTCACCTGCGACAGTTCCGCAACTACAAAGATCAGCGGATTGACTTTAGTGCCCCCAAAACGATTTTGGTGGGGAATAACGCTCAGGGGAAGTCTAATGTTTTGGAGGCGGTCGAGTTACTAGCGACGTTAAAGAGCCACAGGGGGGGACGCGATCGCGATTTTGTCCGCGAAGGTGCATCGGAGGGCAAAATCTCCGCCACCCTAGACCGCACCAACGGTTTGAGCGAACTTGCTTTAACTCTACGCATTCAAGGGCGTCGCACCGTTGCCCTCAACCAGGAATCTTTACGTCGCCAACTCGACTTCTTGGGTGTCCTCAATGCCGTCCAGTTCTCTAGTCTAGACTTAGACCTAGTGCGGGGTGCGCCCGAAAGGCGGCGCAACTGGCTCGATTCCATGCTCACTCAGCTCGAACCCATCTACGCCCACATTTTGCAGCAGTACAACCAGGTTCTGCGCCAGCGCAACGCTCTTTTAAAAGCACTGAAGAATCAGGACTCAGACGCGCTCGATCGCATCTCTGCAAATCAGGACTCAGAACTAGCTCTGTGGGATGCCCAATTAGCGACAGTAGGCTCCCGCGTCACCAGACGACGATCGCGCGTTTTGCAGCGGCTGGCTCCCCTCGCCACCGCTTGGCACGCTAGCATCAGCGGCAAAACTGAGGTGCTAGAATTGACCTATGCTCCAAATATCCCCCTAGAGTATGATGACGCCGCTTCTGTACAGCAATCCTTTTTAGACAAAATACAGCAGCGTCGCGTCGCCGAACAGCATATCGGCACAACCATAGTGGGTCCTCATCGAGACGATGTTGACTTTGCTATCAACCAAACGCCAGCAAGAGCTTATGGCTCCCAAGGTCAGCAGCGAACGCTAGTTTTAGCCCTCAAACTGGCAGAGCTAAAATTAATTGAAGAAGTCGTTGGCGAACCGCCGCTGCTACTGCTTGACGATGTTTTGGCTGAACTCGATCTCTTGCGTCAAAATCAGCTCCTCGACGCCATTCAAGACCGTTTTCAAACCTTGATCGCCACCACCCATTTAGGCTCTTTCGATGCCCAGTGGCTGAATTCTTCGCAAATTCTATCTGTCCAGGCGGGGCAGATAAATACGTGTTAATTGCAACGACTGTAAAGACTTTGATTTTAAACTTTAGAAATTGTCCTACTTCACATATCAACGGATATAGCAACCAACTTAAAAAACTTGGATAACTGACACATCTCATCGCCCCTAAACGTCATACTAATGCTAGTTAATTCAGGAATACTATTGGGCTAAAAATTCTGAGAGGCTTACCCGGACTGGAGTTTTTATAAACTGTTAGTACCTCTAATCCGGAGACGCTAGCACTGGCAATGTATCTATATTTATGTATGTTTTAGCTACTTGCCAGCCTCACAATGATTAATTATTACAATACTAACCGCGCTTCTAGGAATCGACTGTTTACATTTATGGATAAAAAGGAAATTGAGGCACTGGGTACTTCCTTGCGACGGATTTCGCAGAAACTCTTGAGCCAAAACTCCCAAAATGGCACTAAGAGAGTTTGGTTTCAAGGCGGAGAGGCTTATTTCGATCTGGTGATCGATGTGCGAGATGATGAAATTCAGTGGTTTCAATTTACTTTGCGCGGTAAGTCAATTTCATGGAATAAGCAAAGACCTGGTTTGCAAACCGGAATAACAAATGAATTGAGGGTGGATGACATGACATTTTATCCCGCTAGCAAATTAATACAGACTGATAGCAAAGAGGATAGTGAATTCATTGGCTTAGCCCGCTCTATTTTGCAAACCCGTGTTGGAGAAGAGTTATTCGATAAAATGCTGGCAGTGTTTGATACGCACTAACGATTAGTTATGCAGGCGGCGGACGCAATTAAATTTGGCGCGGTAAAAAACAAAAAGCCGTTTTCTTTGAGAGAACGGTTTTTTATCATCTAGTCGGCTTTCAGCAGTTATAAATAGACGGATATATAAGAATCAATTGTGGAAATTTTATGTTATAAAATCAGGTAAAATATACTTTGCAGCAAGCTAATTACACTAAGAGCTAACAGTTAATTAATAAAGTGATTAGATTTTTTCGCGGATTATTTGCTGGCGCAACATACCACTTGCGGGCGCTGGCTATATTGAACGATACACCAGAATTGCGCGGCTATGTGCTAATCCCTATTTTGGTGAACGTCATCATTGGCGTTGCGCTTTACGTGGGATTGCTACTTGGTGGCGTTCATATTGTTGATATTTTGATTGCTAAACTGTCACTCCCCAATTGGGCGAGTGCGGCTGGAGTTGCTCTGCCCGTTTTGGAGTGGCTGCTGCGTATACTGTTGGGGGTGTTACTGCTGATTGTTACGGCGTTCTTGCAGGTGCAATTTGGTGTAGTCTTGGGGGCGCCCTGGTATGGAATGCTATCGGAACAATTGGAAAAGATACGCATCGGTCAATTGCCGCCTGTTGTGGCGGAGAGTCCTGTAGCTATTTTGGGGGATATAGGGCGATCGCTCTTCTATGAGCTAAAAAAATTGCTGCTTGTCATTAGCTTCGGGGTACCTTTATTTATAATTGGTTTTGTTCCACCAATCGGCCCACTAATTGCTAGCATCGGTGGCATCCTGGTATCGTCTACGATTATCTGTCTCGACTTTTTCGACGCACCCCTAGAAAGGCGTCGCCTGAACTTTCGCACTAAGCTGGCTATTGTGCGCCAAAACTTGCCTGCTAGCAGTACATTTGGCTTAGTATCCCTGTTTTTAGTTACCATCCCCCTAATTAACCTCTTAAGCATCCCCCTGTGCGTAAGTGCTGGAACGCTGTTTGTATGCGATCGCGTTTTGCCGACTTTACCCCAAGGCAGCCAGGAAAACGTTAACGGGTAATGGATAATAGCCTATGGAGATGGGAACTCCAAACTCCAATGGCTAATTCCCAATAGTCAATCCCTAATGCGTCTACTATGATTTAGCGCCACTATCAGTAGTCGCATTTTGGTTATTTGAACATAAAATAACATTAAAATTATGTAAATCTTTATTAAGACAAGTTAATAATACTGGCAAGGCTGCCTGTATAAAGCCTTACAATTGCCAGCAATACCCTGTCCCAATAAATACATAAATAAATCATGCAGCCAAGCGGCCTGCCTTTTAATACCTTAGGCATAGACTCTGCAATCGATCGGCATCCTCTGACCGTTGCACCTGACACCCCCTTGGTTGAAGTCTTGGGGTTGATGAGTAAGTTACGGAGTAGTTGCATCATCCCCGTATGTAGTTCAGTAACAAATCCTCTTGAAGCATCCCTTAGCAGCACCTCTGGTGGTGGATTGCTAGATAGGGAAAACGAGAAGGTTCTGGACGCCGCCCATAGCGCTGGTGGATGCGTTTTGGTGATGGATGGCTTGCAGCTAGTCGGCGTATTCACCGAGCGAGATATGGTCAGGCTAACAGCAGCCGGAGCATCACTTGCAGCCGTCAAAATACTTGATGTAGTCACGCAACCACCTTTGGTGCTAAAACACTCAGAGGTGAAGGATGTCTTCACAGTCTTATCTCTATTTCGCCAACATCGTATTCGCCACCTGCCGATTGTTGACGATGGGGGGAGTCTGGTGGGAGTGGTGACACAAGACAGTATTCGCACAGCGCTGCAACCCGTCAATCTGCTAACGCGGTTGCGATACGTCAGGGATGTTATGACCCCCTCCGTAGTTCATGCACCGCTGACCGCCTCTGTAATGGATTTAGCCCAGTTGATGGCGAGGCAGTTAGTTAGCTGTGTTGTAATTACCAAAGAGGCAAGGGGTAATTGCACAGAAAGTTCCAATTCTCAATTCGCAACTTCCACCTTGCAATTACCTGTGGGCATTGTCACAGAGCGAGACATTGTGCAGTTTCAGGCGCTAGAGCTGGACTTATCCAAAACCCAGGCAAAAGACGTGATGAGTACGCCATTGTTTTGTCTTAGCCCCTCCGATTCGCTGTGGGTAGCCCATCAGGAGATGCAACGGCGGCGCGTGCGGCGTTTGGTTGTTAGTGGCAGTGGGGGGGAGTTACTGGGAATTGTCTCGCAAACCAGTCTGCTACAAGTGCTGAATCCAGCCGATATGTATGGTGTAATCGAGGTATTGCAGCAGGCAGTAGAAGAGCGGACACAGACATTAAATAATACTAACGAGCGGTTGCGCCGAGAAATTTCTGAACGCAAACGAGCTGAGGAAGCGCTGCGACAGGCGCACGATGATTTAAAAAAACAAGTGGAAGAACGGACAGCCCAGCTGACAAGAGCCAACGCACTACTCAAACAAGACATTATCGAGCGCCAGCGGGTAGAGGCGGCATTGCGGCAATCGGAAGCACAATCGAAAGAACAAACAACTAAACTGGAACAAACCGTGCAGGAGCTGCAAAAAACACAAGCGCAGCTGATTGAAAAGGAAAAAATGTCAACTTTGGGGCAGATGGTTTCCGCTGTTACTCAGGAAATTAATAACCCCATTAATTTTATTTACGGCAATCTGACTTACGCTGGTCAGTATGTAGAGGATTTGCTGTTGTTACTGCAAGTCTATGCTAAAAACTATCCCCAACCAGCGGATGAAGTGCAGGAGGAGATTGATACGATTGACCTAGATTTTATTAAGAAAGACCTACCAAAAATATTGGGGTCGATGCAACTGGGGGCCGATCGAATTCGCAATCTTTTGCTTTACCTGCGGAATTTTTCCCGCGTCGAGGATATCCATAAGATTACATCGGCGAATGTTAAGCAGCGGGTGGAGAATAAAGCTATTAAAAATAGCCATTATCTCAATTTTTAATAGGGATTTTGCTGCAAATTAGCTGGTAGTCATGCACCAAATTAGAGAAATTTGGTGATGCATATAGACAGAAGTAGCAAGCGGGCGATCGCACTGCTCGTTTGAGTTGACCACTTAACTTAAATTACTAACGCAGTCGTAGCGATTGGGGTTGGGTTTCATCGGCTTGGGCATTGCCAAGCGCATCCCTCGCCTTATCTGATTTCTGGGCGAAAATTTGGTTTTGCGATTAACCACCCTGTAGGAGCATTGGGGACGTGCGATCGCCCTGGCGATCGCAGGGTTCCTATAGCGGGGCTAGTTAGGCTGTCAGATAAGGCAATGCTGGGAGATCTGCCGTGCCAGGTGTGGTCTTTTTTAACAAAAGGCAGAGCGATCGCCCCCGGTATATCCAGCCATAATATACTTTCATCCCAGTCGAAAAGAATTAGATTAGAAGAAAGTACCTGTATCGCTGTCCTTAAGCCCGAAAACTATGAGTTTATCCCTAAAACAGCTGACCACCTATCTGACTTTGCTGGCTATCGGCGGCGGTGCAGGATTTGTCGGGAGTCGCTATTTCAAGGCAGAAAACACAGGTATGTCACAGCCCTCCCAAGCGCTTCCGGCGGTGCTACAGCAATTATCTCCAGGGCAAAGTCGCAAACCCTCTAATGACCTAAACTTCATTGCCCAAGCCGTGCAAAAAGTCGGCCCAGCCGTAGTGCGAATTGATTCTTCGCGCAAAGTGTCTTCAAATATTCCCGACCAATTCAAAAACCCATTTTTCAGGCGCTTTTTTGGCAGCGAAGTGCCACTACCCCCAGAAAACAGGGTAGAACGCGGCACTGGCTCTGGGTTCATTCTCACCCCGGATGGTCGCATGATGACAAATGCCCATGTTGTTGCCGGGACAGATACGGTTAAAGTGACGCTTAAGGACGGTCGGGTGTTAGAGGGCAAGGTGCTGGGAGTCGATCCGGTCACAGATGTAGCTGTGGTCAAAATCAAGGCAAACAATTTGCCAACAGTAGCGCTGGGGAACTCGCAGAACTTGATACCTGGAGAGTGGGCGATCGCCATTGGCAATCCTCTCGGCTTAGACAATACAGTTACCGTAGGCATCGTCAGCGCCACAGGTCGTTCTAGCTCCCAAGTCGGCGTCCCCGATAAGCGCGTCAGCTTCATCCAAACCGACGCCGCCATCAACCCCGGTAACTCCGGTGGCCCGTTGTTAAACTCAAAAGGCGAAGTCATTGGCATCAACACCGCAATTCGGGCCGATGCCCAAGGACTCGGTTTTGCAATTCCGATTGAAACTGCCGAGAGAATCGCCAACCAGCTGTTTACCAAAGGCAGAGCCGAGCATCCCTACTTGGGAATTCAAATGGTAACTTTGACATCAGAGTTGAAAGAAGAGATTAACCAAGATAAAGATGCAGGCTTCAAAGTCAGTCTAGACAAAGGCGTTTTAATTGCCAAAGTTGTTAATAATTCACCCGCTGACAAGGCTGGATTACGCAAGGGCGATGTAATACAAAAAGTTGGTGGCAAAATTGTTAGCACTGCTTCTCAGGTGCAAGAGCGCGTAGAAGCGACTACAATCGGTGCGCTGCTGGATGTCGAAGTCATTCGGGGCGGTCAGGCGCAAACCATTCAGGTGAAAACAGGCGCTGTTCCGACCAAGTAGAACCTTTAAAAGCATTCCCAGGCAGCAGCCCTGGGAACGAGGGCAAAAATGTGTAGTGCGATCGCAGCAAAGCAAGATTTTTTTGCGAATTCGAGATCAGACTCCAGCATTGATGGAGAATGTTGTCACAAATAAGCTCTAAGTTATTAATTCGAGCGCTATCAATAAAACTGGTTATTATACAGAATTAATGGCAGCGCTATTGATTCTTAACGTGGATTAAATCCATCGGTTGCATATTTATTAGATACAAATATGCGTCTGTTATAGCAAACAAAAAAAGAGAGAGGAAGCGCGATCGCGCTTCCTCTCCCCCTAATTTAGATGGTTAAGGCAGGCACTGCCCACCTTAGAGCTAATTACTTATTTTCAGGTTCCGAGAACTCAGCATCAATCACATCATCGCCGCCAGTTGTACCGCCGCCAGTGGGGCCGCCACCAGTGCCGCCCGTACCATCACCGCCACCGGGAGTACCGCCGCCAGCCTGTTGATAGATATTGCTGCCAATCGTGTAGAGTGTTTGCTGCACTTCAGTCGTAAGCGTCTTGATACGCTCATCATCTTCCTTAGCAACAGCATCCTTGAGATCTGCAATCAATCCCTCCATCTTGGTCTTATCAGCAGCGGGAACCTTGTCACCAAGTTCGGTGATTTGCTTCTCTGCTTGGTACACCAAGGAGTCAGCCTGGTTCTTGCGGTCAATTTTATCGCGGCGCTCTTTATCGGCACCCGCGTTTTGTTCCGCTTGCTTGACCATGCGCTCGACTTCAGCTTTATCTAGGGTAGAAGCACCAGTGATGCTGATGGTTTGCTCTTTACCAGTACCCCTGTCCTTAGCAGTAACACTTAGGATGCCGTTGGCGTCAATGTCGAAAGTAACTTCAATTTGAGGCACGCCGCGTGGTGCTGGTGGAATACCATCCAAGCGGAAAGTACCTAAGCTCTTGTTGTCATTAGACATCTCGCGCTCGCCCTGGAGGACGTGGATTTCCACGTTAGTCTGACCGTCCACAGCAGTCGAGAAGACTTCCGACTTCTTGGTGGGGACGGTAGTGTTGCGAGGGATGATCTTGGTCATCACGCCGCCGAGGGTTTCTACACCCAGAGACAAGGGGCTAACGTCGAGCAGTAAGATACCGGAAGTTCCAGCATCGCCAGTGAGGACACCCGCTTGAATTGCAGCACCCACTGCAACGACTTCATCAGGGTTAACGCTTTGGTTGGGGTCTTTACCCAAAACCCGCTTGACCAGTTCCTGGACAGCAGGAATACGAGTAGAACCACCGACTAGCACTACTTCGTCAATGCGAGCCTTGTCAATTTTGGCGTCGCGCACAGCATTTTCGACGGGGATGCGGCAGCGATCGATTAAGTCAGCACAGAGTTCTTCAAACTTCGCCCGCGTCAAAGTCATATCCAGGTGCTTGGGGCCATCCTGGGTAGCTGTGATAAAGGGCAGGTTGATTTCGGCTTGGGTAACGCTAGAAAGTTCGATCTTGGCTTTCTCAGCAGCTTCGGTCAGACGTTGCAACGCTTGCTTATCTTTACGCAGGTCTAAACCTTCGTCTTTTTTGAAGGTTTCGGCAAGGTAGTCAACGATTTTCTTGTCGAAGTCGTCACCACCGAGGTGAGTGTCACCAGAGGTAGCTAGCACTTCAAACACGCCATCGCCCACGTCTAGGATAGAAACGTCGAAAGTACCACCACCAAGGTCAAATACCAGAATGGTTTCGTTGGTCTTTCTTTCTAAGCCGTAGGCTAGAGAAGCGGCGGTAGGTTCGTTGATAATCCGCAGTACTTCAATTCCGGCAATTTTACCAGCGTCTTTAGTAGCTTGGCGCTGGGAGTCGTTGAAGTAAGCGGGTACCGTGATTACGGCTTGGGTAACGGTTTCGCCGAGATATTTGCTGGCATCATCGACCAGCTTGCGAAGGACTTGGGAAGAAATTTCTTCTGGGGCAAACTGCTTGGTTTGTGCAGGGCAGTCTATCTTGACATTGCCGTTGCCATCGCGCAGAACTTTGTAAGAAACTTCTGTTGTTTCGTGGGTTACTTCGTCAAATCTGCGTCCGATGAACCGCTTCACGGAATAAAATGTGTTGTCCGTGTTCATTACGGCTTGGCGCTTAGCGATTTGACCGACAAGGCGATCGCCGTTCTTGGCAAATGCTACTACCGAAGGGGTCGTGCGGAAACCTTCTGCGTTGGCGATTACGGTGGGTTTACCACCTTCCATTACTGCTACGCAAGAGTTAGTCGTTCCTAAGTCAATTCCAACTACTTTTCCCATAGGGGTGTTCTCTAACTTCCTATAACTACAAAAATTTTTGGGCGAGAGACAAGACTACAATTTGTACGAATCCGCTTCAATCAGCAGCAAGTCCAGGTTTAATACGATTGGTTGAGCCTACTGATCTATATAGTGTGCGTGCAGCGCCAATCGATGAAGGGGGGTTTTCCGAACCTTGAGAAGGTCGGTTAGACTTCAGAGGCATTCGGGGTTGGCTCATCTACATCACATCGGCTCGCTCTACTGTGTCTAATGTAAGGAAATCAATGGCTCTATGTTGGGGTGCAAGCCGTAATTTATCTGTTGTGTTTGCCGTCTTAATCGATTTGAACTGTAATGATGCATAGACGCGGTAGCAAATTTTTAAACGATAGAACCCCAACATAAGATAGGGAGCGATCGCACCACGAGGATGAGATTCTCCATCGATACCCTCTGAAAATTTATAATGTTGCTGCTTAATTCTTCCTTATGTAATATTTGTGTATTATATGGTAGTTAGCGTTTTCAGATTCCTCATTTGAAAGCGAAAACAAACAAGAGTTGTATTATCTATGCGCCGTAGTTCTGGATACCTGTTCGGTCTAGCTTTTGGGGATGCTTTAGGTGCTGTGACAGAGTTTCTTTACGTTGACGAAATTCTGCACCGCTTTCCACCGCACGGCCCACAAGAGCCAATGGGCAATCCGGCGAGGGTAACTGACGACACGCAGATGACTTTAGCAGTCGGTGAGGCACTGCTGAAATCGGCACAACCTTTCAGTGCTGAAAGCTTAGAGTAATCACTGCGACGCGCCTTCGTCGAATGGTGGCGCAGCCCCGACAATAACCGCGCACCTGGAATGACTTGTCTCAAGGCGTGCGTTTGAAGATTGGGTTAGCCGCATAGAGTACAGCGATCGCTTGGCAGCAATCGGCAACCAATGGGATGAGAAAGCGACTTCAGATAGCAGCCGCGCCTAGTTGTCCCACGAGCGATCGCTTGTTACCCCAGTGGTTCAAGAGCGATCGCTCTTACAATAGAAAAGCTTGATTGCCTTGATATTATCTATGATTTCCCTATCTCCTAGTCTCCAAGCCCGACTCTCGACACCGCTGAAAATTGGCTCTTTTGAAGTCAAAAGCCGAGTACTGCAATCGCCTTTATCGGGCGTGACCGATATGGTATTTCGTCGCCTGGTGCGTCGCTATGCTCCAGAGTCGATGATGTACACCGAAATGGTGAATGCAACTGGGCTGCACTATGTCAAAGAGTTGCCCAAGATTATGGAGATAGACGATAACGAAAGACCGATCAGCATTCAACTATTTGACTGTCGCCCGGATTTCTTAGCAGAAGCTGCTGTAATGGCAGTTGAAGAAGGGGCTGATACTGTTGATATAAATATGGGTTGCCCGGTCAATAAAATTACTAAGAATGGCGGCGGTTCTTCTTTATTGCGCCAACCGGAAGTAGCTGAGGCAATTGTGCGGGCAGTAGTTAAAGCTGTAAACGTACCAGTTACAGTTAAAACTCGTATCGGTTGGACAGACCAAGAAATTACTATTCTCGATTTTGCCAAGCGCATGGAAGATGCTGGAGCGCAGATGATTACCGTTCACGGTCGCACTCGCGCTCAAGGTTATAATGGCCCTGCTAAGTGGGAGTGGATTAAAAAAGTTAAAGAAATTCTTTCTATTCCAGTTATCGGCAACGGGGATATTTTTTCCGTCGAAGCAGCAGTGCGGTGTTTAGAAGAAACTGGTGCTGATGGCGTGATGTGTTCGCGGGGAACTTTAGGCTACCCCTTCTTAGTTGGAGAAGTTGATTACTTCTTAAAAACAGGCAATTTGCTAGAGCCGCCGACACCCATACAGCGGTTGGAATGTGCTAAAGAACATTTGCAAGCGCTGTGGGAATATAAAGGCGATCGCGGCGTCCGACAAGCCCGCAAGCACATGACTTGGTATGCAAAAGGATTCGCTGGTGCTAGCGAGTTGAGGGGACAACTGGCTGTGGTAGATAAAGTTGAGCATGGGTTGGAATTTATTGATAGAGCTATTGAGCGACTGGCTAATTGTAATTGGCAAGAAGTTGAGGGTGAGGAGCCAATTTTGGTAGAAGTTTAAATTTCCTGGAGGATAGGATAAAGATGAGGAAGCGCTGACGCAACCCTGAGCTAAAGCCTAAAAGTAACGTTGTTATTAAGTTTCTTTGGCCTAATTGTTGGATTTGTCGCTGGGGCTGTAATTAAGAATTATAGGGATAAAAAATTCAGCAACCACTTTGCAACCGCGATCGCGCTACTGACAACAGGCTTTGGTATTAGTTTGGGGAGTGCTTTCACCCTCTGATTCTTGAAGGCAACTGTATTCTTATCCCTTCTGGGAACGGGTATATCTAGCGTGGCAATGATAATGTATCCAGATTTGCAGCAGCGGAAGATACTGGCTCAATATAAAGAGTCGGAACAAAAGAAACGTCTGATTAAGCCCTAGTTAAAAACACGGATTGGGGATATTTTTAATGGTGGGCAATGCCCACCATTCGGCTTACAAATAATACAAAATACATGATGAAGAAACGGGCGATAATAGTAGCACTATTTTTAGTAACAGTCCTTTTCTTCGGAGTGATTGGCAGCAGAGGTCAACAGGGCGATCGCGCTAATTATGCTGCCATACAAATTACTAGCGACCCGTCGCAAGAATCAAATAGCAAACGAGGCCAAATATTCCTAAACGGAGTTTGGAAATTTATCCCAGTTGACGCAGCATCAGAACAGCAACCCCCGCAACAAGGCTGGGGTTCCATATTAGTACCGGGTGATTGGCAGCGCGAAAATGATAAATCTAGACCTGGATTAATTGCGCGGGGAAAAGGAAAAGCTTGGCAGAATTTTAACGGCGAAAAATTAGCAAAAGCCTGGTATCAACGCACCATAAAGATACCCCACGAATGGCAAGGGCGATCGCTATTCGTCGATATAGGCCGAGTTAGCACCGATGCGATTTTATACGTCAACGGTATTAAATGCGCTGAAATTAATTTCCCTTACGGCGCCGCCGATATTACTAAAGCAGCCAAGCCAGGAGAAGAAGCGACTTTAACTGTAATGGTAGCCGCCGTTGCCGATGAAAAGAAAAAAACTATCATCATGGGGCCGAATGAATCATACACCACCGACGCCAACTTAGACTCGCGGGGACTAATAGGTGAAGTGCGGTTGCTGAGTATGCCCAAAGGCCCTCACGTCAGCGATGTATTTATACAACCTTCAACAAGAAATAAACAAATTAAACTAGACGTAGAACTAACAGGAGTTCAGCAAGCTGGCGCGGCAAAATTCGTCATGAAGATGCTTGATGAAACAGGCAGCGTGGAACGCCAATTTACCGCTACCAACAACATCAAAGCCAAGCCAACTCAAACGCTACAATTTGTTGCGGAATGGCCCAATCCAAGACTTTGGGACGTTGGTCAGCCAAACCTCTACACTCTACAACTGGAAGTACAGGGAAGCGGTATTGAAGATGAATATAACCAGCGATTTGGCTTCCGCGAGTTCTGGATTGAAGGACGAAAATTTTACTTAAACGGAAAGGAATTACGCCTGCGTCCAACTTCTTTTGACGAGACTTGGCAAGGTTGGGCGGTTGGTATTCCTGAAGTAGTTGACCGAATGATTGACGGCTACTTTTGGGCTGGATTTAATATCGCAGAAATGTGGCCTTGGAACCGCGATGAAAGGGGGAAATGGCACTTTCAAGAAATTTTTTCCGAACGCGCCGATCTTAAAGGGTTTCCCCTAATGGCACCAGCGCTTTATATGGCTAACATCGCCTCTAATAAAACTTGGAACGCATCGTCAAAGCAAAAGTGGGAAGCACGAATGGCGACAGACCTGCGTCGCTATCGCAATCATCCATCTATTTTATTATGGGCTAGCAGCCCTAATTTTTTTGGCCATAGCGATGACCAAAACCCACTGCGAATTGGCAAGAAAAAGATAGAAGGCAGCATTAATCGCGTGGAAGATAAGCGGATGCGGGAGATAATTCCTATTGGGGAAGAAGCTGTTGCGACTATCAAGAAATACGACCCTACGCGACCAGTGATGATGCATCAAGGGCCAGCGGTAGGGGATGTATATGCGCTGAATTCTTATCTAAATATGATTCCCTTGCAAGAACGCGAGGAGTGGTTATCGGAGTGGAGTAAACGCGGGGATATGCCCTACATGGTGGTGGAATTTGGCACGCCGCTACACACTACAATGATGCGTAGTCGCAATGGTTTTAGGGGCGCGATCGCTAGCGAACCTTTGATGACTGAGTTTAGCGCTATTTATTTAGGATCGCAGGCTTATAAGTTAGAAACTCCAGCCTATCGCGCTAAAATTCGCGATTTATTTGTTAAGGATCAAGAGTATAAAAGTTGGCACGGCGATCGCGACTTAGATTTCTCGCCTGCATTCCAAAAGTTGCAGCAATTGTTTAGCACAAACACATGGCGCAGTTGGCGAACTTTCGGCCTTTCGGGTGGGTTGATTCCCTGGAATAACGGGCATGGATGGGAGCATTCTTCTGAGGGAAAAGAGAGGATGGATAGCGGTCTTTCTTCCCCTGAAGGACGCGGCGTATACCTAAAGCAAATACCCAAGTCTTTATGGTACAACTTGCAGCCAGAGGCGAATATTATCCACCCAGGCGGACAAGCAATTATGCAAAATAATCGCCCGACTTTGGCTTGGATTGCTGGTTCTAAGGAAGCTTTTACAGCAAAAGACCACAGCTTCAATGTGGGACAAAAATTGCAAAAGCAAGTTGTTCTAATTAACGATACAAGGTCAAAACAAGAATTTTCTTTTGAATGGCAAGTTATTGTAAACGGTCAACAGTTAGCAACTGGTCAGAAAAAGGGAAATATGGAAACGGCGCAAACGCTGTTTTTTCCAATAGAAGCGAATTTGCCAAATAGTACGATTCCCCCCGTACAAAAGAAGGTTGAGAAAAGAATAGCGGAGTGCGTACAAACCTCTTCCGATAAGGCATACCTAACCCCACCAACCCCCCTTCCCTGCAAGGGAAAGGGGGAGGCAAATTACTCCCCTCGCATTGCAGGAGAGGGGCTGGGGGTGAGGTTAACCTCTAAAATCCAAAATCCAAAATCCATTGATGGAGAAATTCGCCTTTTAGCCAAAATTGGCAATCAGCAACATCAAGACAAATTCGCTTTCCGCGTCTTCCCCAAACTATCTAAAGCGGCTGGAACTATTACCGCCTTCGATCCTGTTGGTAAGACTACGCGGATGTTGCAGCAGTTGGGATATAGTGTTGTACCTTGGGATGGTTCTACAACACCGTTGCTGGTTATTGGTCGCGAGGCGTTATCTTCTAAAGGAAAGCTACCAGGAAATTTAGCAGAATTTGTACGCAAAGGCGGCAGAGTTATAGTTTTTGCTCAAAATCCTGAATGGATGCAGCAACTAGGCTTGCGCGTTGCCAATCATCTCACCCGCCGCGTCTTTCCAATTAATAACTCCCATCCTATATTTAACGGATTGGATGAACTCGATTTGCGCGACTGGACTGGCGAGAGTACCCTAGTTGCAGCTTACCCCGATACTGTTAAGAATGGTAGTAAACGCAGCCCTCACGGTACTCCTTGGTACGGCTGGCATTGGGGTAATCGCGGCGCGGTTAGCAGTGCATCTATAGAGAAGCCACACCGCAGTTCTTGGCGACCAATTTTAGAGTCTGAATTTGATTTAGCTTACACGCCGCTAATGGAACTGGACTATGGTAAAGGGCGGCTAATTTTAAATACTTTAGACTTAGAAGATTATGTGTCACGCGATCCAGTGGCGGCGAAATTAGCCAAACAGATTATGAAGTATTCGGCTAATTCGCCTCTGTCTCAAAAAGCAGAGAAGGTGATATTAATTGGAAGTGATGCAGATAAGGCGAAGTTGAATGCATTCGGCTTGATTTATCAGCAGTCGAACTCGTTAGAAAATGATGCCGATCTGGCCATCATCGGGACGGGGGCGAATGTAAAAGATGAGGATTTGCAAGCTTATTTGAAGGGTGGCGGTAAGCTGTTTTTCTTACCGAGAAGCTCGCCTTTAAATGTTTTGGGGGTGCGCTTTCAGCAGGTAAACAATTTTGGTGGTTCGTTGAGTATACCTAAATGGTCTGAGGCGAGGGGAATTAGCGTTTCTGATTTACATTCTCGAACCGACCATGAAGCTTGGTTAATTGAATCTGGTGGTGAAGTTGCGAGTAATGGCCTGTTTAGTCGAATTAAACTGGGTAAAGGTGTAGCAATTTTCTGCCAGATAGACCCGGATAATTTCAGTGCGGATGATAAGACTTACTTGCGTTATACTCGCTGGCGAGAAACGCGAGTTTTAGCTCAACTGCTGGCTAATTTCGGAGCTACTTTTAAGGCTGACGAAGTTATATTTAATCAGCAGCAGAAAGGAAACTGGTTCGCTAAATCTGCTCCTCGTGCTGAATTTTATCACTCAGATTACCGCACAGATTTTGATTTGGGGGATGACCCATATCGGTATTATCGCTGGTAGAAGTAAGAATCGCAGAGGCAGCAATCGCAGTCATGCCCAAAAAGATTAGAGAGTAAACCTCTTCCAAAGCCTAAAAATTTTGGCGAATCTTTTCAGGTTATATGACAACTATTGAATGCCGCAAGGTAAGATAATTTATTTGCTTTTTCCTAGCGCGATCGCGGTCGATACAATTACAACCAAAAACTCCATAGCAACAGCACTATAGTTGATGTTGAAAATAAATTCGGAGATGAATTATGGATGATATTAGGAGAGTTTTGAGAGAGTCCATTGCTCGGAAGAACGTAGTTATGGGCGCTGAGGTCTTGCTGAGGCTGTACGCTGCTGGGGAGAGGAATTTTCGTGAGGTTAACTTGAGGGGTGTTGACCTGAGTGGTGCCAATCTGAGTGGAATCAGTTTGTTTAGGGCTTACTTGGAAGGTGCAATCCTCAGAAATGCCGACTTGAGTGGTGCTGCTTTGGCTGAAGCCCACTTGGAAGGTGCCGACCTGTGCGGTGCCAACTTGAACAATGTCGATTTCCTTGAAGCCACCCTGACCAATGCTGACCTGCGCCATGCCAACCTGAGTGGCGCAGGTTTGATTCTTGCCGATCTGTGTGGAGCTAATCTGAGTGGAGCTAATCTGAGTGGTGCCGAGATCAATGCTAGCTGGTTGAATGACGCCAACCTGAGCGGTGCTGACCTGAGCGCTGCTTTGATTGACATTTCCGACCTGAGTGGTGTTGACCTGAGCGGTGTCATTTTGAACAATACCACTATTAAGAAAACAGGTCTGAGTCAAGTTAACTTGAGTGGCGTCAACCTGGAAAGCGCTACTTTGATTGACTGCTCGTGAAATATCATACCCCCGGTTGGAAAGGTCGTAGATAGCAGGAAGAGCTTTTGGAATGTAAGACAAAGTATCAATTTCTAGAGCTGCTAAAAAAGGTGCAGTCAAAGAACCAGGAACAAATGTTGTCCTTTTGAGTTCGCTTTTTATTTCTTCAAGAACATAGGATCAAAAGTTAACTTCATAACTGTTTACCGAACCGCAGAGGGACGGAGGAAGAGAGGTAGCGATCGCTATTCATGCCCAAAAAGATTAGAGAGTTAAAAAGTATGTTACGGAAAGCAGGATTTACCTATCGTCCTGGCAAAGGTAGTCATACTGTGTGGAGTCATCCCCTACTACCTGGTGAGCCAATTACCCTTGCAGGAAAAGACGGTGATGATGCAAAACTGTATTTAGAGAAGGAAGTTAATCAGAGACTTGAAAAACTGGAGGATTTATTGTGATTTCTCATTACAGCATGGTTATTCAATGGTCAGATGAAGACAAATGCTACTTGGTTCATTTGCCTGATTTTCCCTTCCAGCAGTTCCACACTCATGGTGATACCTATGAAGAAGCTGCAAAACATGGGCAGGAAGTCATAGAAACATTGATTGAAATGTATCAGGAGGAAGGCAGACCCCTTCCTGAACCTAAAACTCTATCTTTTCAGGTTGCGTGACAACTATTGAGGGGCGTAAGATAATTTATTTATTCTTTCCTAGCGCGATCGCGGTCGATCCAGCTACAACCAAAAACGCCCCAAAAACTCCCAATACTGTTAAACTATCCGGTGCAATTAAACTCGGTACTAACCACGACACTACCCACACTGATGTTAAAGTTACTATCGGAGTAAGAGCCAGTATTGCACTAACTTTCGATGCTTCCCAATGCTCCAAAGATTCTGCAAATGCACCGTAAGCAACTACAGTATTCAAAGCAGAAAATATTAGCATTCCCCACTGTAACGGATTCAAGGTAAAAATCGGTTTTATAGTGACAAACGGGCTAAATAATATCGCGCAGCCGCCATAAATTAGCAGCATGATGTTAGAAGAAGGTAACTTTTGCAATAGCTGCTTTTGAGCTAACGCATAAATTGCCCAGGTCGCCGACGCCACGATGATAAAACCACAGCCGATTAAATATTTACCTTGCGCTGTAATTAAAGTTGTTAATTTTTCATGAAAAAAGAGCGCAAACCCTAAAGTTAGTACGCCTAAACCAATGCATTGACTGAGAGTATAACGTTCTTTGAAAACAAACAATCCACCCAAGCCCATCAAAACAGGAGCTAGCTGGATAAGAACTTGAGTATTAGCTGGTGAAGTGTACTCTAATCCTAGTAAGAAAAGAATATAATTGGCTGCTAAGAAAACGATTGCGATCGCTAGCAAACTCAGCGGCGTTGCTCTCAGCTTATGTAATGGTGCAAATTGCTGTCTTGCTGTTAAATAAACCGCCAACAATCCAAACGATACTAAAAATCTAAACCAAGTGACAGTGTATGCATCCAGCGCTTGCAGCGTCACCGATAGGGCAATGGGCAAAACCCCCCAAAGTAATACAGTTAAAAGGGATAACGCCAGCCCTAAACGCCATTTACCTGAAGTAGAGTGAAGTTGCATTTATATATCGTAGAGAAAGGAGCGATACGCCTTCTGGCGCCCGCTCCTTATGGATTCCTTTGTGTGTTTGCTGTTAAAATCTAATCTTCCAGCATTTGCAACAACTCCGCTTCACTCAATCGGGTGATTCCTAATTTCTCAGCTTTTGCTAATTTGGAACCTGCATCTTCGCCCAAAAGTAAATAGTCAGTTTTGGCACTAACCGAATCTGTCACCTTACCACCCGCTTTTTGAATTAGCGCTTTCGCTTCGTCTCGCTTCAATGTTGGCAAAGTCCCGGTAATCACAAAAGTTTTACCCGCTAGCCGTAATTCTCTCTGTTCCCCCGTCGCTGAAGGAGAGGATGCCTCTTGATTGGCAAGCTGCAACCCAGCTTCTCTAAGCCTATCAATTAAAGTCTGATTTGCAGGAACTCGAAACCACTGATAAACAGCCTGAGCAATTTCAGCACCGATGCCATAAACCGATTCAATATTTGCCGCTGATGCTGCTGCTAACTGTTCAACTGTTGTAAATTTTTGCGTTAAAGTTTGGGCATTAACGCTACCAACATGACGAATACCCAAACCATATAATACGCGCGACCAAGGTTGATTTTTTGAATCAGCGATCGCCGTAACCAATTTTTCCGCTAACTTCTTCCCCATTCTCTCCAAGGAACCCAGCCGCGTAGCATTTAAATCGTACAAATCAGCAACAGATTGCACTACATTTCTCTCTACCAATTGTTGCACCAACTTCTCACCCATACCATTAATATCCAACGCATCCCGGCTAACCCAGTGAATCAACGCACCTTTTAAAATAGCTGGGCAAGATGCATTTACACAGCGCGTCACCGCCTCATTTGCAGGCTTTACCACTGGTTGATTGCAAACCGGGCAACTCGTTGGCATTAGGAAACGTTGCGTATTAGCTGGGCGAAGTTCTGGCAAAACGCGCACAACTTCCGGAATAATTTCCCCAGCTTTGCGAACGATAGCAGTATCGCCAATGCGGATATCTAATTGAGAGATGCGATCGCTATTATGCAGCGTCGCCCTTGAAACTGTCGTCCCCCCTAGCTGCACTGGCTGCAACTCCGCCACAGGCGTCAGCGCCCCCGTCCGCCCTACACTAACAGTAATCGCTTCCACCCGCGTCGGCGCTTCCTCTGCTGGATACTTCAGCGCCACAGCCCACCGGGGAAACTTTTGCGTAAATCCTAACTGTTCCTGAAGCAAAATAGAATTTAGCTTAACAACAACCCCATCAGTCATATAGGGCAAATTCAATCGCCCAGTATTCCATTCATTGTAATAATCGCGCACATCTGCTAAATTTTGGCAGAGTTTGCGATTGGGATTCACTCGAAAACCCATTTTTTGTAACACTTCCAAAGATTCCCATTGAGTGCGGGCAACATCCACATCATCCCTACCTGGAATCTGCAAAGTATACGCAAAGAAATCTAATCGCCGTTTCGCTACAATTCTCGAATCAAGCTGTCGCAAAGTACCCGCCGCTGCATTGCGGGGATTGGCAAACAACGCCTCTCCAGATTGCTGACGTTCGTGATTAATTTGTTCAAATACTTCTAAACCCAAAAATGCCTCGCCGCGCACTTCCACGCGAGGAGGAGGATTTTCTAAATTCAATCGCAACGGAATAGCCCGAATCGTCCGTACATTTTGGGTAATTTCTTCTCCAGTGACACCATCACCCCGCGTTGCTCCCCTCACCAATACGCCATTTTCATAAGTCAAAGCTATAGCAGAACCATCTATTTTTAGTTCGCAAACATATTCAAAAATTTTAGTTTCTGATGTCTGTCGCTGCCAACGTTCTTGCCATTTGGCAAACTCATCAATATTAAAAGCATTTTCCAGACTGTAGAGGGGAATATTGTGTCGCACCGAGGAAAACTGCGATGCTGGTCTTTCACCGACGCGCTGAGTAGGACTATCGGGCGAAATTAACTCTGGATACTGCGTTTCCAGTTCTTGCAATTCCCGATACAACCTGTCATAGACAGCATCCTCCATTATTGGATTATCAAGGGCGTAGTAGGCATAGCTGGCTTCTTGGACTTTTTGCTTTAGTTGCTGTACCCGTTGCTTGACTGCCTCTGTTAGCTGTTCCACAAACTACATCCCCACCAAAAATTTATATCAATCCGACCTTAGTTTAACTGCGATACCCCTGTATGCGGTCTGGCAACCATCCCAGGCAAGAATTACCTTTATTTTAATCAATATTTAAACAGCAGTTGTATTTACTTTAACCCAAACTAACCTGCTAGCTTAACTGAATCTCCATATACTCACTAATGGAGATTCATTGACATAGCTAGATAGAGCGAATGAATCCCAGCTATCAAAATTAAGTGAATAGAACGGTAGTAATAATTTTACATCTACCGAAGTTATTGAGGAGTGCATTATGTTTCGCATTTGCAAGTTAGCATTACTAGCGATCGCATCTCTAACAGTTATACCTGTTGGCAGTGCAATGGCAGCAACTTTAACAGGAAAAGCGCCGATTGTTATTGGGCACAGGGGCGCTAGCGGCTACCGTCCAGAACATACCCTAGCCGCTTATGAATTAGCAATTGAAATGGGCGCTGACTACATTGAACCAGATGTAGTTTCTACCAAAGATGGCGTGCTAATTGCTAGGCACGAAAACGAAATTTCCGGAACCACCGACGTTGCTAACCGTGCAGATTTTGCTAACCGCAAAACTACCAAAACTATCGATGGGCTACCAGTAACTGGCTGGTTTACCGAAGACTTCACCCTTGCAGAAATCAAAACGCTTCGCGCTAAAGAGCGCGTACCTTTCCGCGATCAATCCTACAACGGCCAATTTGAAATCCCTACGCTTCAAGAAGTTATCGATCTAGCCAAGCGTAAAAGTGTTGAAACAGGTCGCACTATCGGTATCTATCCTGAAACTAAACACCCCACTTACTTTAAGTCGATTGGGTTATCTTTGGAAGAACCGTTAGTTAATGTACTTAAAACTAATGGCTATGACAGCCCTGATGATGCAGTTTTTATCCAGTCGTTTGAAGTATCAAACCTACAGTTTTTGAAGACACTCACCAATTTACCTCTAGTCCAGTTATTTGATGCCAGCAGTGCTAAACCGTATGATTTTGTAGCCAGCGGCGACTCTCGCACCTATGGCGATTTGCTAACCTCTACAGGATTAGCAGGAATTGCTCAATATGCCAAAGGTATTGGCCCTTGGAAGCGGCTAATAATACCCGCTGATACTGTTGATAATAATGGCGATGGCAAGCCTGACGATCTTAATGGTGATGGGGTCATCAGCGACGCTGATAAGCCATTGCAACAACCAACTTCGCTGATTAATGACGCTCATGCTGCGGGTTTACTTGTCCATGCGTACACTTTCCGCAGTGACGACTTCTTCCTGGCTCCAGACTACAATGGCAACCCCGAAGCAGAATACGAACAGTTCTTTAAATTAGGTGTTGATGGCGTGTTTAGCGACTTTCCAGATACGGCTGTTGCAGTTCGCAATCGTGTTGCTGGCGAGCCAAATAAAGATGTTCCTGAACCTACTTCGTTACTAGCTTTCGGTATTCTACCTTTAGCGGAAATTTTACGCCGTCGTAAGGCTCAATAGAACAATAATTCAACCGCTAAATTACTAGCGAAAATATCCCTATCCTGTTTTGCAAGGATAGGGAATTTTGTATCTTTCAATTTGTGTTGGCTATGGATTATATAGCCTGCTCACTTTTTAAAATTAGCCTACCGATCCCAGTCTTCCACTTCGTATAAGAATCGTGTTTTGCCCATCAATTTGCGATTAGCAGAGGTACTCTGGACAAAAACAACGTATTTCTCCAAATTATTAGGTTTAATTCGAGCAGTCGCACCAGCAGATAAACCCAACATTTCCCGTGCTGCTTCACCTTCAAACAAATCGCCCGTTGTTCGCTCCATTAAAATGATTTCTTTGTAGCCTTGGATCGTTTCTGTTTTGGTAAATTCATAGAAGCCTCGGCCTGTTTTAAAATTAAGGCCATTTTCCAAGACAAATCCTTTAATCGGACTATCTTTGTCTACGTCCAAAACCTGAAATCGTCCCGGTTTTACAGTCCGCAAATCTGCTGACTCGAAATAGGAAATCGCTTCTCGCTTCATCATGGAATTAAACATTTTGTTTAATCCACGACTCATGCGACCTTCTTTTTTCACTTCTTCTTCATAAGCTTGCAGTTGTTCGTCTGAAGATTGTTGGTAACAAACTGCAAAAAACAAATCTGTGATGTAGGAAAATTGATCGAGAGTGACGTGAAACCCGCCAGATTTTTCCGCCAGTTCTTTATAAAAGGCAGTGGCATGATTTCGATTTAGCGCTTGGACTCCGTAAACGGCGACGCCCATATCGGCTAATTTTTCGACTTCTTTGCGCCAATTGAGCTTTTGTGGTGTTTGCGCTGGTGCGTGAGGAATATCATCGCCAATTAGCACGAGAGATTTAGAGTTTGTAGGCGTCCACGATAGAGATTGAGCTTCATGCAATACCAGTTCGTAACATTCTGGCGCATCTCCGCCACCAGTTTGTTCTACGTTTTCTACAAAGTTACAAATCGCTTCTCCATCGCCGGATAAATCAAACGTTTTAGTCACATATGTGGAGCCTGCATCGCAATAGTCCCCGTGAGCGATGATGCCGATGCGAATGCCGGGAATTTCATCGAGAAGTCGCGTGACTGTCTCTTTTATTTTGCGTCGTACTTGAGTAAGACAAGGGTACATGCTGCCTGTTGTATCAAAGCTGAAAACTACTTCGATATTGCTAGTCATTTTCTAACCCTAATTTGTAGCGCTTTATAAATACTATTTTACCCTGTGAATATTGGTACGTCGAGGTTTATAGCCTTAAAAATATAAGTTTTAAACAAAACACATAAATTCAAAAAAACTACTTTAAACAAGCTGGATAATTTAAGTATTTACGCTTAAAAATCGCTTGATTATCTGGAGAGCGATCGCCCTCTAGAATAAAACATTTCTGGTAACGATCGCGGCTGTAAAAGTTACCCAGATTTGCTTTATAAAACTTGTGAATATAGGCTTACAAAACTTGTAACTGCTAATTCCTAAATGCTATGCATATATAGCTCAGGCTAGCAAGCAAAGGAGTGACATCCCTGCTTATTATCAGGCGATCGCGAGATTGTCGCCCCCAACATGACAAACTGACTCACCTCCACCTATGGCAGAGGAATAAGCGATACTGAGTATGCAAAAATATTAGCCCAGAGTTAATGCCGCAATATGAACAAACCATTAGATGAGACTCTTTCATTAGAAATTGCCTCGCGCATCAAAAGCAAGGCTAACAAACCCTTCGACAATGCTTATAATGCAGCATTGTTGACAGAGGGAGCAATATATGTTCAAGGCTTTTTAGCTTGTCCTGGAGATCCGTACAAACCAATTGAGCATAGCTGGATTGAGGTTGACGATCGCATTGTCGATCCAACACTGACGCACTTAAACAAAAAGGCTGAACAACTCTACTACTTCCCCGCGCAACAATTGAGTGTAAAGAAACTAAAAGCAGCAGTAGAAGAAGCTAAGGAAGATTATCCAGAGGACGAACCGCTACCCGTCTATGATGCTTTACCGCACGAGTATTACGGCAACTTAATGATGGGTGGTAAAAACTATTCAGAAGCCTATAAACAGGCAGAAGAAAAGTGCAGAGAGTTGAATCAACCAAAAATAGAGTCAACTAACTAACGCCGACAACGAAACTTGACACACCTTGCTGCGAGATGGGTAATCGTCTCGCACAGTCGGGGAAGTTGTAAGTTGTTTTGATATGGTTGGGAAAAAAACAAAAATTGGTCAATCCAAATTTTGCCGGAAGCGAGTAATGTTAGTTTAAACAGAAAATATAACTACCCAAGGAGTAAGCAATGTCGGAGTTTCAAGATTTTCTCAAACATAAATTTGCTTATGTTGCTATCGGAGAGTTCAAAGCAGGCAAATTTGATGAAGCAGAAGAACTCTACGAAAAAGCTGTCTCAACATACGAGCAAGGCTTCAAGGGATCTTACCTGTTGCAAGAACCGGGCACTGACAGAGGAATTGCTATAATTCTTTGGGAGAGTGCGGAAGATATGGAAGCCAACAAAAGCGAGGCTTACCAAGCCATATTAGATAAGATGAATCCTTTGTTTGCCAAACCACCAACTACGGCTTTCTATGAAGTGGTTAGTGAAATTAAGACCGTAGATGAAAGTAGCGAATCTGTATAAGATTATTCAAGACTTTGCGCGATCGCGACCGTTGGGAAAAATTAAACCGCGATCGCGATGCACTTTTTAAACTACTGTTATAGCCTAACAGTAGAATAAAGCTTACTCTGCTGCCTCGTCCTCTGGTCTTTGAGTAGCAGCAGCATTCTCAGGAGCTTCCTCCGTTCTTGTGGGATCGCTACCTTGAGTAGTAATATCGTGCGGATCTGCTGTGCCTTCAGCAGCAGCATTAATCAAACCATTGGCATTAGTATTAGGTTTTTGTGAAGCGCCTTTATGACTGGCATGACCGCTAGGCATAATTGTTTCCTCAATTAGGTTTATATCAACACTTTTCAGCTTAGACTTAGCTGCTGTGATAAATACCCTATCTCCAGGCTTATATAAATTTTTGATTTTAGTGAGTAGGGTGGGCATTGCCCACCTTACCTTGAGAAGCACGCCTACAACCGACTGGCAATAATCGTGCGATGGCGAGGGCTATTGCCAGTAATACTCACATCAGCAAAGCCAGCCTCTACTAGCGCCCGCTCAAAATCCAAGGCGAAATACTCATCCAAGTAAGGCTCCGTACTCTTGAGCAAAGTTAAGATATACGGTGGCATCTTGGCAAAAACCTCCGACTTCGGATTCATATCCATAATCGCCAAATGTCCGCCGGGACGCAGCAGACGCCTAGCCTCGCGGAAAATCTGCATTGCGGCAGACTGGGGCAATTCATGGAACATTAGGAAGGTAGAGACTAAATCAAACGAAGCATCTGGCAATCCAGTAGATTCCGCTGCTGCCTGAACCCAGTTTATCGGCTGATTACGCTGCTGGGATCTATAGTTAGCAACAGCCAAAAAATAGGGTGATAAGTCCAAACCCGTAATTTTGGCTTGCGGATAAACTTCTTGCAGGGCAAAAGTACTCATCCCCACGCTGCAACCCAAGTCCACAATGTCTCGCGGCTGGTTGGCAATTTGAGATGTAAGGACATCGTGATACGATTGGCGGAGTTTGTCATCGCCTTGGCTCCCAGCATCTGGCCAAATTTTTGCGTGAACGGCTTTGGCTGCAACTTCCACTTCTAAAGCAGCATCCCAGCTAAGATTACCGCTATCGTAGGCGTGGAACGATCGCACGTAGTATTGGGGATAGGTCAAGCTGGGATTTTGTACCTTAGCTAGTTGCCCTTCCCAGTCATGCGATCGCAATTCCTCTACTTGCTTTGTCCAAGGTACTCCAATTTCCTCTGCTCGTTTAATCATCATCTGACGCGCTTTTTGCTTGGCTAAGTTAGCCAAAGGCTTAATGGCAAGCACGCCGTTTACCAAGCGCGAAGCTAATCCTGGAGAAGTATTTAACGCAGCAGTCATCTTAAATTGCTAGTTTTTAGTTATCAGAATTTAGTCTAACAACTAATGTCAGTTGTTCATAGTTCATGGTTAATCGTTCATTGCAATGAGCAATTAACTATGAACTATGAACTTTTCCCCAATTGCCAGTAACTATTTTGCAGTTTTAGGCTTGAGTGCTAGCAACATCTCCATTCCGCTGGTTGATTTGTCAGGTTGGGTGACTGCGATCGCCAAGCCGCGAATTGAATTAATGACTGCGCTAGTTTCTGGAGTAATAGCACTCTTTTGTTCCGGAGGTAGCTGACTGTTGATTACGGACATAGTTTTGTCCATATCTAGGTAAAAATAGCCCGCGTTTGTCTGAGGCAAAGTTCCTGTTACTGCCTTAAAAGATTCGCTGCTATCTAACGGGCTAGGCTTAGTTGCGATCGCATCAGCTATGGGGCCACCAATTGCCACAAAAACCGTGTTTTGATCTAGCCAACCGTGCCCCATAAAGGCTCCTTGCTGGGGAATTACCCACTCGGTTACTTTTTTACCGCCGACATCTCTTTGCGATACAGTCATAGAGTTGCCCTTAGCGATCGCATCCAGTTTAGTTAGCGTTGCTTCAGCCGTTGCGCGATCGCTGGTTTCAAATACTAACGCCCCGCCAAATCCAGACGCCTTAAGTATTCCCTCATTTGATGGAATTGCAGCGATCGCAAATTCTCCATCCATCCAACCCAAAATATCTTTATCTAAATCTAAATTAACCGTTTTAACTTGCTGTCTTGCTCCCTCAATCGCCTGCTTAATTTGCGGATCGTTTTTCCCTTCCTCTACTATTACTGACCAAAAACGGCTGATTCCTTGCCCGTTAATCGTAGCTATTGCTGAGGCAGGAAGTTGACCTATCACCTTGCCGGGTGAAGGTTTATATTCTAATTTCATTGCAGCTGGATCTATTTTTGTGACCGCTTTAAACCGCACGCCAGCTTCATCAATGCCCACACCCGCTACCATAGACTTTACCGCCTTCATCTGCTTTAGGGCTTGCGGACTCACACCAGCACCCCCAGCATTGTTGGCTACTAACTTATCCACGAAAGCCCCATAATCAGGCACATAAAATTGAGCAATCGGGTTTTTAACATCTACCCCTTTTGAGAACATAGCGCTTGCATCCGCTTTACTCGCAAGCGAAGGCTGGCCTTTAAAAGTATCGATGGCTTGTTGCACGTTTTTTATTTCAGAAGCCATCACTAAATGGTTCTTCAATATAGCCGCGTAAGTTTTCTTGCCATTGTCTGTATTTTCGTATATTTTGACGCCCTTGTAGTCTGTTTCCTTAGTAGCACCCTTAGTTTTATCGTTTTTAAACTTGTTGCCAAACCCCAACATACTAAACTTATTCTTAATACCTACTACTACCAGAACATCGGGTTCTTGCGTGGCTTTTGCGCCCGATGATGGCAGCATGGCAAACATTACGCTACCCAACCAAGGTCTTACATCCTTATCATAATTAATCTTGGAGTCTGCAAAGGCATCTTTTTGAAAGTCTTTTAGACCTTTATCTACAAGCTTTTGTACTTCAGGAGTGCCAAACTGCTGCAATTGTGCCCAATTTCTAGGATCTGTGGAAATTGTGCCAGCCATGAGTGCTTGATTTGGTACAACTTTGGCACTTTCTATCGGGGTATCGCTAGCACCAATATAACCATCGGAGTATAGATAAGCAGCCACGCCACCTAGCAGGACTGCACCAGCACCAATAAGCGCATAAACTATAGGTTTAGATTTCTTCTCAGGCATTGTTTTTGTCCTTAGATTATTATCTACTGATTGTTATCTACAAGTTCGCCTTTTTACATTGCGGAATTTCCGGACATAACACCAATCTTTACTTCAAACTTCGGTATATAACCTCAACTCATTTGGTGTTGTCTTAGTAAGACTTCAAGGGAAGTAGTCGCGACTCCGCAAGCGAGTATTATTAATCAGAAAAAATAGAATCTAAAATTTATCCGGGCATTAACCTTCCACAGGAATCCTAGTTTAGGCGCTGGCGTAGCTAAACTGAGTGCTGCGGATGCGCGGGTTCGCCTGCGAGTTGCGAGGCATCGCTCTTTAAGACATCAACCCAAGGCTGTGATACAGTTAAGCTCTCGCAGGCGCTAACCTGAAAGATATTACTTAGCAATTCTTGTAAAACTCATAGAGTCTCCCTCTCCCGATGTTGCAGTCTTATCTTGATTCGGAAACTAACGGTCACAAATCCTTTGAGTTGCCCGGTGCCCGTCCTCACTACAATCCAGACCGACCGGGGCAAGTTGAGCATATTTTCCTGGATTTAGTCCTCGATATACCTAACCAGAGTTTCCAGGGCACTTGCACCATCACTTTAGCGCCAGTGCGGAGTGGGTTAACGGCGCTGACGCTGGATGCATGTTCCCAGAATATTCACTCGGTTCAGGTGGACGGAACCCAGCAAGGTTTTGATTATGACGGCGACCAACTGCACGTCCGGATGCAGACGCCAACAGTTGCGGGGAAGACAATAAAGATAGCGATCGCCTATTCTGTGGAAAAACCCCGGCGCGGTCTTTATTTTATTGTTCCCGACAAGCACTACCCCAACAAACCTACACAAGTCTGGACTCAAGGCGAAGATGAAGACTCCCGCTTCTGGTTCCCCTGCTTTGACTACCCAGGCCAGCTAGCTACTTCCGAAATTCGCGTTAAAGTCCCCAAACCCCTCATCGCCATCTCTAACGGCGAACTGATTAAAACTGAGGAAGACGGCGATAGCAAAATATTCCACTGGTTGCAGCAGCAAGTCCATCCCACCTACTTGATGACTTTGGCTGTAGGCGACTTTGCCGAAATTCAAGACGAATGGAATGGCAAACCCGTCACCTACTACGTGGAAAAAGGTCTGGAAGAAGAAGCGCGTCTCAGCATGGGCAAAACGCCGCGCATGATTCAATATTTCAGCGAAAAATTTGGATATCCTTATCCTTTCCCCAAATACGCGCAAGTTTGCGTGGATGACTTCATTTTTGGCGGCATGGAGAACACCTCCACAACGCTGCTAACAGACCGCTGCTTGCTAGATGCCCGTGCTGCTATAGATAACCGCAGCACTGAAAGTCTAGTCGCCCACGAACTCGCCCATCAGTGGTTTGGCGATTTGGTGGTGATCAAGCATTGGTCGCATGCCTGGATTAAAGAGGGGATGGCGTCTTACTCTGAGGTACTGTGGACGGAACAGGAGTATGGTGCTGAAGATGCAGCATATTATATGTTGCTTGAGGCGCGTAACTATTTAGCTGAAGATAGCGGTCGCTATCGCCGCCCTATTGTTACTCATGTCTACCGCGAAGCGATCGAACTTTACGACCGTCACCTTTATGAAAAGGGTGCTTGTGTCTACAACATGATTCGCGCGGAGTTGGGAGATGAGTTATTCACAAAAGCCATCCATACTTTTGTTCAGGATAACGCTCACAAAACTGTAGAAACTATCGACTTATTGCGGGCGATTGAAAAAGCCACTGGTCGCAATTTGATGTTTTTGTTTGACCAGTACGTTTATCGCGGCGGTCATCCAGAATATAAAATTGCTTATTCTTGGGATGGCGATAGCAAGCTGGCTAAGGTGACTGTTACTCAAGCTCAAGTTAAGGTTGACAAAAATGGCACTAAGGGCGATTTATTTGACTTAAAGATTCCCATCGGCTTCGGCTATAGCGCAGAAAATGCAAACTCTGAAGCGGGAGTTGCAAAATCAAAAATCTTTACCGTCCGAGTGCATGAACGGGAACAAAGTTTTTACTTCCCACTAGAAGAAAAGCCGCAGTTTATCAGTTTTGATGTTGGGAATAATTTCCTAAAAACGGTGTCCTTAGAGTATGGGATTTCGGAACTAAAGGCGCAGTTGCAATTCGATCCAGACCCAGTATCGCGGATTTATGCAGCGAAGGCGATCGCTAAAAAAGGCGGATTGGAAGCTGTGAAGGCGCTAGCAGAATCTCTCAAGAACGATACGTGCTGGGGCGTCCGCGCTGAAGTAGCGAAAAATTTGGCATCGGTCAAACTCGATCAAGCTTTTGAAGGTTTGGTGGCGGGTTTGCAAGATGAAGATGCTAGGGTGCGCCGTGCGGTTGTGGAAGCGTTGGGCAAAATTAAGACGCCTGAAAGCTACGAAGTCCTGAAATCCCTTGTAGAGAAGGGGGATGCTAGCTACTATGTTGAGGCGGCGGCGGCTAGAACGCTGGGAGGCGTTGCGGCTTCGGGTAATTTGAAAGATAAGGAAGATGAGGCGCTGCAACTGCTGGGTCACTTGGTCAGAGAAAAGGCTGGGTGGAATGAAGTTGTACGCGGGGGCGCGATCGCGGGTCTGAGTCTGATGAAAACTTCACCAGCGGCGCTAACTCTAGTTGTGGAATATACTACGCCCGGTGTAGCACAACCGTTGCGCTTAGCTGCAATTCGCGCACTGGGAGCAATTTCCACTGGTCAAACGCCTAACAATATCGACTGGATTATCGAACAATTAGAGCAACTTTCCCAAGAATCTTTCTTCCTAACTCAAGTTGCGGTTGTTGGCGCACTCGGACACATGGAGACGGCGAAGGCGATTCCGGTTTTGTCAGCGCTAGCAGATCAAACACCAGATGGGCGCGTGCGTCGCATTGCTGAGGAAGCAATTCAAAAGGTGCAGAAACATATTGGTTCTGACCACGCTGTAAAACAGCTGCGCGAAGATCTCGACCAGTTGAAGAAGGAAAATCAGGAGTTAAAAAGCCGTCTGGAGAATTTAGAGGCTAAGTCTAGCGCTAGTTAGAGATTCCCCAACCCCCCCCTTTTTTAAGCCCGCTAGGGGGGATGGAATGCCTAACCTCAAACCCTTAACTTAACAATATTTCCCCACCTTTTTATCCTTGACGGGGAATATTTTGTCGAAAATTTGGCACCAATTGGTGCCAAATTTTCCATTACCAGTTTCCGTACCCTAATCATCTTTTATAATTTTTAACTTTTGTTGAATGTAATCAGACAGTTTATATTGTTTCAAAATATTTGTTGGTAAATGTGCTGCTCCCTGAATATATCCCAGGCATTCTTCAGTTCCACACAGACAATCAAACCCTCGATCCATAGACCATTCTGTAGATGGGTAGAAGAAGGTCATTTGTTCGCTCAATTCAATCTTCTTAAGACAGATGACAACCATATTTGTAGTGTCAAAAAAAACATTAGGATCGCAACTGTGATTGATGTATTGCAAAAACTCCGGTTCGAGCGTCATGTGTTCTTGCTCGTTTAATTGCACCGTCAAGTAGTTAGGCTTGCTCAAGATTTCTTGAATTCTGAAAGCAGAAACTATTTCACTCGGCATAAGTGTAACACTTGCGTGGAGCGATTTTTCACCTGTTAGAGGACACTCCCATAATTCGGCAAAATATGAAGCTTTAGTGACTTTAGATGGGATATTAGTTAGCTGCACTTTGCGTAGAAACTCCTAATTTTTGATTGAATACTTTCAAAATCTACGAAACTGCTATGAGTTTACTGCGACTTAGTATAATGCCTATCAAAAGCACCGCCGATCATTTCTGACATCAGTTGTGCAAACGGCGTACCAGAAAAGCGCAAAATATTGCCAACTGAAGTTTGGTCATCGGAAGAAATACCGCAGTTAGCATTCACTTCAAGGACAAAAAGTTCTTGGGAATTTTTATCCATTCGCACATCAACCCGTCCATATCCATTACCGCCAACGGCACAGTAAGCACGCATACTTAACTCGCAAAGTTTGTCATGCAAAATAGGATCGGCTAGTTGGTAACGGTAAAAAGGTTCTTCAGGAGAAAGGGAAGTTTCTTCTTGATATTTTGCCCAGTACCTATCAAAAGTTAAAAACCGTTCAGAAACAGCCAAACTGGAATGAAAAATCCGTTCTACAGGTGGATAAATTTTAATTGTAGCTGGCTGATGAACGGAGCCAACAATCAAGACGGTAAACTCAGAACCGGTGATAAATTTTTCTACAAAAATGCTTTCAGGCGGAAAATATTTACCATGCTGTCCTTGAACCAAGCGCTGTAATTGCAGGTTTACCTGTTCGTCGCTATTAACAACTGACTGCAAAGAAATTCCATAGCTGGCGTAAGAAATTGCTGGTTTCACAATTAGAGGAGTGCCAAGGCGATCGCATACTCCCCCGAATGCGGCTGCATAGGAAATGACTTCGTAAGGAGCAGTTGAAACCCCTGCTTTAACAAAAGCACGCTTCATCAATATTTTGTTGTCTGATAGATGCAAAAAGCTAGCATCTGCTCCTGTGAAAATGATGTTTTTCGCTTCCAGCAGTTTGGCAATCGCAATCCCTGGGTAGCCGTCAATTTCATCAAAACCATCGCAATAGTTCAGCACTACAGGTATGCATTTATCAGCAGCAGCAGCTACCTCCTCAACCACTGCTTGCATATTTTCTAAGGTGAGTGGCTGCCATTTCCACTTGATACCGAGTTCTGCAAAAACATCTGCCAGTTCCTGTCGTTCGCTGGGCTTGTCGTGGTATTCGCTTATCAGCTTTTGTTGTTGGATGCGGTAGGGAATAAATGCCCAGACAAATATTTTACTAGCAGCAACGGGCAATTTCTGAAGCATTGATATTTTTCCCTCAATCTGTTGCCAAGCGTGCCAAAGAGTTATCTTTGTTAATCAAATCTGCATAAGTTTACTGCTGGCTGGCGATCGCTTTATTTTCCCGCCTGAATTTGAGAACGAATTTGTGATTTTTTGCGCTCCTTTTCTCGCCAAGTTACAGAATTTCCTGAAGTTCCGCGAATAATCCCTCGGCACTTGAACGATCCACACTGACACTCAAATTCTGGAAAATCTTCGCTATATATTGACACTGAGTAGTCTAAAGTCAATTCCTCTCCTGCTGCGATGTCTCTAAGGGCACAAATGTTAAGTCCTCGCAAGACCATATTCGCATCGCAAGAGTGGTTTGTAGGCAGCCATTTGGCTGGGTCTTCGTCCCAGAAAATAAAGACTTCTTCACTCAAAGGAAGAGCATACCGTTGAAAAGATTCTTGAGCCGATATACTCCAGTGGGATTCGACGTGCGAACGGGTAACAATCCTTTTTGCTTGTTCCTCGAATTGGACGACAATTTCCCCAGCTTTGAAATCAGTAATGGCATAAATGCCATAGCCGGAAATAGTATTCTTGCGTACTCTAAATTTCCTCTGACGACGTTTCTGTCTGTCAATACCTTCTGCAATAATATGTTTGAGGAATCCTGAAGAACCCGCACCATCAAACTTTAAAATGCAGTCAGCCAATGCTTCTGCACCTTCTGAATAAAAAACCGAAGGCTTGAAGTTAATTGACAAGACGAAAACCTCGTTTTGTTCGTTAACTCTAAAATCAAGACAAGCATAGCCAAACCCATTATATTCACAGAAAATTTTCGCCGCAGCGTCTCTCAACCGCAGGTCAAGTTCTGGGTCAGCACAGGTAATATAAAATTCTGGACGATTGCGGCGCACCTTCAGTTCGTAGGTTTTAAAATGTTCCCCATCAGGAAAGACAAACTCTAGAGATTTATAAGTTAGGGGAGAAGAGCGATTTTCAGGGTTAGCAGCTACAAGGACTGTAAACTCTCGTCCAGGCGCATACTCCTCAATTAAAACTTGACCAAATTTGCCTATGATGTCGGCGGCTTTGCTATATAATCCTTCTTTTGTGGTTACATAAAATTGAGCGTCAATTCCCAGACTGTCTGATGATGCTGCTGGTTTAACAAACAGGGGGAATTGCAAGTTTTCACAAGCGCTCTCGACATCAGCTAAGGTTTCAGCTTTCACAAATGCTGGTGTTCTTACTCCTGCCACGTAGGCAACATACTTCATTAACTCTTTGTTAATCTCGTAGAGGTCGAAAGTAGGGCCAGTATAAGGTAAATTAAGCTGTTCTAAAGCAACAATTACATCAATAGAGGGAACTTCCCAGTCCAAACATCCCGTACAGAGGTTGACAAAAATATTGTAATCTTTATTTTTTAACTCTTTTAGCTGACGGTACGTTGTCGCTTTGTTGAGAAATACATGGTCTACCTGGTCTTCTAGTAACAGATGAGAGAGGTTACGAGGCGGATCGTAGTTTTTGTAGTCCACTGCCGATTGAGAATAATCAGGTTGCAGAACACACACTTTCATGTCGAGATTCCTCGTAAACAAAGCTATAAAAGATTACATTTCTGTAGAGTACGCGCAAACAATATTAATTTTATTCCTTATCTAAGCTTTTCATTTAAGCTTTTTTATTGCAATTGGCTGAATTTAACTATTTCTATTTATTGAATAGTGCATATTGAACATTATCAACAGGTTTTTGTCAATAATATTTTGGTTTGTCGAAACGCTTGTCTATCAGGTGTCCTGACAACTGGTAAGCACAGCCAACTGTGAACGGTATCAACTACAGTTGTTGGTCTGTCCTTTTTGTGTGCGATCGCGATCGCAGCTACCAACTGCGGTTGACCACAAACCTGGCAAAGGAAGATGTAAACGCGACTCCAAGAACTGTGCTAAGGATACCGCCGGAATGTTGCCGTCCCCCAATGCGAGCGCCTGCACCCATCCCATAATTTTTTTTATATAAAGATTAATTTATAGGGCTATGTCATGGAACCCTTACAAACAAGTCATGGGTGTGGGAGAAGTTTTTTTACTTATTTAGGTACGATGCCGATCCCCGAAGGTGTCTGTAGTTTTGTATACTGGGAGTTAATAAAACGTTAAAAAACTGGTAATAAACGATGAGTAAAGTTACGGGAGATTGCTGAAGGAATACCTGGAAATAATTGTTATTCGGTTAAGCAGGTATGGAAGTGGCTCTACTACCGGGAGCCGCAAGTTGCTAAAAAGTTTCCGATTAAAGAGGCAGACACAAGCGTGAATCGGTATCCAGTCGCTCAGAGTCAACGGCGTTACGATGCCAAGGCGATCGCTAAATACTACCGCAATCGTCCCTGGCTGGTCATCTGGCGTGCGATCGCTATAATTTTTTCATTTGTTGGGTTTATCTTCGGCCTGAAGTGGGACGAATGGCTTAAAGTAGAACCGGGTCATGTCGCAAATAGACGCGCCACACAACTGCGGCATATAATTACCCGATTGGGGCCAACATTTATTAAGGTAGGTCAAGCGCTCTCGACAAGGCCAGACTTGATCCGCAAAGACTTCTTAGAAGAGTTAATCAAATTACAGGATCAATTACCGCCATTTGAGAATGCGATCGCCCACTCGATAATTGAAGCCCAACTTGGTCGCACCATCTCAGAAATTTTTAGCGAAATCACGCCAGAGCCAATCGCCGCCGCTAGTCTTGGACAGGTATATCGAGCGCGTCTCCACACTGGCGAAGAAGTAGCAGTCAAGGTGCAACGCCCCAACTTGCTACCGACAATAACACTAGACCTTTACTTAATGCGGTGGGCTGCTAGCTGGCTAGCTCCCTGGCTTCCCCTAAATCTAGGTCATGACCTAAGCTTAATTGTTGATGAATTCGGCATCAAACTATTTGAAGAAATCGATTACATCAACGAAGGTAGAAATGCTGAAAAATTTGCCGCTAATTTCCAAGACGACCCAACGGTTAAAGTTCCAGCAATCTATTGGCGCTACACCAGCCACAATGTCCTTACTCTAGAGTGGATTAATGGCTTCAAGCTAACAGATACCGAGCGCATTAAAGCCGCAGGTCTTGACACGGATACAATTATCCAGATTGGCGTAACATCTGGACTGCGACAGTTGTTGGAGTTCGGCTTTTTTCATGCCGATCCCCACCCAGGCAATTTGTTTGCCACTCCGGACGGTCGCATGGCATTCATTGACTTTGGCATGATGGATCAGCTAGACCAGAATACCAAAGAAACTCTGGTAACTGCTGTAGTTCACTTAATCAACAAAGATTATGTTGATTTAGCAAAAGACTTTGTAAAGCTGGGCTTTCTGACACCAGAAACAGATATTTGGCCAATCGTACCAGCTATAGAAACAGTTTTGGGCGATGCAATTGGAGAAAGTGTCAGTAGTTTTAACTTTAAAACGATTACTGACAAATTCTCGGAATTAATGTACGATTACCCGTTCCGCGTACCTGCTAAGTTTGCCTTAATTATTCGTTCCTTAGTGACGCAAGAAGGTTTAGCACTCAGCCTCAATCCCAATTTCAAAATTGTGGAAGTAGGTTATCCCTACGTGGCGCGACGTTTGCTTACCGGGGAATCGCCAGAAATGCGGCGACGGCTGATTGAGATATTGTTTAAAGATGGTAAATTCCAGTGGCAGCGGTTGGAGAACATGATCGCGATCGCCCGCACTGATGGTAACTTTGATCTACTGCCAACAGCCCAACTAGGTTTGCAGTATCTTCTCTCCGCTGAAGGTCAATTTCTCCGACGCCAGTTGCTGTTAGCTTTGATAGAAGATGATAGACTGCATACCGAAGAAGTTCGACGCCTCTGGAACCTCGTCAAAGATGAACTGAAACCAGCCCGTCTGTTTGATGTCGCACTAGGAGCATTAAACGAACTTTCTACGGAAGGTGTTGCGGCTATACTGCCCTCAGTCTCGGCTTTCAAGAGTAATTTGTAATTTGGCATTGGCAGTCCTGATACCGCACTACGGAGTCTGGAAAGTCCCTATGCCCCATTCTTGTAGAGACGCCGATTTATCGCGTCTCTCTATCCCCCTCCCCAATCCCCATCCCCCCATTAAGGAGTTTTAGTGTATTACTACTTCCCAGAACCGCCGTATTTTTTATTGTTTGCTGGTTTGTTTGCGGGAATTTCGTCTGGTATAGCGTTTCAAGCCACCCTCAAACAACAAGTGAATGAGTGGTCAAAAACCCGCTCTACTCGCATTTTGGCGCAAATGCAAGGGGCGCAATTACAGTTGCCATTTGTGGGAATTACTGTCGGTATCTGCGTATTTCTGGCAGCTGGGTTAGAGGTTTTTGGCTTTCCGGCTCCGCTAACTTATATAATTTCTCTACCCCTCACTCTTTTGACAAGTTGGCTCGTTTGGTTCCAGCTAAGTAGAGTTTTGGTTCAGATAGAGCGCGGTGGTTCGCAAGCGCTTGATTTGGATTATTGGAACTAGATATTTTTACCGCAGGTGTAAGCCAAAGGCTCATCTGCGGTTATAAACCTGGTTTGGTTCTATTTAAATAGAACCAATAAGCTAATTTTTATCCTATAAGAATATTAAGTAAGCTTTTATAAAAACGCTTGCGTTAGGCAAAATAGCATCACGATCTAAAAGATATACAGCAGTCTTTAAGCGAAGGCAATATCTCCGGCTTCTTAGAGAAGTCGGGGAATTGCTTGTTGAAGGTAGGTAGTTGGAATGTAAGGTAAAAAATGCGTTGGCAGCATTTGTGCTTTCACAAATAAGCTACCAACGCTAGATATTTACACAAGCCTTTTCCTGGGGTCTCAAAATCTATAGCGCAGGCGCTATTTGCCTAAAAACCTCATTCAGAAGAAAGGAAATAAATTCAGGTTTCACCAACTGGGAACGGTGGGTTGTACGTGAAAAGTGCAGCTTCGATACGGTGGATGGTATTTTCTAGGTCGTCGTTGATGATTTGAATATCAAATTCAGTTGCGGCGGCGAGTTCATCTCCGGCGCGGGAAAGACGACGAGAGATCGCCTCTTCAGAATCAGTACCGCGTCTGCGTATCCTCTGCTCTAGTTCTGGAAGCGAAGGCGGCAGAATAAATATCCGCAGTGCATCGGGGAAAGTCTTGCCTATTTGCCTCGCCCCTTCTAGTTCAATTTCTAATATCACGGACTCACCCCGTGCAATGTGTTCCTCCACCTGCAAGCGGGGCGTCCCGTAGTAGTTCCCAGCATACTCAGCCCACTCCAGGAATTTCTCAGCTTTGACCATTTCTTCAAAGTCGCTGCGGCTGATAAAGTAATAGTCTTTCCCGTCCATTTCCCCAGGACGGGGGGAGCGAGTCGTCACGGAGATAGAGAAATATAATTCCGGATGACGTTGTAGGAGCGATCGCAGCAAAGTACCTTTGCCCACTCCACTCGGCCCAGTTAATACAATCAGTCTCCCTGTTTCCATGCTCCTACCATCCGCTTCATATCGCCATTCCTATCCAATACAGTTTAATTGTTGGCGACACTACCATCTTTGCCAATCACAAAGCGATGGGCAACTGTTTCTGGCTGAATTGCCGACAGAATGACGTGGCTTGAATCAGTGATAATCACCGCTCGCGTCCTACGTCCGTAGGTTGCATCAATTAGCTGCCCTCGATCCCTCGCATCTGTAATAATTCGCTTAATTGGGGCAGACTCTGGACTTACTATGGCTACTACTCGGTTTGCCGATACTATGTTACCAAAACCGATATTGATCAGCTGAATATCCATCGCACACTAACGGCTCCGCCGTATAAAAAGCTTATAAAAGATTAATTTCCATGTTATCGACAAAAATTCGGACTTACAAGCTTAAAACTGACAAAACAACCGTTTTTTTAGGTTGAGCAGGCTTATTTTGACGTTTTTCTACCTTTTGGCATCGTTCTAAAGGCACAGAGGGCACAGCGGCTGAAGAGGTAGTCAGGGTGGTAGAGGGGGAGAGTAGGAGAGCGGGAGAAAGATTAATAATTAGTAGCTATAAAGCCTTATTTTGCAGAAAAACGCATTATCGAAATCACGTTGAGCATCGATCTGTCAGGATAGAAGTAGACAGACTATCCAACTTTTGACAAAAAAGAGCGATCGCGCGTGCAACTTGTTGACTTTACTACTTTAACTGCGGCTTGTGCCGAACTGCGTTCCGAATGGATACCAGCGCGGCTCGAACAAGTTTATCAGCGCGATCGCTTCACGATTGCCCTGTTCTTGCGAACCCTCAAACGGCGGGGTTGGCTGACCATTTCCTGGCATCCTCAAGCAGCGCGTCTTTGTCTGGGCGATCCACCACCCCGGACGCCAGATACATTTACCTTCAGCGACCAACTGCGGCATCAGCTAACAGGTTGGGCACTCGTGGCAATAGAAGCGATCGCCCCTTGGGAACGAGTATTAGACTTGCAATTTGCCAGACGCCCCGGAGATACGCCATCCTGGCATCTCTACGTCGAAATTATGGGCAAATACAGCAATGTCATCCTCACAGGTGCAGACAACCTCATAGTTGCTCCCGCCCATCAAGTAGGCGTCCAGCAATCCAGCATCCGTCCCATCCAAACTGGACAGCCCTACGAAGTCCCGCCAGCCCTCACCGCTACAGTTCCATCTTTAAAGGAATCCCTAGAACGTTGGCAAGAACGAGTAAGTCTCGTACCAGGACAGTTGCGGCGACAGTTGTTAAAAAACTATCGAGGTTTAAGCCCCGCTTTAGTTGTCTCAATGATCCAAGTTGCGGGACTTGACCCCGACCAATCTACAGATAATTTAAGCAATACAGACTGGGAACAGCTATTTAGCCGCTGGCAAGAATGGCTACAGTCATTAGAAAAATCTCAGTTTCAACCAGGGTGGACGACTGAAAGTTACAGCGTAATGCCTTGGGGCATTACAGAACCAGTTGATACGGTTCAAGGCTTACTCAACCGCTATTACACCGATTGGCTAAATCAACAAGAATTTACTGCCCTGCGCCATCAACTAACTCAGAAAATTAGCAGCATTTTAGGCAAATTGCGGGTCAAGGCTGCTACTTTTGAGGAACGTTTGCAGCAATCAGACCAAGCTGATAAATACCGCCAAGACGCGGACTTGCTGATGGCACACCTGCAAAACTGGGAACCGGGCATGAAAGCGATCGCCCTTGCAGACTTTGACACTGGCAATCTTGTTAATATTCCACTCGATCCAGAGAAAAATGCTGTCCAAAATGCCCAATCGCTTTACAAGCGCCACCAAAAGCTAAAACGCGCTAGGGCTGCTGTTGAGCCTTTACTCCAAGAGGTGCAGGCGGAGATTAACTACTTGGAGCAAGTGGAAGCAGCACTGGTGCAACTCGACGCCTATCAAGTTGCAGAAGATTTGCAGACACTAGAAGAAATCCGCGATGAGCTAATCCAGCAGCGGTATCTAGAAGATCCAGAACAGCGCAGCCGCAACGCTACAGACGCTTCAACACCTTACAGCTACCGCAGTCCCAGCGGCTTTGAATTATTAATCGGGCGTAACAATCGACAGAACGACCAGCTAAGTTTTCGCACTGCTGGAGATTATGACCTCTGGTTCCATACCCAGGAAATTCCAGGAAGTCATGGGTTACTGCGACTAGAACCGGGAGCGATCGCTGAAGAATCCGATCTGCAATTCGCCGCTGACCTGGTATCCTACTATAGTCGCGCCCGTCAAAGCGACCAAGTGCCTGTTGTCTACACCGAACCCAAGCACGTCTACAAACCCAAAGGTGCTAAACCGGGAATGGCGATTTACAAGCACGAGCGCATCCTTTGGGGGCGTCCTCCACAAGCCTGCAACTATCTGAGGGAAGAAACTTCTAACAAAATTTAAAGATTTATTTGGGAATTTTGTCTTTTATGTTACAGTAAATGTAAAGAAATCTTACAGCCTGCCGGTTGGGAACGCGCAGACGGGGGATTTCCTCAGATTAACGACAACAGAATAAAGATTTATTTAGACCAGCTGGTGGAACAGCTGGTTTTTTGTATGGGTGTGGCACAGGCATAATGCCTGTGATGTTCTAGAAAGTGAATGTGGTGCGGACGACTCCGATAACCAGATCGTCGTTGCGATTGTTGTGATCGGGAGCCGTTAGCCAAATAACCCCAGGAGTGATGGAGATATTATCTGTAACTTGATACTGGTAGAAAGCTTCGACGTGCAGTGAAGTATCATTATTTTTACCAACTGGGGGCAAGGGAATGCCTAATGCGGTTAACTGAGGCAACGCACCTGGATTTAAACGCAGGCTTGAGTTAGTTAATTTAGGCTCCATGCCCACGATGATGCCCCCCAAGTTGCCTTTTTTACCCAAATCGGGGAAGCCAAGGGTGACAGCCCAGTTCCAGATGTCTACATCTCCGCGATTAAGTAGCCCTCCCAGCGTGGATAGGGTGCGCGTGTTGGTGTAGCCAGCCCAACCGCCGACAACGAAGCGATCGCTCAGTTGCCAAGACAATTCCAAACCGTAAGAATTGCTGACTACAGGAAGGGCGGTGCTGAACCCCAAGCTGCCGATGGTATCGCCTACGGACGTGCCCTGCAAATCTCGATCGAAATATCTAGTAAGCCCCCCTTGAAAGTTAGCCAGATTGCTTCCAGTCCCCGTGTCATTGTTGTTGTAAGAATGAATGTAGGTCAAGCCAATATTGAGCTTTTCGGTAGGCTTGATCAGCAATTGTGCTAAAGCAGCGTAAGGCCCGTTAAACAAACCCCCATCCTCCTCTGGGTTAGCCGCATCACCAGCTAAATAGCCTAAGCTTAGTTCTAGTTTTTTACCCAACTGCTGCCTTAGTCCGACGCCCGCACCTTCTGCTAGGTAATAAATTGGTGGGCGCGTTCCAAAGGTAGATAAAGCACCACTCGCACCGTCCCCATCCAGAAAGTTGACCGTACTGGCAAAGTCATCGGCTGCACCTGAATTGGCAGCAACAACAATTTGGGTTTGTTCTCCTATGGGGAAACTATATAACAGCGCATCAATGAACACATTGTTGTCGCTATCTCCTGAGAAAGCCAGGTTGCCTTCTTGAGTCAGCGTGCGTTCTGAGAATGCAGCTAGTCCTTCTGCTTGCAATCGCGTTCTCAACAGGTCTTTTCCGGTGAAGCTTGTTTCCAAATTCAGACGCGATCTGTGACCAAAAACCGATGTGCTATCTATGCGCGAACCAGTAGCATCTTCTCCTTTTACGATACTCGCAAAGCCCAAGATTACTTCGCCATCTAACTTGGTGGTGGTGGAGAATTGTGTTGCTTCAAGTTCTGATGTTCTCGCTTCGAGAGCATCAACACGACCGCGTAGTGTTGTGATTTCTGGGGCAAACTGATCTACTAGCTGCCGGATTTTGTCTAAATCTGCCCTAGATGCCAAATCCCCAGGACTGCCAGCAATCAATTTCTCAATTTGTCTGAGACAGGCGTTTAAGCCAGCGGCAAATTCATATCGCGTCATGGCACGGCTGCCTCTAAAGGTGCCATCGGGATAACCTGCTATGCAGTTGTAGCGTTCGACGAGCGATCGCAGCGCTTCATAAGCCCAGTCTCCCGGTCGCACATCTCGCAACTGGGTTACATTTGTGACTTGCCCCATCGCATCATCAGCGCCGTCTTCTTCTATTTCTAGATTGTTTTGGTCTAATATGCTGGTATTAGATGATGCTGGCGATTCTAGCTCTGCAACAGATGAATTGTTTACCTCAGTCTCAGCAACGTTGAGGGTGGCGATCGCGTCTTTGCCTTGGGCAAAGCTAATCTCTGGCTTATTTTCAGCCGCGATCGCGTCTTTGCCTTGGGCAAAGCTAATCTCTGGCGTTTCGCTGGCGATCGCCCCCGTACATACCGCTAGCGCCGTTCCCAACACGCATGGACTAAGTAGCAGCAATTTCCACAAATTTTTAGACACCTGTTATCCTCTCCTCACACCCTTTCCAAATTCTTAAAGATAAAACTATCTCGCGCATGCTTTCGGTTTAGAGCTTTATCGCGAAATAATAAAAAAATTGGTCAATAAACTTCTAGGAAAATACTCAAAATTCCCTATCTATGTCAAGCAAATTGCACTATTTATTCTCAACAAACTTGGCTAAATCCTCCGGGGGGGTATTTATTAACTATTAATAAATTAGAGCGAATTCTTATCTTCGTTTTTTAAACTGTGAATTTTGTAAAGACGCGATGAATGGCGTCTGAGTTTTGAGCCTATAATTTCCTACCCACTAGCCTCCATTGCCGCTAATACCCCCCGGAACCCCGCATTCCCCAGTAGAGACGCCGATTTTCTCCCATTAACCAGTCCGGTTGGGATCTTTCGTTGGAATGAGTCTCATTTTAAGCTATTCTAATAGAATTAGAATCATTGTCAAAACATATTTGTGTGGGGTCTAAATCTAAGCCCTATAAAGAAGAGCAACTATGATAAGTCCAAAACAGCAGGGATTGCTGCTGGCATCGCTGCTGCCCGTCTTCGCTGCGGCTGGATGCAGCCAATCGAACTCCGCTGCCACTTTTCCAGCGCAAAACGTAAGTCAGCAGCCGCCAAAAGTTAAAGTAGTGACAACGTTTTTACCGATGTATTGGTTTGCATCGGCTGTTGCTGGTGACAAAGCAGAGATAGAGATATTAGTGCCACCGGGGACGGAGGTGCATGAGTATCAAGCTACACCAACAAACGTACAAGCGATCGCCAAAGCAAACGTGCTAGTGAAAAACGGCCTTGGCTTGGAAGAGTTTCTCGAAGGAACTGTAAAAAACGCTGGGAATAGCCAGTTAAAAGAGATTGAGGCTAGTAGTGGCATTGTAGCCCTCAACGAAGACCACGACCATAAGGGCGAAAAAGCTGGCGAAAAAGACCACGACCATGCACAAGGCAATCCCCACGTTTGGCTAGATCCAGTTTTGGCGCGTCAGCAGGTGGAGAACATTCGCGACGGCTTAATTGCAGCAGATCCCAACAACAAAGCCAGTTATCAAGCTAACGCCGCCACCTATATCCAGCAACTAGATGCCCTAGACAAGGAGTTTCAGCAGCGTTTGCAGCCTTATCGTGGTTGCACTTATGTCACCTTCCACGATGCTTATCCATATATAGCCAAGCGCTACAACCTCAAGCAGGTGGCAGTTGTACAAATTCCAGAGGATAACCTCTCGCCCTTGGATGTGCAAAAAGCTGTTTCGACAGTGAAGCAGTTTAAAGTAAAGACTCTGCTTGGCGAACCGGGAACAGACAACAAGTTGCTGCAAGGTCTTTCACAAGACCTCAAGCTGACCGTCAGCGCTATCGATCCTTTGGAAAATGGCTCTTTAGATCCGCAGACGTACTTTACTGCCATGAAAAATAATTTGCAAACTCTAGAAACGGCTTGTCGATAGACGTAATGAATTCTGAATTAACCAATAACCCTTCTCCACTCCCCACTTTGAAGGTGGAAAACTTAACGGTTTACCGAGGCAGTTATGTAGCGCTTCGGGATGTATGTTTTGAATTAATACCGGGAACTGATACGGCGGTGGTTGGGCCGAATGGCGCTGGTAAAAGTACGCTAGTTCAGGCGATTCTGGGACTAATGCCGCGAACGGCGGGGAAAGTTGAGATTTTTGGACGCCCAATAGAAAGGCTGGGGAGTTGGCGCAGTCAGTTGGGTTATATGCCGCAAAATTTTATTTTTGACCGGAGTTTTCCCATTTCTGTGGCTGAATTGGTGGGATTGGGTATTGATAAGGAAGGCAAAAGGCGATCTCCCCTAACCCCCCTTTTTAAGGGGGGGGAAGAGACTTCATCAAGGCAAAGGTTTTGGGGGCAAAATCAGGAAAAATCAAATGCGATCGCCACTGCTTTAAAACGTGTTGATGCTTATCACTTGCGCCGTCAAGCAATCGGCACTTTAAGCGGCGGCGAACTAAAGCGAGTGTTGCTGGCTTATTGCTTAGTAATGCCGCGCCTCTTGTTGGTGCTAGATGAAGCGTTTGCCGGAGTGGATATGCAAGGCGCAGCAGATTTTTACGCTTTGCTGAACGAACTTAAGAAGGAAGAAAATTGGACGGTATTGCAGGTATCACATGATATTGATATGGTAAGTCGCCACTGCGATCGCGTACTCTGTCTCAACCAAACTTTAGTATGTTCTGGCCATCCCGAAATTGCCCTTTCACCCCAAAATCTGTTAGCCACATACGGCCCATCATTCAGCCGCTACCACCATCAGCACGACTTTTGATTTTAGATTGGTGCTAAATCCTAAATCCAAAATTCAAGCTGATTCATCCAGGTGTTCGGAAACAGATCTATATAGATCTAAAACGTGATTATCCTGGAGGCTATAGAATACCTTACGTCCGCGCTTGCGGTAACTCACCAGTCGCATTGTCCGTAAAGTTCTTAACTGATGAGAAACCGCAGATTCACTCATTTCTAGTGCAGCCGCTAAGTCGCAGACGCACAATTCTTTGACCGCCAAAACTGAGAGAATCCGCAGGCGATTAGCATCTCCCAATAGGCTAAAGAACTCTGCCATGCGCTGCGACTTTTCGACAGTAAGAATTTCACCCTGGATCTCCTCAACGTTCTCAATCTCAAGGGGGTGTGGTGGATTACAATTTAAATTCTCTGCCAAGTGATGCTTGTCGCTTTTTGGGCTATCAGCTGAAAGATTAGCTGGCATTTTGCTCATATTAAGTTTAATTTTTATTTTAACTTATTGGTTAAGTTGATGTTTGCAGTAATTTTTGTGAATTTGGTTAGCCACTATCATTTTCAGTTACTAGCCGTTACGGATAGCACTGACTTGATTTCGCTGTTACAATTTCCTTTCATGCAGCGGGCGATCGCTGGTGGTATCTTAATGGGATTGCTAGGTGGCTTGCTTGGCAGTTTTGTCACTTTAAGACAGTTGTCTTTTTTCAGCCATGCTGTTGGTCATGCGGCATTAGTCGGCATTGTCATGGGGACGTTATTGCAGCTTAATCCTAACTTGACTCTGCTCCCCTTTACCCTGATTTTTGGTTTAGCTGTACTCTACCTAATTGACAAAACAAATCTAACTAGCGACAACATCCTGAGTATTGTCTTATCGGGTGCTTTGGCAATTGGGGTTATTCTCAGCAGCTTGATTAAAAGCTATCGGGGAAATTTGATGGGGGTGCTGTTCGGGGATATTTTAGCGATAGACAATACTGATTTAATCTTAATTTTACTTCTGCTTGTAGGCAGCAGCGTGTTTTTACTCTCAACGCTGCGATCGCAAATTTTATTGACGCTTAACCCCGCCGTTGCTAAAGTTCAAGGCGTCCCAGTTCAGCTATATCGTTACTTATTTGTTGTCCTGCTGTCTCTAGCAGTAGCCGTTTCTATCAAGGCTGTAGGTATCTTGTTAGTAAATGCCTTCCTGGTAATCCCCGCTTCCAGCGCTAAGTTACTCAGTCAGCAATTTACGCGATTTTTGTGGCTATCAGTGATTCTGGGGGCATTAAGCAGCATTGTCGGAATGATTGTATCCGGTTTTTTCAACTTCGCTTCTGGCCCCAGTATCGTTTTAGTGCAGTTTTTGCTATTTTTAGCGGTTTTGGCTTGGTCAAAGCTAAAACTGCAAGCGGGCTGAATAGTATCGAGTTTTGGCTTAGAATTCTGGATTCAAAACTCAGATGCGCTAAATCGCGTCTCTACAAAACTCAAAACTATTATCAGCAGCAGCCACAACCAGTATTCCCGCAGCTTTCCTCATTAGCATGACCGTCAGCGCAGGCGTGGGAGCAGTAGTATTTACCGTCTTTTTCCATGGCCTCGCCGATGGAAACTACGCACAGGCAAGATTCACAGGCACATTTCATTAAGTTTACGGTAGTCATGGCTTTTCTCTCAATCGGTTCTGACTCCTAAACTATAACATATGAACAGATGTTCATGTATTACTTTATCTAACTTTACCAGCCCGCTTGGTCGGGAGCAGGGAAAAAATATTCGCAGTTATCAAAAAAATACTTGCAAAAATTAGATAAATTTGTTATCTTAATTAAGCGCTGAAAAAACGTGCGCCGGGATAGCTCAGTTGGTAGAGCAGAGGACTGAAAATCCTCGTGTCACCAGTTCAAGTCTGGTTCCTGGCATCAACATTTAAATAGAAGTTAGACACGATAAGTTGTCTATTCTTTAAGCCATAATTCTGTATGCAGAATTATGGCTATTTTGTTATGAAAATTTGGCGTTGCTCTTTTGTATTGCGCTGAAATAGCAAGGTGCGATCGCATATTTAATTTTTAAACATCTGAATAACTTGCTAACAACTTGAATGAGACCAGAGCCATAAAGAAGTTCTCACAGCTCTAGCCTCAAAGCGACAGATTGCCAATCTAGGAAAAATACTAACGCACTCTTGATGCAAGCTGGCAAAAATGTAGCGATCGCGCTTGGGAGGTGCAGGGGAAATGTTCGTTCGCAAGCTAGGATCGATCCAGCAGCCCAGTCTAGCTTAAGCCAGGGGTCAAAAATGGTGATGGTCGTTGTCGTTATTAATGTGCTGATATCGCTGGCTTGCTTGTATGTGGCGCGGAGAATAGTTAAACTGCGATCGCAACTAGCAAAAGCAGCAAATGCGATCGCCGGAGCTGAAAGAAGTACCCATTCTGTACTAAACAAAGCCCCCAAAGCCATTTCCAAAGGAGAACTGGGCGTTAATAAGCTGCGATCGCGCTACGATAAACTTGAGCTTCAACTGCAACAAGTGCAAAAAATTCTGGCACTAATTGGTCTGGTACAAAACGTGTGGCGGCGACGCTCAAAGGCAAAAAAACCTAAATTTCGCCAAAAGCTACTGTAAATAGTGGCGCGATCGCCTGAACTATAGACCCTAAAGTGTAAACTCTCATGTAAGAGCGTCTACTACTTGCGGCTGAGTGTATCTGAGCCTGCCCTGTCTTAAATTGGAATAGGAATAAAAACCAGAAAATGTCTAATAACCGTGCTGGATCGTTTATTGGTGGAGTGCTGCTGGGAACGGCCATCGGAACCCTAACTGGCTTACTGATTGCCCCTCGCAACGGTCGGGAGACGCGGCAACTGTTAAAGAAATCTGCCGACGCCCTGCCTGAGTTAGCAGAAGATTTATCCACCACCGTACAACTGCAAGCAGACCGACTATCTGAATCAGCAGCGCGGAACTGGGATGACACCCTGGCTCGACTGCGGCAGGCGATCGCTGCTGGCATTGAAGCCACCCAGCGCGAACGCCAAACGCTAAAATCGATAAACGCTGAAGTGTCCTCCGAGTCACGTCCTGCCGTTCCTGACCCCAGACGATAAACACCATTTCTTTGTGATTGACCCCCTGTTTTGGCTAGGATTGTCGATTCTGTTGGTTGCCGTCAGCTTAACTGCTGTTTTGGTAGTGGCGGTGCCAGCTTTCCGAGAATTAGCGCGTGCGGCTCGAAGTGTAGAAAAATTAGCTGACACGCTCAGGCGCGAATTACCCCCAACCCTGGAAGCTATCCGCCTTACGGGTATGGAAATTAGCGAGTTGACCGATGATGTCAACGAAGGTGTCAAATCGGCGGGTCAGGTAGTTAAACAAGTCGATCAAAGCATAAGCAGCGCTGGCAAGCAGGCGCAAAAAGTGCAAGTTACCACTAAAAGCGTCTTTGCTGGTGTCAAAGCTGCCTGGAAAACCTTTAGCCGTCCAAACCCCCCTCGTCGATCTATCGATCGTTTGCCACCTTCTGAAAGAGGCTCTATTGAGCTTCGTAATAATCAGGCAAACCCTGTGGCGACTACAGCATCATCTGGCAAAATGTATCGCGATCCCTACACTGAGGAATCATCTATTAGCAACCGCAAGGCACATCATCCAGATGCCAATGACGCATTTCCCAATCAGAGCCAATACGAGGATTACGACGATTTGGAGTCGATAGACTCCGATGAATAGAGTTTTGAGTTTGTAGAGACGCGATACATCGCGCCTGAGTTAGGAGTTAATAACTCCTGACTTTTAATTCTTTACTCTTAACGTCTGAAGCCATAACTTTAGTAAAATGCCTCAAATCATTATATTGATGGGTGTCTCTGGCTCAGGCAAAACCACGATTGGGAAGCTGCTAGTTGAGGAATTGAGACGCGATTTATCGCGTCTCAATAATTGGGAATTCCACGATGCTGACGACTTCCACCCACAAGCAAACATCGACAAGATGAGCCAAGGCATTCCTCTGGATGATACGGATAGAAAACCTTGGCTTGATGCAATGCGACAGGCGATCGCTCTATGGTTGCAACAGAAGAAAAATGTTGTATTAGCTTGTTCTGCGTTGAAATCTTCCTACCGTCGCCAACTCTTTGTTGACCCAGAACAAATGAGTATTGTTTATCTGAAAGGCAATTTTGAGTTAATATCGTCGCGGCTGCAACAGCGCCAAAACCACTATATGGGCGCTTATCTCTTGCAAAGCCAGTTTGATTCTTTAGAAGAACCAAATGATGTAATTTCTGTTGAGGTTTCGCAGCCGCCAGAAGCGATCGCTCACCAGATCCGCAGCCTTCTTAAACTCTGATTCATCTGCGATTTTTTCTCTTAAAACCGCTAGACTTCACTAATTTTTTCTGATATAATTATTTTGACGAGGAAGAACTAGGCTGCAATAATTTCTTAAGATATATTTTGATTATTTAAGCATAGCAGGAAAGGTGCAACTGGAACCTAATATATAATACTTTTTTAGGCTCCAAAGCCGCTAATTATTATCAGGATGGTGGGCAGTGCCCGCGCTACTTAAATAGTGAAAATGCATGCACAGAAACTTGACTGACTACCCCTACTCCTCAGCGCGACGGGTAGTAATGGGGAAGAAATGCGCGGTAGCAACAAGCCAACCGTTAGCCACATTAGCTGGAATGGAGATGTTTTGGGCTGGGGGTAATGCCATCGATGCGGCAATAGCAACAGCGATCGCTCTTACAGTAGTAGAACCAACCTCAAACGGCATTGGTTCGGATGCGTTTGCCTTAGTTTGGGATGGCAAATTGCACGGATTAAATGCTTCGGGTAAAAGCCCTCAAAACCTCACCACAAAACTGTTTACCGGAATGAATGAAATGCCATCTTTAGGATGGCTTACTGTTACTGTACCGGGCGCAGTATCCGCATGGCGAACTTTATGGGAACGTTGGGGAAAACTGCCTTTTGAGCAACTGTTTGCACCAGCAATTCGATACGCTGAAGAGGGTTTTCCGGTATCACCAGTAACGGCGCAAGCTTGGAAACGCGCAGAGGCGGTTTATTTACCTTTGATGGGTGAGGAGTATCAGCCGTTCAAACGTGTTTTCTTTCCTGGCGATCGCGCACCTTTAGCGGGAGAAGTATGGGGTAGTAAGGATCATGCAAAGACATTAAGAGCGATCGCCACAAGTGGAGGAGAATCTTTTTATCGAGGCGAATTAGCTGAACAAATAGCTAATTTTGCCGCTGAGACTGGTGGAATAATCACAGCAGATGACTTAGCGTCACACCAAGCAGACTGGGTTGAGCCAATTTCCACTAACTATCGGGGAACCACAGTTTGGGAAATTCCTCCCAATACTCAAGGAATAGCCACCCTGATGGCATTGAATATCTTAGAAGGTTTTGACATAGCAAAATATCCCCGCGAATCGCCCGAAACTTATCACTTGCAAATTGAAGCGATGAAGTTAGCGTTTGCTGACGTTCACCGATATGTAGGTGATGAGCGCTATTTGGAAGTAAAAGTAGAACACCTTTTAGACAAAGATTATGCAAGCGATCGCCGCAAACTAATTGGTGAAAAAGCAATTTACTTAGCCAAACCAGGTTTGCCTAAAGGGGGAACAGTTTATCTAGCAGCAGCAGATGAGGAACTAATGGTTTCCTTAATCCAATCTAACTACATGGGTTTTGGCAGTGGAATTTTGATTCCTGATACGGGAATAGCATTACAAAACAGAGGATTGGGTTTTAATTTAGAAGCGGGACACCCCAATCAAGTAGCACCAAGAAAGCGACCATTTCACACAATTATTCCTGGATTTCTAACTCAAAACGACCAACCTTTGGGGCCATTTGGAGTTATGGGAGGGCCAATGCAACCGCAGGGACATCTCCAAGTAGTTGTAAACTTAGTAGATTATGAGATGAATCCGCAAGCAGCACTCGATGCACCAAGGTGGCAATTTGTATCAGGAAATCAAGTTTTATTAGAGCAGAGCGTACCCCCGAATGTAGCGCAAGAATTAATTAAAAGACGCCATGAAGTCCAGATAGAGGGAGGGGCGTTATTTGGCAAAGGAGGGGCTATTTTGAGGCAAAATGGCGTATTAGTTGCAGCATCAGAACCCCGTGCGGATGGGGTAGCGCTGGCAAATTAAAAAGTAAAAAGACAAAAGTAAAAAAAACATTTTTTACTTTTGCATTTAACTTTTTGCTATAGTGCCGCAGTACCAAATTAATGGGCTGCTTTTCTAGCAGGTTTCCGACCGAAGAGTTTGAAAATAAAGGTTTGAAGGCGATCCATATAGGTGAAGACCACAGGAATGACTATCAGCGTGAGTAGAGTTGAAGTCATCAAACCACCGATAACAGCGATCGCCATAGGAGCGCGAGCCTGAGAACCCGCACCAATTCCCAAAGCAATAGGTACCATCCCCGCAATCATGGCGATCGTTGTCATCAAAATGGGTCGCAATCTCGCTACCCCCGATTCCAAGGTTGCTTTGAATAGCGGCTTCCCTTCTGCTTGGTTGAACAATGCGTAATCTACCAGCAAAATAGAGTTTTTCGTCACAATTCCCATCAGCAACACCACGCCAATTAAGGCATACAAACCTAAAGATTTTTGCCCGATTAGTAATCCCAGGAATGCACCACCTATAGACAAAGGCAACGCCGCCATAATCGTTATGGGATGCAGGAAATTGCTAAACAGCAGCACAAGCACGGCAAAGATAAACAGCACCGCCGTTGACAGAGCCAAAGCAAAACCGCTAAAAATGTCCTGCATCACTTTGGCATCTCCGAAGGGTTCTTGGGTGACGCCGGGAGGTAGCGGATTCAGTGCTGGCAGGGAGTTTGCGGCTTTTGTAGCTGGGCCTAAAGGGATGTCTTGCAAGTTTGCCTCTACCGATACCTGGCGGGCGCGGTCGAAGCGGTTGATCGTAGAAGGGCCAGTACCCATGCTGATATTGGCAACAGCCATTAAAGGTACTAAAGCCCCATTTTTACCAGGTACTTGCAGATTTTTGATAGTGTTGATGTCGTTGCGGAACTGGGGAGCTAGCTGCACGCGAATCGGAATTTGTCGGTCTGGGAGGTCAAATTTAGCGAGATTAGCGTCATTATCTCCAATAGTGGCCAGGGAAGCAGTACGAGCGATCGCCGCTACAGATACTCCTTGATCCGCCGCCGCGTTCGTATCCGGTTTAACTAACATCTCCGGCTTCACCAAACTAGCGCTCGATGTTACTTCCAAAAATCCAGGCAATCTGCTCATTTGTTGGGTTAGCGCTTCTGCTGTGCGGTTCAGCGCCGTTGGATTTTCGCTTTTGAGCAAAATTGCTAACTGCTTCTTACTTCCCACTCGCCCTTGAGCAAAACCAATCCGCACCCCTGGAATGTCATTAAATTTAGGACGTAGCTCTTGCTCAAACTGCTGCTGACCGATGTGGCGATCGTGTTCTTTCAGTTTGACATACAGCGTGGCACTATTCACACTGCCGCCACCACCACCGCCGCCGCCAGGGCCACCCGAAACAGTAGGAGCGCCTTCTGTCGCCAGTACGCTCTCTACTGCTGAGTGGGCAACCAACATATTGTTTGCCTGCTGCACCGCTTGATGTGTTTGGTTCATGGTGGAGCCTGGGGGCAGTTCAATTGATACCGTAGAAAGCCCCGTGTCTTCTCTATCAATGAAGCCTTGAGGAATCAGCGGTACGAGCTGAAGACTGCCGAAGAATAAAGCTACGGCTAGAACCATCGTTATAAATCTATGATTCAACGCCCAAGTTAGCAGCCGCCGATACTGATAAGAAAGTTGGTCTTTCTTCAAGTTATCTTGATGGTGTCCCTTATCTTTGAGCAGATAAGCTGCCATCAGCGGCGTCACCGTCCTTGCTACCAGCAGGGAGAATAAGACCGAGACGGCGACTGTAACGCCAAACGGTCGAAAAAACTGACCGGGAATGCCGCCCATAAACGCGACTGGCACAAATACTGCAACAATGCTCATCGTCGTGGCGACTACTGCCAAACCAATCTCGTCCGAAGCATCCATAGCAGCTTGATAAGGCGTTTTGCCCATCTGGACGTGCCGCTCGATGTTCTCAATTTCTACGATCGCATCATCCACCAAAATACCCACTACCAGCGCTAGTGCCAGCAAAGTCATGCTGTTGAGGGTGTAGTTCAACACCTTCAGCACGAAAAAGGTGGGAATTACCGATAGCGGTAGCGCCACAGCAGTAATCAGAGTGGCTCGCCAATCCCGTAAAAAAATTAAAATCGTCACTACTGCTAGCACTGCACCCAGAACTAGGGCATCTACCGAAGCTTCGTAAGATTCTCGGATGTGGTTTGCCAAGGTGAAGATCACTTCCAGCTTGACATCTGCTGGCAGTGTCTTCTCCAAATCTTTCACCACTTTCCGCACCCCTTCTTCTACCGAGACGACGGTGCTACCAGTGCTGCGGACGATGGAAAAGGCAACTACAGGTTTGCCATTTAGATAAGCTGCCTGACGAGCTTCTGCATAGCCATTAATTACTTCTCCCAAGGTGGAGAGGGGAACGAAGCCGCCTTTGGGAAGGGTTATTTGATAATTTTTGAGTTCTTCGACGCTGTTGGCGCTGCCCAAAGTGCGGACGGTTTGCTCGGAGTTGCCGATGTCGGTTCGTCCACCGGGCAGGTTAATGTTGAAGTTGCGGATTTGTTCGTTAACTTGAGTTGCTGTAATGCCGATGGCTTGCAGTCTGTCTGGGTTGAGATTGACTCGAATTTCGCGATCTACGCCGCCAATGCGTTGAACTTGGCCGACGCCTTTGACTGATAGTATGGCGCGGCTTATGTTCTGGTCAATTAATTCGCTTAGTTGTTCTACAGATTGTTGCTCGGAAACGACGGCGTAGGACATGATGGAGCCGCCAGTAAACTCAACTCGTTTGACGACGGGATCGTTAATGTCTTGTGGGAGACTTTGACGAATTTGGGCTACGGCGTTACGGACATCGTTGGTAGCGCGATCGCTATTTGTTCCCAGTAGAAAGTTGATTGTCGTGTTAGAGGAGCTGTCGCTTACCGTAGATATAATGTGGTCGATGTTGCCCAATCCAGCAACAGCATCCTCTATTTTTTTCGTGACTTGTGATTCCAGTTCTGTCGGGTCAGCCCCTGGCTGAGTTACGCTGACCGAAACTGAAGGGACATCGATGTTAGGAGAGTCATCAATTCCCAATGCTGGAAATGCCACCAAGCCCATTATTGTCAAAATTAAGAATAGAACAATGGTTGGGACTGGCTGTTTAATAGACCAAGCCGAGATGTTGAAAGACATAAAATTTGGGATTGGAGGTTGGTGATGGGCAATAGGTAAGCGGGCATCGGGCATTAGGCTTTGTGACCTGCTCCCGATTACCCATCTTCTATTTACGACTACCTACTTACCGCTAACTAATTGAACTTTATCGCCATCTTTGAGATAACCCGCACCTGCAACTACAACGCGATCGCCCAATTTTAAGCCTCTTTTTATTTCGCTTTTGGCATTATCAGAATTGGTGTTATCTCCACCAGTATTCGTTCCTAATTCCACTGTTTGTTGATGCACGATGTTGTTAGCATCCAACAAATAAACAATTGCTTTCCCCTCAGTCTGAGGCAGCACAGATTTCGCCGGAACCGTTAACCCTTGAGCCGTTTGCGAGGTTATGGCTGCTTTGAGAAACATACCCGGTCGCAGATCCACTTCACCAACGTTAGAAGGTAAGTCAATTTTGACTGTTGCCAAACGAGTTTGCTGCTCTACCATAGGAGCAATTTCTCGCACTCTTCCCTGTAAGCGAATGCGCGAATCTGCATTACTGGTAACGATCGCTGGTGCGCCTACTCGTACTTCTGGCAACTGTGGTTCTGGTACTTTCACCTGAAGTTCTACAACACCGTTACGAATGATCGTAAATAGCTTTTGGCTCCCAGATGAGACATCCCCAACTCTGGCAATTTTCTCCGCCACAATCCCACTAGCAGGAGCCTTCACCAAGGTTTGCCCTAGCTGAGTTTCAAGTTGTTGAATTTTAGCCTGGTTATTTCGCACATCGGCCATTGCGCTGGTAATGTTAGCTTCAGCACTCCTAATATTGGCTTGCGAACTGGCGATCGCAGCTTCAGCAACTCGAACCGCCTCAGCCGCAGTGATGGCCGCAGTACGCCTGGTGTCTAGGTCTTGAAGGCTAATTGCTCCTTTGTCAGCCAGGGTTTGATACCGCTTGAGAGTTGTCTGAGCATCATTGAATCTAGCCCTCGCTTCTGCCAAGCTTGCTTGTGATTGAGCAAGAGCAGCTTGTGTTTGACTTTTAGCTGCTTGTTTTTGCTGCACTAAAGCAAGTGCAGCTTCTAGCTGCGCTTTTGCGCCTGATATTTGTGATTGCAGTACCGAATCGTCCAGAATTGCGAGAACTTGTCCCACTTGCACCCTTTGCCCCTCTGATGCCATGACTTGCTTAACTTGCAAGCCTGTTGTCTGCGGTAAAACAGGGAGCATATCGTAGGCTGCAACTGTGCCTGTTGTCTCTAGCGTGCGGGCAAGTTGCGTAGTTTCTACTGGCGCAACTGTAACGGTCATGCTTGGTGGTGGAGTCGGTGGAGCCTTGGCGACAGTGGCGGGTTTCTCGCCAGCGCCAGGTAAGAAGCGCGTTCCGGCGACACCAAGGGCAACGCCGATTCCTATGCCCACCAGGATGGGAGTCATCGATCCGCGCTTGCGATCGCGTTTTCTCTCTAAAGGGGGTAAATCTTGCTCAAACTCTGAGTCTATGATGTTGCTATCAGCGCGATCGCTTGCGTATGTTGCGTTCTCTAGCACGTCGCGCTTTGTATCCGATGCCCTATCACTTGGCTTAGTCCCGTTATCCCGCACGTCTTCAAGGGCGCGTGCGTCCCTTTCCTCGCCGCTTGTGTATGGCGCTATTATCGGATCTACGCCTTTTTGGCTATCTTTTTCTTGCTCTGAAACTGAGTTGTATGGCACAGTCATTTCTCACTAACGAGGGTAAAAAGTATGTATATATAACGGCTTGCGGTAAGCGCGAATTTAGCCAGATTATTGGTGAGGGACGCAAGCCTCAAAAATGGGCTGCTGCTACAAGAACACTAACTAAGGGCAATTGGTATCAGAATCCCCGCCAGTTGCATTGTTTGTAAAGAAAAGGATAAGTCTGGGGGATATGATTATAATATATCGCTTGATTATATCGATTTGATATAAATGTTAGAATTAGCTACTTTAGGTATATTGCAGCGCGAACCCCTACACGGGTATAGATTGAAACAGCATTTAGAATTGTTCATGGGTAGCTGCATCAGCGTTAATTATGGTTCGATTTACCCGCTATTGAAGCGTCTGGAAGAGCAAGGGGCGATCGCGGCAGTTGAAGAGGAAGAAGGAGAAACAAGTTCAGGTCGCAAAATATACAGCGTTACCGATCTGGGGCGCGATCGCTGGCGACAAAAAATGTTAGAGCATCCTCAAGAAAGCTGGGTAAACAGTCGTTCTCGCTTCCTGATCAAATTCTCCTTTTTTAGCTATTTGCAACCACCAGAACGGATAAAGTTGCTAGAACACCGCTTAATGGTATGCAAGCTACGTCTGGAAAGCCGAGAAATTGAAAAGCTTGCTCCAGATTCCTACCAAACCAATGTATGGCATTATGCGATGCAAGTCCTCGAAGGCGAAATTTTATGGATCGTCGAGCAACTTGCAAAGGAACGAAACATTGGCACCATTAATTAATAAAAGAATTCTTTAAAGACAAATTCCTCTTTTGTTGCTTTTATTTTAGCTTCTATTAAATTTAACTAGGAGCTACTCTTTATTAGTAAACAACATATATACTTCTCAAGCAACCCGCATTATATATAGTAATTATTCCTTTTGATAGAAGAACTTGTGTATAGGGCTACACTATATCTTTCCTACGGGAGAAAGGATTTCTCACTACTTAAGAGTAAATTTAAAACAAATAATGCACTTAAAAATAAAAGGAACAAATCATCATGACAGATGAAAAGAAAAAGGTACATGAAGGTGATGCAAACCTCGACCCTCTTTCCGGTGAGACTGGTGCCCACCCAGTAGGTACGGGTGTTGGCGCCGCTGGAGCTGGAACCGCAGGTACAATAATTGGCGGTGCAATTGGTGGCCCCGTGGGAGCGGTAATTGGTGCTGTAGTTGGCTCGTTTGCGGGTGGTATAGTTGGCAAGGGTGTCGCTGAGTCGGTTAATCCCACTGTAGAGGATGAATACTGGCGCACTAACCACGCTTCTCAGCCTTATGTTGAGGCAAATACGACATATGACGACTATCATCCTGCCTACCGCACTGGGTATGAAGGCTACAGCCGCCATGCTGGTACTGGCAGAACTTACAACGAAATCGAGCCAGAATTGCAGCGCGACTATGAAACAAATCGCGGCAAATCCAACTTGGGTTGGGAAAAAGCAAAACACGCTTCTCGTGCCGCATGGGATAAGGTAGAACGCGCTATACCTGGCGATGCCGACCACGACGGCAAATAAGATCTAACTGTCGATTTATTGCTCGTTTATGAAACGGGGTTTCTCAAAAATAAACCCCGTTTCTGTTTGGTTTCACAACTCATCATTTCTCGTAGGATGATATTTTGCAGCTAATTGGGGATGAGTAATTGATAGCGTGTCTTTGATAATACATACCCCTTCAGCTTGGACAGAATTTATCGCTTAACAAAGGACATAAGATCGCACTATTTTACTTTGCAGATACTGCGCGATCGCTCCCACTTGCTTAGTATTACCTAATAAACAAAAAAGCGCGATCTCCGTTGCTACATCATGCGATCGCTCTTATCTAAACTTTTCTCATCGGCATAAACCAAGATTGCCTGAAGTGTCTGGACGATCGTTAGAAACCCAACCTTCCACAGGGGAACGAATTGCAACCCAGTTTCGACCATCCGCCTGCATAATCAATGCTGGAGAGCTTTCAAGCTGCACCGTTTCACCGTTTCTAACAAAGCCAATAACTTTAGCCTTCAACTCAGCTTCGGAGCGAATTCTTAAGCCTTTACCTGTTGGAACATTGACGCGCAAACAAGTGACATCGCCCAATTTTGTGCTGACAGCAGTACTGCTGTGGGTAGTAACAAACTGCCCATTCTTCCAGCAGCCATACTCGGCTGTACCAGTACCAATCTGATTTACTAAATTGCTAACTCTAAACCAATAAGGAGTCTTTTCCTTGGGAGTACCTAGCGCCTCGGCACAGGAATTTTCAAAATCTAGAAATCCCCCAAACTCTATATTGGAAAAACCCGCAGTAAAGTCTGCATTTTGTATATCTGAATTAGGACGCCACAAACTCCAGCCTGGTTCTGGCTGACTGCTTGAACCATTGGGATCGGTTTGATCCGCCTGAACCGGAAGCGTAAATGACAAAGCAGCGATCGCACCTACCAGCAGAATTCGGGACAAGCTTCGCATATTTTCACCTTTTCTCTATGAGAAACAATTGCACGATTTTATCTGCTTTATCCGGGTTAACAACAGGAGAAATAATCCCCGCCAAGCAGCAAACTTAGGCTTATGAATAATTTCCCACGCGATCGCGCACCTTCCACTTTTATAAAAGCTATCGGTGCTAACGTGGATAATTCTCTAAAGCGGGCGGCGGGAATCGAACCCGCATGATCAGCTTGGAAGGCTGGAGTTTTACCACTAAACTACGCCCGCAGATAAAAGTTGAATCTTTTAGAAAAACTTCTATAAGATTCACACCTAAACTAATATAGCACAATTTTCGCTTAATTTGAGTGGATACAACTTAAAAAATTCTTAGTTGGCGAGGGGAGCAATACGAAGCACAACCTCCATGTTGCTGTAGACTGGTTGCTTCGCCTGATAAGCAGGCTCAAACTTCCATCCCTGGATAACTTCACTTGCTAGCTGTCGGGGGCTAACGCTGCTAGTGCCTTTCACCACTTGAGCAGATTGCACTTCTGGGTTGCCTTTGTCATCAATCAACAACTTCACCTCTAAGACTAAAACGCGGTTTTGCTTCCCCTTAGCCCTGGATGGATAGTCCATAGAGTCAAATTGTTTTTGAGATTGCCTTGGCTTTGGCACTCGATCGGGATTATCTCTCCCGCCGTTAGCAAGACGCACATCAGATAAACTTGCTACCAATCCTCTGCTATCTTCCTCAGACTTGGAAGATTCGGTTGCTGGTGGTGCTGAGGCTACAGGCTTGGACTTTTCTGGGGAGCGATCGCCAGTAGGGGTTGATGCAGGTGAGTCCTTGTCGGAAGACTTCTTTTCTTCGCTATTTGCAGGTTTATCAGCGCTGGAATTTGCTTTCGGGCGGTCGTTGGCAGACTCTTTTTGTGGTGCAGGGATAGCAGGAGATGGATTGGAAGAAGAACCAGTCTCCTTGGCAGAATTTTGAGAATCAGACTCCTCTGGCGATGCAGGTACATTGTCTGAGTCAGAGGACTCTGAAGAAGCTGGAGATGGCGATCGCGTAGGTAACAGTTTGCCCACAACTGGCGTAACAGGCGTCCGCTTTTTTGGCTCAGTAGAAGGCGATAAATTTTCATTAGCTAGCGGCGCTGTCTGTGCGGGTTCATCCTTCTTAGTTGAATTTGGATCAACATTCTCGGTAGACCCGCGCTTTGGCTCTAACAAACGCGATGGCGATCGCTCTTGGAGAGGTATGGGCTTAACGTATTTTCTGACACGCGGGGATCGTCTGCGTGCAACCCTGGAGCGAGTTTTTGTCGGAGTTTTAACCTTGGTGCGAGGCTTAGTTTCAACTCGCTCGACTGTGGATGAAGATACAGACGGGTCCAACCTTTCGCTTTTGGCTATGACAGAGGAATTTTGCTGATAATTTGCCTTTTTAATCTCAGCTGGCTTTGGTAAAGAGGGAGGCTCCTGCATTTCTTCCTCTTTAGGAGCGATCGCCTCGTTCTTAGTCTCTAAAGTTGGCTCTGGTGCAGGCGGGGGGGCGATCGCCTCGTTCTGAGTCTCTAACGTTGGCTCTGGTGCCGATAGGGGAGCGATCGCCTGATTTTGAGTATCTAAAGTTGGCTCTGGGGTAGACAGGGGGGCGATCGCCTGGTTCTGAGTCTCTAACGTTTGCTCTAGTGCAGGCGGGGGAGCGATCGCTTTTTTAGATTCTTTGGCTGGAACGTTTGCAGGTTTTAAAGAGCTTGTCTGAGGTGTTATCTCAACAATCTCAATAGGAATGTTCGCATTACTTAACTCAACTGTTTCCTGGCGCACCATCATGCGCTGCAACGTCGTGAGCGCTAACAAATGTAGAAGAACAGAGCCGAGGCTGTAAGCGACCCACAGTGCTAGTGGTTCGACAGTCCTTCGCTGAGATTTCCGATCGGGAGCAGTCGCAGTCAAAGTTGGTAGTGCCCTTAGTCAAAATAAGCGACACAACCTTATACGGCTAGAGAAATAGGTTCACCCGGACAAAACAGCAAGAAATTTAAGAATTCTTGGTTATTGGCAATGGGTAAAACTTAGGAGTATTTACTCTTACCCATTACCCCTTACCCATTAGCCCAGAACTACACTAATGAGTTAACAGCAAAGGTAAGAACAGTTTCATCGATTCCTTTGAGCTTGAGCGGACTTCTTTTGTCTAGTTCGTTGTCTTCCAAGTAATCAGCCACAGCAGCAGAAACCAAGATGCAATTTGGTTCAGCAGCTTCTTGAAGTCTCGACGCAATATTCACGCAAGGCCCAATCGCAGTATAGTCCGACCGTTCTTTGCCGCCAAACATTCCTACCACAGCAGTACCTTGGTGAATGCCACACCGGAACTGTACAGCCGCCCTGCCGTTACTTCCCAGGATGCCTTGCTCCTGCCACTGCTGGTTGAGTTTGGCTAGAGAAAGGTGCATTTGTCGTGCAGCAGCGATCGCTCTTTTCACCTGTTCGTTTGGTGTTAGCTCTTCTGGTGCCCCAAACAGTGCCAAGACAGCATCCCCCATAAACTTATCAACCGTCCCGCCATTATCAAACACAGCTTTAGTCATCGCTTCGAGATATTCATTGAGAATCTCTGCTACTCGCCGACTTCGCAATGTATTCGACAGACTGGTAAAACCCACAATATCGCTGAACAAAACTGTAATCAGACGAGGCTCCGGACGTAAATCCAGCTTCAGTTCCCCTTTAGCACACTCTTCCACTAGCGATGGTGGCAAAAAGCGACTCAGGACGGACTCTGTAAGGTAAGTATTCAGTTCGACCACTCGGCGTTCATTTTCCTTCAGCGCCAGCAAATTAGCGACCAATGCTAATAACTCCCGATCGTTAAAGGGCTTAGACAAATAGGCATCTGCTCCCCTTTGAGTACCTTCAATTCGGGTTTCTTCGTCCACCTTCGCTGTCAGCAAGATGATGGGCGTTCCCTTTAAATCTTGCTGTTCGCGGATCATCCTAATCAAATCCAAACCGGATACGCGAGGCATCATCAAATCTGTCACGATCAGCCCCGGACGCATCGCTAAGGCTACCTCGAAGCCTTCTGCCCCATTCTTAGCCGTGCAGACTTCGTAGCCTTCTTGCAGCAGAATCCGAGACACGTAAGTGCGTAAATCCCGGTTGTCGTCCACTACTAAGATTGAACTCTTGGGCGCGGTTGGTGAGGTTTCAGTTAAAGAATTAACAGAGTTTCCTGCTAAAGAAGGTTGTAACTCGGAACGGCTTGCCTCTAAGTGAGAACTTAAACCTGGGAATTCAGAAGTGGCTTCCTCAATTTCCAAATCAGCTAATTCCACTGCCGCACGAGAAGACTGTAATTCTGTCCCCACTTCTAGCACTTGATCGAGGGGCAGGTGAGCTGTCCCCGTTTGCAACCAAACGGTAAAGGTTGACCCTTCGTTATAAATAGACTGTACGGAAATTTGACCTCCGTGCAGGTCAACCAGTTCTTTTATCAGAGCCAGACCTAAGCCACTGCCTTCATGAGAGCGGCTTACCGACCCTTCTGCCTGACGAAACCGCTCAAATAGATGCGGAATTTGTTCGGGACGAATGCCAATCCCAGTGTCGCTAACTTGAACTCGTATATGATCCCCAGCGGGTTGCACTTTAATTGTAATAGTGCCCCCCGCGTTGGTAAACTTCATCGCGTTGGATAAAAGATTATATATAACTTTGTCAAATCTTTCTAAATCCAAATAAACCAAAGGGGTTGGAGTGAGCTGCGTCACCAAATGCAGGTCTTTTTTCTCGCAGTAAGGGCGGAAAGTTTCAACAATCTGGTTGACGAATTCGACTAAGTTACAGGGACGGAAACTGGCTTGCATCCTCCCAGCATCGAGGCGCTGTAAGTCGAGCAGTTGATTTACGAGCCGCAGCAAGCGTCGGGAATTCCGCAGGGCGATCGCGGCTTGATCGTAGGGCAAATCTTGTTTGTTTCCTACAGCGGACTCTAAAGGCCCGATCATCAAGGTTAAGGGCGTGCGGAACTCGTGAGAAACATTTTGGAAAAATTCTGTTTTCTGTCGGTCTAGTTCCAGCAATCGTTCGGCTTGCTGTCTGGTTTTTTGATAAAGCCGGGATTGCTGAACGGCGATCGCTGCTTGTGCCGCGACTGCTTGAGCCAGATCGATCTCGCTTTCGCGCCATCTTCTGGCGCGGTGGGTTTGGCGCAGGGTAATGCTGCCAATAATTTGGCCATCAGAAAGTAATGGCACGATTAACAAAGCTCGTGCAGGCGATCGCAGTGGCAAATCGAACCCATTCATTTCCGGCTGCTGGCCGAGATCGTCTATTGCCACTGGCTGCTGCGTCCTCAGCAACTGCTGCAAGACTGGATTTCCCGCAATTGGCACAACTGACTGCGGCAGCTGAGGAGTCCTAATACCCCCTTCCACATTCTTTAATTGCGCGAGCAATTCCCCCCTCCTCGATTGTGGTGGCTGATTGGGATTTGTCGTTTTGTACGCAGGATTTAGGAATTCTTCAGCGATGACTTCCGAACTCACCCGGCTCTCCGTTCCGTCATACAACCCAACGCACTGCACAAACTCATCCTCATCCCTCCAGAGAGAAAGCGCACAACCATCTACCTGCAAAGCTTGCCCTAACTGTTGAGTAATCGCCGCAAAAATGTCCTGCGGGTCAAGACTAGAACGGATAGCAGTAGTAATGGTATTGACAAGCGACTCGCGCTGTGCCAAAGAGCGCACCTGTTCATAAGCCCGCGCCTGGGAAAGAGCGAGTGCGGCTTGATCTGCCACCATCACCACCAGTTGAATTTCATCATCCTCCCATACACGCGGTTGCCCACAATGGTGTAGAGCCAAAACAGCCATCAACTCAGCTTGGCAAATTAGCGGCACAATTAGGCTAGAACGAATACCAGCTTCTTGGTATGCCTGTTGCAGGTATCGATCTTGACTCAGGAAGGGTTCATCTGTTTCCACATCATTGATTACTTGCACATCGCGGGTTTCCCACACCGTATGAGTGAAGAGGGAAGATTCAGCTGATGGTAATGAACTATGAACTGTTAACCCCGATCCTGCCAAAGACAAAGCCTGAACCTGAGAGTTACTAGGTGGGCTTAATTCCTGCTCTTTGTTGCCATCAGAACGCCCCCTACCATTTTTCTTCTGATAAACAAACCATTCGTCTGCCATGCGATCGTTTTGAAACGGGCGCAGGATGCAAACACTAACCTCCAGCATATGACCCACAGTGTCTACGATTGTCTGGAGGACTTGTTGTAGTGGCGAACCACCCTTGCGCCCATACTGAGCATTGCGAATGGTATTGGTTACAGTATTCAGAAGGGATTCCCGGCGCAGAGTTCGGCAAAGTTCCTCCGTGCGGACTTTCAGCACGTTATGGGTATCCATAGCCTGCCGCACCACCCTTTTGAGTTCTTCAGCATCCCAGGGCTTGGTCACGTACTTAAAAACCTTACCAGCGTTGATTGCTTCCACCAAGTCTTCAACATCGGTGTAGCCAGTCAAAATGATCCGAATAATATCGGGGTACTGGGTAGCGGTAAGGCTGAGAAACTCAGTGCCGCTCATTAACGGCATACGCTGATCTGAGATGATAACCGCTACACTCGAACCATTTTTGGCCTCTGCCGCTAGGATATCTAGTGCCGCAGGGCCGTTATCTGCCCGCAGCACTTTGTACTCTCGGTGAAAGGTTCGGTAAAGCAAATCCAAGTTATCCGGTTCGTCATCGACGACCAGAAGTTTAGGCTTACTGTTGGCTTGGGAATTCATGCACCGCTCTCCTGCTGCAGTAGGTTAGGCTTTAAACCCAGCCTTACGGATGAAAAACAGTCTCTCCAACGCATAGATTTTTCCAGCGATCGAGATGGCTTGTGTGGATCAAAAGATGAGGACGGTGGTGATTCCTGCCCCCCAGGAAAGGCTCGTAACAGCATGAGTGGGAACCTACGCTGGCGTCGCCTGCCTATTGCCGAAGACGGGTGTGGGAATCTCCCACACAAATGGTGCACCCCAATATATCTTAAATTTTGAGGAGGGGGCGGGTAGGACGGGGTTTAGGAGTTATGTGGCCGCATATTTGTTCAAAGAACCAAACCTGCCCCTAATGTAACCTCACGGGTGAGATTTTTGAGATGCACCGCTCTTTTACCTCAGAAGGGTCTAGTTAGGGCGGGGGTAGCGATCCAATTACAGAATTTTCAGACCTACAAACCCAACTTGCCCCCCTACTGCGGGCTGACCCACTAGGGCACTTGCCCAATCGGGGGTAATACACTTTTGATTTCCCATTGATATAAATTTACCCCCTCAAAACTGGGTTTACACAAAGCACCAGCAAAGCTCATCAATTGGGTGCGAACCACAATTATGACTGGTGTCGATAGCAAGTGTAAGTTTTGCAATGAATTGGTCAAAAAAATAGACTGTAAGACGAATACCCTGACGGGTGCTGCCAATCCGGAAGTTGGTTGGGAGCAAGTTCGGGGGTTAAACTGTGCCTGCGCTCCTTAAGGTGGATGCACTCCTCCTATAATCGTAATGCAGTCATCTAAGGCTAGCAGCTCTGACCAGGATAGCGTAGGAGCAGAAAGGCTGTTGATCTGAGGATATTCTAGGTTTGAATTAGTTCTTTCCCATCCCTAATAGGGATTTATACTTATTCTTGGAGTGAATTATACACTAATTTACACAATTGCCTAAAATGCATATTCTTATTGCGGCTTAAGTTTCAAGGCGCGATCGCTCCAGGCTAAAAGCAGCGCACCTATCTCGTCGGTTGGTTTGTGTCAACGTCGATGATATCCAGATCGCCAACTACTACGGGAATATAATTGCTATATTTTTTATACTTTTCTCCTCTATTCACTAAGTATTGTTAATAAATATTACGATATCTGGTTTTTCCTATAGTTGCGCGATCGCTGTAAACCCTCTAAGTAGCTTTTTCGTATGGGATTAACAGCATTTCTGATAACCATCTCGAAAAACTACCCAAAAATGGTTTAGGATCGACCCGGCCAGATATCTTATATGGATAGATGTGAACTTCGGCTTTCCTAACCTAACTCACCTCACGCCCGACCCAACCGCACAGCCAGAGCGTGTGTCCCACTTGATTATCCGTGCAGCCAGCCAAAGAGATCTAAGCAGCCTAGCACAGATACTAGCTGATAGCTTCCATCCTCAAAATGGAATCCTACGCTGGGCTTATCCCTTGCTAAGACTGGGAATTTACGAGGATTTACGCAGCCGTCTCCGCTCAATTTCTCCTCATACCATATGTTTAGTGGCCGTTGCTGCGTCTTCTAGCGAAGCCGGAGCGAGTGAATACATAGCAGGCACTGTAGAAATGGCGCTGCGCTCTCCATCTTACTGGCAACCGAAGGTACGAGAATATCCCTATATCTCCAACTTGGCGGTGCGGCGATCCTTTAGACGGCAAGGAGTGGCTATGCAACTACTTCATAGCTGCGAACAAACAGCTATTGAGTGGGGGTTTGGCGACCTATACCTTCACGTTTTGGAAAACAATCATCAGGCACGACAACTATATCTCAAGACTGGTTATCAACTGCATCAAGTCGATCGCAGCTTTGGTTCCTGTGTCTTGGGACAGCCCCGACGATTATTTTTGCGGAAATACTTGACTCCTGGCTCTACCGTCTAGAAGATATGTCCCCCATAAACAAAGCTGTACTTGACAGATTGGTAAAATTGAGGATAAAAAATATGTAATATTATCAATAAAAAAGCTTTTCAGCCATTAAATTTGGGTTAGTGATTAATTGTGTTTCTGAGTCTATCTTCACATTTACTTTAAAAAACTGGCTGTATTCTTTAGCGATACTTTAAAAATGGCCTGGAAATCTCTAATTTAGGGTCTACTGAGGGTAGTAATTAGTGAAGAGACCGCAGTATGCCATAAAATGTAACTACGAGATTACCGATCGGGGGCTTATACTGATATCGATTGTTTAAAAGGGTAATTAGTTGATACTCCCAATTCCCTGTAAGGGATAGGATTATTGGTTCAACGAGGCGAATTACAACTAATGCAGTTACCTACACCCAATCAGAGGCTCTCCTCTCCCCAAACTTCTGACCCCCTTGTTTCCTTGGGTGTTGTGGGTTGGGATGCCTTACCAAACCTAAGATTGGCCTATTGGAAATGGTGCTTTACCTTTAGTTTGGCAAGTGCAAAATCCTTGGGCTGGCTGGTTGTGCTACTACCCCAAAGGCAATTGTTAAAAAAATCTTGGGCAAGAGTTGTAGCAGGCGGATTGGCTCGATTAGTAAAAATTATCAATCTTGCTGGTCGGGCGGCGGGAGAAAGTAGCACACCAAAAGCTGTCAGCTCCTCCATTACCTGCCCCTACAGCCTAACTCGGGGCTGGTACTCTCTGTTGAAGACGCTAGGGGGGGTGCATAAGCATCTGCCTTGTTGGAATAGCTTATCAACAAACCTTGCGGACGCTTTATCCCGATCCGCTGTTGGTCTTCTTGAAGGCTAGGGTTGTGTATGGGTGTCACCGCGCCTTTTTATAAAAATTGAGATGGATAGTGACAATAGACAGTTCTACCAGACGGCTATTGCCGAAGCGGATGCCAAGGAGTGTGCCAATACATGGACTCACGACCAGCCATCGGTCAGCCGCAACTGTGTCGCCTACACGCACGGCTATAGCAGCCTGAAAATAGAAAGCCTGAACCAACGCGGCCAGAAAGGGATGGAGGAATCAACGACGTGTAAAATACTCGCGCAGCTGCAAAGTCAACAGTTGTTAATCGTCAATAGTCGTAAAAGAAATGGCTTGATTCTCTATAAGCGCTACCACGCGGAGTTTGCAGGGCCAGGAGCGGCTGTAGGAGGTTTGTTTGATAAAGATTGTCAGCGAGCGCTGCCTGTGGGAGATTTTTCGTTGGTTAGTCCTGAATCTACCAACGATCGGCAGCGGGCTTATTTGACTCGGCGACAGTGGATTAAACTGACTAAACAAATTACGGATAACCCTGCGCCGCTGCAACGAGCGCAGAAGATTATTGAACAATTTGAGCAGTTCTTTGGCGCAAAGACTGTTGCCCAGTTGCCAGACGAAGCCTTTGCGCTTTTAGTGGGCGTTTTCCCAGAAACAATCCGAATAGCTCGCTACACCGAAAAGGATTAGCCTCAGACTAGGAAAGAGGAATTGGGGACGCAGAGGGGCTAGCTTCTAGAAGTGTTTGGAGTCGTGAGAGCGATCGCGCATTTTCTTCAACACTGCCAACGGTAATTCGCAAACCCCCGGCAATATGGCGCACTAGGGTTCCCTGAGCTTTCAAGTTCTGGGCTAAGTGGGTAAGCGCGTCATCTTTGAAAGGCTCTACCAGCCGCAAATAAATAAAGTTGGCGTCGCTAGGCCAAACTTGTAAAGCTGGATGTCCGGATAAAGCTTGAATTAATTTATCGCGGTTAGCCCTAATTTCGGGAATAACTGCTAGCAACTGCTTGCGGTGAGTTAATGCTAATTGAGCCGCAGCTTGAGTGAAGCTGGGCAAATTATACGGAAGGCGGATTTTTTCTAAAGCAGCAATTAGTTCTGGGTGCGCGATCGCATATCCCACTCGATGCGCCGCCAACCGAAATGCCTTGGAAAACGTCCTCAGCACCACCCAGTTAGGATGCTGCGCTAATTCCCCAGCAACGCTTGTTTGGCTAAATTCAAAATAAGCCTCATCTATGACAACCAGAATTTCTTGAGGCAAACTCCGCAACCATTCCAACTCTTTAGCGGTTAAGGCGTTAGCCGTTGGAGAATTGGGGTGAACAACAAACACCACCCGGATTGGCGGATTCTGGCTTTGCTCAATAGCAGCTTGAGCAGCGGCCAAGTCTATTTCAAAATTAGCTTCAGAACGACCAACGCTGACAACTGGAATTCCCAATGTTTTAGCCAAAATCCCGTACATAGAAAAGGTGGGATTGGCAACGAGAATTGAACCTTCCCCACCCAAACACGTAGCAATCAGTAAAGAGCGAATTAGTTCATCCGAACCATTCCCGACGGAGATGTTTGCTGCGGTAAGTGGCTTATCCAGGGATTCATTGACATATTCCGCGATCGCTTCCCTAATCGCTTCATGTCCTCCATCAGGATATCGATTAGCCTCAATTAGCTGCTGATAAGTCCAAGCCAGCTTTTCTTTTAACTCGCTAGGCAAATCATAGGGACACTCATTAGTATCCAGCCGATCCATAGCAATTGAAGACAAGGCGGGACTCCCTGAAGCCCCACCCGGATGGGGTGTATAAGCGGTAAGTTGGGCGATATCTGACCTGATGAAAGAAAGCATGACTGTGGTAAGGGGTAATGGATAATGGCTAATGGGTAATTGGGCATCGGACATTGGGCACTGGGCATTAGTATTTTTTCTTATTCCCCATTCCCTATCCCCCTATCCCTTATTCCCTATTCCCCATTACCAAAGTAATTACAGTGACTTCGGGCGGACAAAATAAGCGTCCAGGGGGGTAGGTTCCCAAGCCTCGATTAATATACAGCTTGTTTGTGCCTACCTGATGGAATCCCTTAACCCATTCCCAATGCTTAACCACGTCATGATTTTCCTTCATAAAAGGTATCCAACGGCGCAATGGCTTGGGAATAAGCCGCCGCACCCTTGCAAGCAAAAGGGGTGCGGGTGGCAACCCTGGAATCAAAATTTGACCACCGTGAGTATGGCCTGATAGTTGTAAATCTACTCGCCATTGCTGCAAAACTTCTGCCGTATCTGGATTATGAGATAAAACGATGCGGGGTGTTGCGGCATCCAAGCTATCCATTACTGGATAGGGGTTGAAATCACGCGACCAATAATCAGCCAGCCCTACGAGGGGTAATGCCGAACCAAGGGGATAAGCGATTTCATTAGACAGGAGGCGAATGCCAATGCTAGTCAAAGCTGAGGTAATTTCGGCTGCTCCCGCCGGGTAAAAATTATCGTGGTTGCCGAGTACGGCGTAGATACCGAGGCGACTTTGCAGGTTTTTGAGCCGCAATACCAGGTCGTGAATCGGACTTGGGTCGTCGGTTACAAAGTCACCAGTTAAGAAGACTAAATCGGGTTCGGCTTGATTGCTGGCGGCGATCGCGGCAGCTAGCATTTTTTCAGATAGCCGCAGACCGTCGTAGTGGAAGTCCGATATCTGTACTAGCTTTGTGCCTTGTAACTCGGTCGGTAGATTAGCGATCGCAACCGTCAAATTGTCTACACTCAATGGCCCAGATAATATCCACTGCATGAAGCTGACCTCTATTGCCCATATCAGAAATACCAGCTTAACAAACACTAACCCAGCGACCTTCTGAAACGGAAGAACTTCTCCAGCGTTGTCTGAAGTAGCTGATTTTTAGCATATTTTTGCTTAGTTAGTTGTAACGCTGCTTTGCTGTTGACTTCTGCCAGAGTCGGGTAAATGTGAATGATACCGCTTAGAGCAGAAACTTTTAGACCATTGGACATCGCCAAAACAATTTCGTGAATTAACTCACCCGCACTCGCTCCAACCAAATGAGCGCCCAAAATTTCACCATTGCCCCGCACGATTATTTTGGCAAATCCAGCGGTTGCTGCTTCTGCTTGGGCGCGGTCAACATCAGCAAAATCCTGCTTCAAAATGTAAACATCATCGCCGTATTGCTCTCTAGCTTGCTGTTCGGTTAAACCAACACGCGCTAACTCTGGATCGGTGAATGTCGCCCAAGGAATCACCCGATAGTTAGCTTTGCTCAAGGGAAAGAACAGGGCATTTCTAATTACTACGCTGGCTTCATAGCTGGCGACGTGGGTGAATTGGTAGCCACCGATGACATCGCCACAGGCGTAGATGCGGGGATTGGTTGTCTGGAGTTTAGCGTTGACGCGAATCCCTGTTTTACCCTGAGAAGATGCGCCATAACCAGATTCGGCCTTTTGATGTGTCTGTACGCCAGCGGCATCTAAATTCAGGGATTCGACGTTGGGTTGACGCCCAGCAGCGATAAGGATTTCATCAACCTCAATTTTCTCGCCACCAGCCCACAAAAATTTCTTCTTATTGGCTAATTCAACTCGCTCGGCTCGTGTTTTTGTGAGAACGCGGATGCCTTCTGATTCAAATTGCTTTTGGACTACTTGAGCGGCTTCGGGGTCTTCTTTGGGTAAGAGGCGATCGCTACTGGCAACGATCGTAACTTTAGACCCCAGCCGCGAAAATGCTTGCCCCAGCTCGCAGCCAATCGGCCCCCCACCAATTACGGCGAGAGATTCAGGTTGCTCGGTTAAGGAAAATACTTGTTCGTTGGTGAGATAACCTGCTTCTGCCAATCCTGGGATGGGAGGAATTGCTGCTCTAGAACCTGTGGCAATGACGAAGGCGCGTGCTTTGAGGTGGCGGTTGTTGACTGCGAATGTTTTGCGGTCTAAGAAATTGCCTGTGCCAAATATAACCTCTACGCCCAATGATTCAAATCGTTCTGGGGAGTCGTTGGGCTGAATTGTGGATATTACGCGCTGGACGTAATTGGTGACTTTTGCAAAATCTATCTTAGGGGTGGTGCGATCGATGCTAAGATTCAATAACTCTTCTACCGCGTAAGCGATTCGCGAGGCATGGATAAGAGATTTGCTAGGGACGCATCCATACCAGAGACAGTCACCTCCGAGGCGATCGCGTTCTATAAGGGCGACTTTTGCTTTAAGCTGAGCCGCTGCGCTAGCAACGACTAGACCAGCAGAACCACCACCAATTATTACTAAATCGTATTCAACTGCCAAATTTCACCTGCCTTGACTGGGAATACTAAATATATAGCTGGGATGGAAATCGGGTGCGAGTGTTTCTCAGACTCCTAACGGCGAACAAGGAAGGGGTATATTGCACGCAGGCTGGTAAACACCAAGACTTTGAGGATACTTCAGGTATTTATTGCATTGGTCTATTTGTAATAATTTATACTGATGCTGCAAAGACATTAAGTAACTATGTATACAGTAATACAACACTTAATGATTTATATAAATTTTGGTATTAAAGGCTTTTAGATCTATTTTTGCCTAACTACGGATGGAACAAAAATGAATGTTAGTTATCAATAGCACAATAAATTAAATAATTATATTTACTCAGCTTCAATGTGGGCGAGAAGAAAAAGCTCTAATAGCTCTACTCGCTCAAAGTATTTTTTGACTAAGTAAACTTCGCAACATCTTTTAAGGTTAGAAAGTGGAAAATTATTATCAACTAGCCCAAATTTATTCAACTGCAACTTTTAGGAATGTAGAGACAGAATTAATAAAGTCTTTACATTCTTTTTCTAGAAAAGCCAGTATTGCGGTAACTGGAATTGGCTGCGTGGTTTTGCTGGGGTGGATGCTCGACATTCCCACCCTTAAAAGCATCTTCCCTGGACTGGTGAGCATGAAAACAAACACAAGTTTAGCGTTCATTATGAGTGGCTTATCTTTGTGGTTGTGGCATAAAGAAGGTAAAAGTAAAAACAGCCGCAAAAATAGGTATAACATTGCTCGCTCAGATATTGAGCAGGCAAAAGGCAAAATAAAAAATCCCTTATTTTTACATTTAGCTTTTAATTTTAGTCTGGCTGAAGTTTTCGCCAGTATTGTTCTGCTAATTGGTCTGCTCACATTAAGTCAATATTGCTTTGGCTGGAATTTGGGGATCGATCAACTTTTATTCGAGGAATCAATAACCGCAGTTGGGACGTTTGCTCCCAACCGGATGGCTCCCAATACCGCTGTAACCTTCGTATTGCTAGGCTGTGCTGGAGTGCTGCTAAATAGGCGCGATCGCAAAAACTATATTATCGCCCAGAGCCTAACTGTTGTAGCATTTTTAATTGCTTTAGTAGGTTTGCTTGGTTACGCTTATGGCATTGAATCTTTTTATGGCATTGGCCCTTATACGCGCATGGCGCTGCATACAGCAGGGTGCTTTTTGCTACTGTGTTTGGGAATGTTATTTGCCAGTCCAAACCAAGGCTTAATGTCTGTAGTAATCAAGGATAATGCAGGCGGGGTTTTGGCTCGGCGTTTATTTCCTGGCGCGATCGCTATTCCGCCTATATTAGGGTGGTTTATCGTAGGAGGCTACCGCTCTAATACTTATGATACTGAGGTGGGAATGTCCCTCCTGGCAGTTTTCAACGTTATCATTTTTGCGATTCTAACTTGGTGGAACGCTAACAAACTTGGTGCCATAGATATTCAGCGGCAGCGTGCAGAAAAAGGGCTTAAACAGGCTAACCAAGATTTAGAAAATAGAGTAGAAGAGCGTACTATTGAGCTGAAGCAAGTTAACAAAGAATTGCACCAGCGAATTACTGAGCGTATACAAATAGAAGAAGCACTACAAACAAGCTATAACCTTTTGAACGCGGTTCTTGAAAGCACGCCAGATGCCATTTTTGTGAAGGATCTTCAGGGAAAGCTAGTGATGGTTAACTCAGCGTGCGCCAACGTCTTAGGATATGCAGTAGAAGAACTTATCGGAAAAAAAGATGCCGACTTTTTGCCTCCTGAGATCGCGATTATCCTGACCGAAACCGACAAGAGAATTATGAGGACTGGTGAAGCTGAGACTATCGAGGAAATAATACCGTCGATGGGCACAGTTACAACGAATCTGGTCACGAAAAGTCCTTGGCGCGATCTGCAAGGAAATACCATAGGGTTGATTGGCATTGGGCGGAACATAAGCGATCGCAAGGCATTAGAAAGAGAAGTAGCGCGGCGGGAGCAGCTTTTAAACTCATTTGTGACTGTTGCACCTGTGGGAATTGCAATTTTGGACGACCAGATGCGATACTTGCAAGTCAACGAAGCACTGGCACAGATTAATGGTGTTGCTGTCGAACAACATTTGGGAAGATCTATTAGTGAAATTTTGCCCGATGCTGCACAAGTTATTGAACAGTCGTTACGCCAGGTATTGACGACAGGCGAAGCGGCTTTAAATATCGAGGCGTGCGGTGAATTACCTAGCCAACCGGGCACGGTACTTCACTGGATAACTTCTCAATTTCCCATACCTGGAACAAACGGCCAACCGATGGCTATTGGTGTCACAGTTCTAGATATCACGGCTCGCAAACAAGCGGAGGAAGCCCGCCGCGAGAAAGAAGCTCAATTGAAAGAAAAAAACCAGGAACTACAACATACTCTGCAAGAACTGCAACGCACTCAATCACAACTAATTCAGAGTGAAAAAATGTCTAGTTTAGGACAACTTGTTGCAGGGATTGCCCACGAAATTAATAACCCGGTTAACTTTATATATGGAAATCTCACTCATGTCAGGGAATACAGCCAAGATTTACTTGGATTAGTGGAACTATATCAGCAACATTACCCTACTGGCACAGCAGAAATTCAATCGAAAATGGAAGCAATTGACCTGGATTTTCTTATAAAAGATTTTCCTAATTTGCTCTCTTCAATGAGGGTAGGAGCAGACCGCATCCGCGAAATTGTCCTCTCGTTGCGTAACTTCTCGCGGATTGACGAAGCGGAAATGAAGGAAGTTAACATACACGAGGGGATTGATAGTACGCTGATGATTTTGCATAATCGCTTGAAAGCTAAAACAGATCATCCCAACATTCAGGTGATTAAAGAATACGGTAACTTACCCAAAGTTGAGTGCTATGCGGGACAGTTGAATCAGGTGTTTATGAACCTGGTGGCTAATGCCATTGATGCTTTAGATGAGTACAACCATCAACGTTCGTTAGAAGAAATTAAGAAAAATCCCAGTAAGATTTGGATTTGTACTGAAGCAATAGACAAAAATCGCGTAGTTATAAAAATTATAGATAACGGCAAAGGGATGATAGAGGAAGTAAGGCAACAGTTATTTAATCCCTTCTTTACTACCAAACCGATAGGCAAAGGAACTGGGCTGGGTTTGGCGATTAGCTATCAAATTGTGGTGGAAAAACACGGCGGTCGGTTGGAGTGTATATCAGCGCCAGGTGGAGGAGCGCAGTTTGTAATTGAAATTCCGATTCGGCAAATGATTTAGGGAATTTATATTTGAGTGTAGCAGGAGCGATCGCTGCTACCATACCTAAAATGGATGCTTCAACGATTGCTTCAATTCAATCCCTCCAACGCGAAGCCGCGTCACTGTTGCTTTATCAATCTGTCCTCAGTGGCGAAGTAGGCATCGCGTTTCTCGAACTGCTGCAAACCTTACGCCAGCCGGATCGCGATGGATTTAGTTATCTAGAGTCATACTCGCGTTGGTTTAAAGCCCAAGCTGCTAGCAATCAAAGCTGGCAAGAGTATTTGATCGCCCAAATCCTCAAAGACGATAACCCCTTTACTCAACAAGCCCAGAAGGCGTCGTTGTCAGATTTGCCCCCAGCTTTAGTAGACGCCGCACAGCGCGATTTACAAGCCTTGCAAAGTATCTATGATTGCCCTTCTGCCCAGATTAGTTGCTGGGTGCAAGAAGCTTGCCAAATACCGCTGATGCCAGTTGTTTGGCATCAAGAACCGGAGACTATATCTGAAAATGAATTGTTTATACGAGAGAAACTTGCAACGCTAGAAAGTTGGGCAGATGCGTTAGAAGATTTAGCCGCTCACTATCAGCAATTTGGCACGGGAATATTTGCTGAATATCGCGCTTTTCGCTGGCAATCTGGGCAGATGATTGGCATTCCACACGCCGATCCAGTGAAAGTTACAGAATTAGTCGGCTATGAGTCCCAGCGAGATGCTTTGCTGAAAAATACAGAATTTTTATTAGCAGGTTATCCAGCACTTCACGTATTACTTTATGGCAGTCGTGGTTCTGGTAAATCTTCTTTGGTGAAGGGATTGTTGAACCAGTATGAAGACAGCCAACTGCGTCTGATAGAAGTTGCTAAATCTGAATTAAAAGCTTTACCTGAGATTGTGGAAAAGTTGCGCGGCGTACCCCAAAAGTTCATTATATTTGTTGACGATCTTTCTTTTGAGGAAGATGATGATGCTTTTAAGGCGCTAAAAGTTGTTTTGGAGGGGAATATAACGGCACGTCCTCAAAATGTGGTGGTGTATGCGACTTCTAATCGACGACATTTGATTAGGGAGTTTTTTGCAGATAGACCCGCTCCCCGCGATGGTGATGAAGTCCATGCGTGGGATACTGTTCAGGAGAAATTATCGTTTAGCGATCGCTTCGGTCTTACTCTAACGTTTGAATCTGCCGATCAAAATACCTACTTAAACATTGTTCGACATCTCGCAGCGCAACAGGGAATTAACCTGAGCGAGGATGATTTAGATTATCGCGCCCTACAGTGGGCAACTCGTCACAACGGTCGCTCTGGGCGAACAGCACGACAATTTGTTGACTTCCTCCGAGCAGATTTGGCACTTTTTGGGTCATAAGCTCATATATTAAACACATAATTAGCAACAACCGTTACTGTGGAATAAGGCTTGGAGACTCGTGACTAAGCAAGAGCCAGCAAAAGAAGTTAAGCCAGCCGCAAAGCAGGCGATCGCTTCTGCTATATCAAAATCCTGCCTAGCTTCAGCTCATCTTTCAACAAGTTAATTCTGCTAACAATAAGCAATATGCAATCAGCCAAGGTAATCAATCGGATACTTCTCGGTTCAGTTGCCTTCAGTGTAAGCTGCGGTCTTGGGTTCCTTGTCAACCGAGACATTACACAAGCATTGCTCGCAGGTTTAATTACTGTACCTGCTACCTATGCAGGGGCTATAGTTGTAAGCATTAGACAAAAACAGCAAATAAATTCTTTAGAAAATGAAATTCAACTTATTGATGAAGAAAGAATAGATTTAGAAGACGAACTAGATTATTTAGAATCAACAATAATTCAGTTACAAAACCAAGTAGCAGAAACATATAGCCATAAAGAGGTATTGAATCGTGAGGTAGCAGTTTTAGGAGGCTACAAATATCAACTAGAAGAACAATCGCATACTTTAATAAGCGAAGTTCAGTTACTTGGACGACGGGAAACAGAATTGCAGCGATCGCTATCGACTATAACAGTAGAAAAACAAAAACTAGAATCTAGCCTTAATTCCCTAGAAAAAGAACTGAATAAAAAACAATCTAAAATTACACAGCAACAAAATGAAAAAGAAGCCCTAGAACAGGAAATAGCTAATTTTAAAAGACAAAAACGCGAAGGAGAAGCTGAATTATCCACATTAGAGGCCAGCATCGCAACCCTTAAGCAAGAAAGAGAGGATCTTAATAAATCGCTACTCTCAATAATGGCTGAAAGGCAAAATATTGAATCTAGCTTAAACTTGCTGCAACTAGAACGCAACCAAGTACGAGTAAAAGTCTCATCCGTGCGCGGTAAGCAGAATGAGATGCCAAACGAAGTTTCCAAAAGAGTGAAAGGAAAAGACAAATTAATTCAGGATATATCTGCACCAGAGAAACCCAAGGAAAAGCTACAAGAAGATTTACCACCTGAATTGAATAAATTTATCAAGCAACTACATAAATACGAAATTCAGATACTCAAAGCTATAGCAGAGGAAGATAATCCAGCGGCAACGATAAAAAAAATTGCTGAGGAGAATATAACAATGCCAGAACTATTGATTGATTCTATAAACGAACGTGCTATGAATATTATTGGAGATCTGATTCTCGAACCCGGTTCGGCATCAAAGCCTCCTATTATTACAGAGGAGTATATAACAACAGTCAAAAAGATGCTTCAAACCTATGCATAGATAAAATAATGGTTATTAAAGTACCTGCGGATGTTCGTAATAGCGGCTATACAGGCAAAACCCGCGAAGCAAGGGTTTAAGAAAATTTAATCCGCGCAGGCGGACTTTGTTTGTATAGCCCCAGACTTCCAGTTTGAGAGAACGGGGGTTTTTATAGCCGCGAATTGCATTCCCCAGGACATCGATATTAAAGGTCTGTTAATTGTTAACCTGATAGTATCTGCGAATAAATTAAGTTGAGTCAGATGGCAAAGCTAAAAATTCCTAAAAGAGTATCAACTGGCTTGATAAATGCCCTCGGTACAGGAGTTGTGCCGAAAGTTGGTATCGAACACGTTGCTGTAGGGCGCGAAAAAGAAACCGCAGCTTTATTACAAGATCTGGATAACATTGCTGAAGGCGGGGGGGCATTTCGGTTTATTGTGGGGCGTTACGGTTCAGGTAAAAGTTTTATGCTGCAACTGATTCGCAACCACGCTATGGAAAGAGATTTTGTAGTTGCTGATGCTGATTTGTCCCCCGAACGCCGATTAGCAGGAACCAATCGTCAAGGGGTTGCAACTTATCGTCAGTTGATGCAAAATCTTTCTACTAAAATTCGCCCTGAAGGAGGCGCACTACCGCCAATTTTGGAACGCTGGATTGCTGGAATTCAGACTCAAGTCGCACAAGATAGCGGCATGAATCCCAAAGATGAAGGTTTTGACGATCGAGTGGAATCGAGAATTAGGGAAGTAGTAGAGGGAATTGAGGGATTAGTTCACGGATTCGACTTTGCCAACGTAATTATTAGTTATTGGCGCGGTTATAGATTGGATGATAGCGATAAAAAAGATGCGGCGCTGCGTTGGTTGCGTGGGGAATTTGCTACTAAGACTGAGGCTAAGTCAGCCTTGGGCGATCGCGTCAGCATTATTGACGATGATAGCTGGTATGACTACATCAAATTGCTTGCTAAGTTTGTATCTGATATCGGCTACAAAGGGCTTCTAGTTCTGCTTGACGAAGCCGTTCATTTATTCAAGATTACTCATGCTGCTTCCCGCCAAAGTAATTACGACAAGTTGTTGGCTATGTTCAACGACACCATGCAAGGCGGTGTGGAAAATTTGGGCATTTTCTTAGGAGGAACTCCTCAATTTTTAGAAGACAAGCGACGAGGACTTTACAGCGATGAAGCTTGGCGGACTCGCTTGGCAAAAAGCCGCTTTGTTAGAGAGGGAATTCAAGATACTTCTGGAGCAGCCATCCAGTTAGATCCATTAACTTCTCAAGAATTAACAGAACTTTTGAAACGCTTATCCGACGTTCACGCCACTCATTTTAATTACGAAAAAACTCTCAAAGCTAAAGACTTCCAGGAATTCATGCAGGAGATTACAAGTCGTCTAGGTGCTGATAAATTGGCAACCCCGCGCGAAGTAGTACGCGACTTTATCAGCGTGTTAAATATTCTCAGAGAAAACCCAACTATTTCTTTGAGCGAATTAATACACGGTTCTGATTTCAAACTTACATCAGCCAGCAAAGATTCCGATGTGGATGCAGACGGTGAATTAGCAGAATTTACACTATGATTACACAGCCTTTCGACAGGCTAGCGCCATTTATTCAGGAATACATCTACAGCCAGAATTGGACTGAATTAAGAGCAGTTCAAGTGGAAGCTTGTCGGGTAATATTTGACACTGATGCTCATTTATTGCTGGCGGCGGCAACAGCTTCTGGTAAAACGGAAGCTGCTTTTTTACCTGTTTTGACTTTACTGCATCAAAACCCGTCTAAAAGTATCGGCGTACTGTATATTAGTCCCATAAAAGCGTTAATAAATGACCAATTCGATCGCTTAAACGACCTTTTGAAAGAAGCTGATATTCCTGTATGCCATTGGCATGGCGATGTTTCTCAAAGCCGTAAAAAGCAGTTAATAAAAAATCCGAAAGGTATCCTGCAAATTACGCCGGAATCTTTAGAAAGTCTGTTGATTAATAAGAATACCGAACTGGTACGTCTGTTCGGAGATTTGCGGTTTGTAATTATTGATGAAATCCATGCGTTTATGGGTTCTGAACGCGGATGCCAGATTCTTTGCCAGTTAGCACGTTTGTCGAGATTTGTGCAAACGCCGCCGCGTAGAATTGGGTTATCGGCTACGCTTGGCGATTATTCGCTGGCTGAAGAATGGTTGAGCGATCGCACTAGCAAACCCGTCATTACTCCTGATCTTAAAGGCGGACAACGCAAAGTTTACTTTTCTCTAGAACATTTTTACATTCCAGAAGCTGATAAACCCGACATAAATAATCCTTACTTTAGGTATATCTTCGACAATACCAAATTTAAAAAATGCCTAATTTTTGCTAATAATCGCTCTGCAACAGAATCAGTTATATCAAGCCTGCGTCAAATCGCCGAAACCCAAGGATTACCAGACATTTACCACGTCCATCACGGCAGCATTTCTGCTCATTTAAGAGAAGCCGCTGAGTATGAAATGCGCGAACTTGATACTGCATCAGTCACCGCTGCAACGCTGACGCTTGAATTAGGAATTGATATCGGGCAATTGGATCGCGTGATTCAATTAGAAGCACCATTCTCTGTATCCAGCTTCTTGCAAAGATTGGGACGTGCGGGGAGGCGTGGCGGTGCTGCGGATATGCGTTTTATTTGCGCTGAAGATGAGCCATTAGGAGAAGAACCGCTTCCCGATCAAATTCCTTGGCAACTTTTGCAGTGCATTGCTATTATCCAACTTTACTTAGAAGAACGGTGGATTGAGCCAATACATCCTGTTAAGTATCCCTTCAGCCTTTTATACCACCAAACAATGAGTATTCTGGCAGCTATGGGGGAACTTTCACCCGCTGCTTTAGCACAGCAAGTTCTAACTTTGCCACCTTTTGCTGCTATCTCTAAAGAAGATTTTAAACAATTGCTGCGCTATTTAATTGATATCGATCATATTCAGGAAACTGACCGGGGCAAACTGCTCTTAGGTTTGACAGGTGAAAAGCTTGTGAAGAAGTTTCAGTTTTATGCTGTGTTTCCTGACAATGTGGAGTATCTCGTCAGAGATGACCATATTGAAATTGGAAGTATTATCAAGCCACCGCCCGCTGGAAACAAATTTGCTTTGGCAGGTAGAACTTGGGAAGTTTTAAATGTGGATTTTAAAGCAAAAACAGTTTTTGTTAAGCGTTCTGAAGGCTCGGCTAATATTTCTTGGTATGGGGGCAGTATCACCATTCATACTAAAATTTTGCAACGGATGCGAAGAGTGCTTTTTGAGGATATTGAATATACCTACTTGCAGAGTAATGCTAAAAAGCGCCTGAATGCGGCTCGCCAGTTGGCTAAACTTGCTGGATTGGACAAAAGTAATATTATTCCCTTAGAAGGCAAGACTTGCTGTATTTTTCCTTGGATGGGTACTGTAGCTTACAACACGCTAGAAAGATTTTTGAATTCCTTGTGCAGGGAGTCTTTAGACATCAGAAGTATGGGAGGCCGTTCTCCATATTTTCTGAATGTTAAATTAGGCAAGGAAAACTTTAATGCACTTAAAGATGAAATAGTTGGTTTTGCGGCAAGAAGGCTTACAGCAGATGATTTAGTTAGTGCTGAAGAAGCCCCAAAACTGCAAAAGTATGATGAATTTGTTCCTAACAACCTGCTTCGCAAAGCATTTGCCCTAGATTGTCTGGATGTTGAGGAGGTGGCGAAATTAGTTAGAGGCTGGTAGAACTGGGGCTTTGATTTGACCGAATCACTTCTCAAAGCACCAAATTTTTGCATACCTCCCCAAGGCTCAGAGATATGAATGGTTAAGCAAGCCAAAGTCTAGTTACTCAGATGTAACCGCGATGGCTTGAATACCAGCTCTATCCCAAGCGTTCCCAAAAATTGATGCTTCAACTAGACGCTCTTCCTATCTGGACTCAGCCAGCAATCCTTGATAATTGGCCTACTCAAGCCGTCAAGAGCGATGCACTAAAATACGCTTTGCATCTGCGCCAGGGGTGGTCGAACACACCACAGGTAGAAGAAACAGCGATGCAGGTCGAACATATCTTTGCGGGTAGCCATCCTACAGAGTGGCTAATTGTTAGTTCTATGGACAATGTAAACCCTAGCTGCCCGCTTAGAGAATGGGTCGAAGCTATGGTTCTTGTCACGGGTTTCCCAATTTTGCCAATCTTGAGTTCTGTCGATCCGCACCCCCAGCTTCTGGAATGGGAGCATGATGGTAGCTGCGTGCCTTTAGCGCGACATCTATCAGTAGATGAAGTGTACTTGGTGCGGGGGGTTGCGGCTATAGAACCACCGAATTCATTCCCTGCCTTAGCTCGTTTTTATATACTATTAGCTAGGCGGGGAAAATTGGCCTGGAAGGTTACTTTGTCGTTTCTGACTGTTTGTTTGCCGGGAATGCCAACTTCCGCGATCGCGTCAAACGATCACGTCCGTGCGGGAGCAACTTTTGGCAATTTACGTTTTTTGTAATTATACCGTAGCTAGGTTGGGCATTCCTATAAAAAAAGGAGCGATCGCTCCTTTTTTTATGCCTATTCTACTTTTAAATTTGTCATCTGTTGACCGAACCAAAAAAGCAAAAAAAATTAACATTGCACCTGCTCAATTAAGCATTTCATCATCTATCGAGGTGCGGATAAAAAACATACAACCAGTAGAAGTATACGGACTGTGAATAGATCCTGGAGACGAGCGAATGTAGTCACCCCTGCCATAAACTTCGCCATCTACCTCTAAATCGCCTTCGAGCATAAAGATTTCTTCAACAGCAGCGTGGCGATGGGGGGGATAAGTTACACCAGGTTCGGCACGAAGCAGGCAGACAATTTCGCGTTTAGCTTTGTCTACATTGAGCCTAGCCATCGTCACGCCTGGAACTGGGTGATTTCTCCAGCGCACATCACCCGCACGCACGGTAAAAGGGGGTACGGGAGGCGCAATTGGCGGGGGAGCGATCGCGGTAGTATGTAGAGATGTTTCATCCAAAATATCTACATTGGCAATACGCTGGAACAGCCGATCTTTGACACACGGAGCGATCGCCACATCAGGAAGACTGTAGGGTATAGCAGCAACACCTAAGTGAAATTCTTCTAACTCAATCTCCAACTCTGGCAACTCCGCCATACATTGCTCAACCACACGACGAGCTTGCTCTTCGAGGATGTCGAGCGCGTACAAAGGTGCAAGTTCACAGAAACAACTGTCTGAGTGTTTCATCATATCTGGCTCTCATATAGTTTGATACTAGCGCGGCCCAACTACAGAGAGCCGAGGGCATCTCGCAGCTTTCTGAGTCCTAAGCGAATTCTGGTTTTTACCGTCCCCAGAGACTTACCAGTATAAGCGGCGATTTCTACATGGGTTAGTCCTTTGAAATATGCCAACTCTATAACCTCCCGTTGCTCGCATGGGAGTTGGTTAATAGCAGCTTGCACGCGATCGCGCCGCTCCTCAATTAACAAATCTTGTTCTGGAGACGTATATGCCTGGGGGAATTTTATTCCTTCTGCTTCTATTGAAGCATCTGCGGCCCGTGCAGTCCGCTTCAACGCACGCAGCCGATCCAGCGCCCTACTGCGGGTAAGCATGAACAACCAACCATCAACGCGCCCACGCTTGGAGTCGTAGTTTTTCGCTGTTCGCCATACCTGGGAGAAAACATCAAGAACTACTTCCTCAGCTTCTTCCGCAGACCCTACTATTTTCAAGGCAACAGCGTAGAGTACGCTGGCGTAGCGGTCGTAGAGTTCACCCAGCGCGGTTTGATCTTGCTGGGCGATCCTCTCCAAGATAGAGATTTCATCGATAAATGGCGGCGTCGTCATCAAAAAGATAGATCCAAGCTGAATGAGTCAGCGTATTTAAGTTTAGATTGCCTGTTTAGAAGAAGACACATCAACATGGATAACGAATTCGTCAACACATCCCCGCGCAGCCGCAGATCGTTCTCACGTCGCGGAATTATTATGACAGGGGCTGCGACTGGTGTTGCCAGTGCTTTGGGGCTGACGGCGATCGCCGATCGTGCTGGGGCTGCATCCAAGCAGGACATGAAAAATGATGCTGCCATTCTCAACAATGCCCTGTTTTACGAGCATCAAGCTATCTGGGCATACAGCTTTGCTGCGACTAAGCTGAGTGACACCGATGTTGGCAAGGCTGTTTTGGCGCTTGCACTACGCAACCAAGCCGATCACAAGAACCATCGCGATACTCTAGCAAAGGTGGTCAAAAGTTTGGGTGGAACCCCGGTGATGTCAAAATCCAGCTACGATCTTTCTTCCTATATCAAAGCGGGTGAAGGCAATATCGATTCAGATGTGAACGTAGCTAAGTTAGCACTCGCCTTAGAAGTTGACGCCGCGATCGCTTATGCACGTGAAGTTGGTAAATTGAAAACTCCAGCCCTAATCTCCGCAGGCGCAAGCATCGGCACCGTTGAGGCTTCCCACGCGACGGCGATTCGCGCCGCTTTCAAGTCGCTGGGAGTGAATATCGATTACGTTCCTGCTTCTTTTATCAGCGCTGACACCCGCAAGGATTGGGTGATTAAAGTCTAAATTTCGTCTGCGCCTAAACAAATTTGTTTAGGCGCTTCTTTTTTGATTGCCTGGGGTGTATTGTTGCTCTTAGCCAGGTATCTAAAACATTGAATGCCATTTACTTACACCCGAACTATTCGATTTCAAGATACCGATGCTGCTGGTGTCGTCTACTTTGCCAATGTCTTGGCACTATGTCACGAAGCCTATGAGGAATCGCTAGCAGCATCAGGACTTAATCTTAAGTCATTTTTTAGCAATCCAGCTGTTGCCATTCCTATTGTTCATGCCAGCGTAGATTTTTATCGCCCTATGTTTTGCGGCGATCGCACCGTCATTCAGCTAAAACCCCAACAGCTTAATGAGTCAAAGTTTGACACTGTTTATCAAATTTTTCCGGTTTCCTCAGAGCAAGTTATTGCTAAGGCAATTACCAAGCACGTCTGTATAGATTCAGTTAACAGAACTAAAACACCACTAACACAGGAAATAGTGCAATGGTTGAGACAGTGGAGTAACGAGATAGATTGCTAATTTTATATTTTCTATAAACGAGTCAAATCGTAACTTGTCTTGCGTTTTTTAATTATTATAATTTTCTTTTTCTTAGTTAATCTTTTTTGTAGTAATAAACCTATTATATAAAAACTTATAAAATTCAATACAAAAGATAATATATAGGCAACACCTAAAAGCCAGCCAGTCCCAGGTTTTAATATAAATATTAAAATTAATATCCAGGGGAAGACAGGCATAAACAGCATCAATCCGCCTGTTAAAACTTTAAAGTTACAGAAGATAGCAACATAAATTATTACAAATGCTGTAATGAGACTATAAATTGATGCAAATAGAAATCCTAATATTGGCTTTCGTCTAGTCATAAACTTAAATTTAAATAATTAACTGCAACTTATTAATAAATTTGGCAGGCTCCAAGCTATTTTTTGCTAGGAATTATACGGGATTTAACGATAATTTTGTTTAGCTCATCTTGGTTGAGTTTACCTCCAGCGTTGCGGGGCAAACTTTCAACCTGTAACCAATATTTAGGGTGCTTGTATTTAGTTAATTTAGAAGCGATCGCGGCTTGCAATATCTCAGCAGAAACAGCGGAAGTGTTAGCGACATAAACAGCCGTAACAGCTTGTCCCCACTGAAAATCCGGCACGCCAATCACGCAAACATCAGCAACCAGGTTAGTTTCTCTAATCGCAGCTTCCACTTCAGGCGGAAACACATTTTCACCCCCAGTAATGATTTTATTGCTGTTACGACCAACAACGTTTAAATAACCTCGATCGTCAATAAAGCCTAAATCATCTGTCTGAAAATGCTGCTGGTTGCTAAAAAATTCTGGATAATAACCAAGTGCTAGCGAATCAGCCGCAATATTAATAATCCCGGTTTTATTAGTGCCTAATATTTCGCCACTTTCACTGCGAATTGTTACTTTTGCATGGGGTAAAACGTGGCCAGCGCTATTATTGCCGTTGAGGAAATCTTCAGGTTTGAGAGTGACAATTTGTGATGCTGTTTCGGTCATACCGTAAGTAGGCGCTACCCTAATTTTGTGGCGCCTCGCGTCTTCCAGAAGTTCTCGCCAAGCTGGTGCGCCCCCCAGAAGCACTGTTTTAAATTTGGCTAACCAGGCGGTTAATTCTGGATTTTGTAAGAGACGTTGCAGCTGAGTTGGCACTAAGGATATGAAAAAATCTTCTGGATTAATGTCACATTTGACACCAAGCTCTAGTGTTTTTGACGGCATAATAACCAACTTGCCCCCGGTAGTGAAGGAGCGCATGAATTGCATTAAACCGCTGACGTGATAAGGCGGCAATACACAAAAGGAATTGATTTGAGATACCTGAAAATACTGTTGAAAGCCTTGCACCGATGCCATCAATGTTTCCCAAGTATGGATGGCAAAACGCATTTTCCCCGATGAACCACCAGTGGGAATCATAATCCAATTGTGGATATTTCTGAGATGGTGGTTTGATTCCACTAAATGAGTAACTTGTTCAATTTCACTTTTAGCCCAATTTGGATTCATTAAAAAAATTGGATTTCCAGCGGCACAAGCACCTATGAAATGCCCTAAAAATTTTACTTGGTCTGGCCAGGATAGTAAAGTTTTGTCGTTTATACGCGGTTTTTTAAATAGTGTTAACTGCTGAAAATTTTGGCAAGTAAAACGAATAAACTTTACAGAGGCGCGATGATATAAGTGTCCCTTGGTGTCATAAGCAATCAGCCAATCATCCTTAGCGCGTTTATTGATATAGTCTAGAGGCGATTCCATAAGTTCTCAAAGCTGGTTTCATCATCTTCGTCGAACCAGTGGTTGACGCCAAATCCTACTGCGCGATCGCGTCTCGACAGTTCAGCCGCCAACTGTAGCGCAGCCTGTCTGCCAATAGGAGTTTCAAATACAGAGGAAAAAACAGCATCAATTGTATGCTGTTGGCAGAATTGGCGCAACCTGGATGAGGAACCAGCGATCGCGGGCTTAATGACAAAAATACCGCGCCAACCCTGTTGATAGCAAGCTTGCAATTGCTCAATTGTAGCAACAGATTCATCCAAGGCTATGGGGGTAGAATGCTGGCCGGCCAATTCCAACATAGCCGCAAATTTATTTATGGGGAGGGGTTGTTCTATAAATTCGATATAGCTCGCGCGATCGCCAACGTTGAGCCATGCATTTGTCTCTTCCCAGCTTAGCCCCCCATTGGCATCTAATCGCAATTTCACCGATTCCGGGATTGACTGAATCAGTTGGTTGAAAATATTGAGTTCCTGTTGAATTGGGGCAACCCCAATCTTCCATTTAAAAGTACGATATCCCCGCTCCCAAAGTGGTTGCCATTGATTTAAAACTGCTTCCCCAGCAGGCAATAAGCCACTGTAAGTAATTTGAGCGTTTAGATTTTTGATTTTAGAGGGGGAATTATTAACTAATGCCAAATCTAAAGCTGATTCAAAGCCAAACTGACAAGCAGGGAGAGCCGCTGGAATAGAAAAAATTGTTTCCGCTGTAATTTTATTCGGCAGTTCGCGACAAAAATCCCAAGCATCTGCAAAAGTTTCCGAGCCAAACCAGGAAAGCGGGGCAATTTCTCCAAATCCGATTTTTTCATTCTCATCGGTAAGACGGAGGATAATGCCCTCGCGGATATCCCAGATGCCTTTGCTAATTTGTAGGGGACGCTTGAAGTGACGCCGATAAGGCCGAAAATCGAACCGATATTGCATCACCCCATCGGCAGAATAAAGCCCAACGCTAACAGCAACCCGCTCCAAAAATGCAATTTTACGGCGATGAATTTGCAGTTACTAACGTCTTTTGGCTGATTGTGAAATTTCCCGACGTGCTGGCATAACTGCACGGCAAAGGGCAAACTTGCAAAAATGAGTAACGTCCAGATGGGGAAAAATCCTAATGACACAAATAGCACGGTCAGCGCGTAAATACTACCACAAAACCAGGGTAAGAGTTGGGCAGATTTTTCCGTCCCCAGCCGGACAATGGGAGATTTTTTTCCTGCTGCCAAATCATCAGCAACTTGGTGAAAATGGGAGCAAAACAAAATTAACGAGGTAGTAATTCCCACAATAACCGATGCTGCCAGACCGATTTTTGACCAAGTTGCGGTTTGACTGTAGTATGCCGCCGCAATAGCTATGGGACCAAAGCAGATAAAACAAATAATTTCCCCCAAACCCTGGTAGCCTAAACGAAAGGGAGGCCCTTGGTAGCTGTATCCCAAAGCACAAGACAGTAGAACTAGGGCAATTACAGTGAAGTCTTGCTGTAACCAGGCGATCGCCACTATACCCACTATGCCCAAAACTAGAAATAGATTGGCCAGCCAGAAAATTAAAGATTTGTTTCCTGTCAAGTTTACAAGCGAGTGGGCTTTATTCTTATCAATCCCAGTTTCGGAATCAAATACATCGTTGCTAAGATTCAGCCATGCAATAATCAAAATTGCTGACATTAAAAAGGTCGAAAATATTGCTGCGTGAAGTACTTTACTTTCTGCATAAGCCACAGCCGTACCCACCCAAATTGGAATAATGGCAACGCTGTACATAGGTGGCTTAATTGCTGCCATCCACAACTTACTATTTGGCTGTTCAATAAACCTTGTAGTCATCAGTCAAATTTGATTAAATTACAAAAACAAATGTTCTATGATTTCAATGTCGCTATCTAAAAAACCATCCGCGCTGACCCAACAACATGAAATGCAAGTGGTATGCCAACATGGCTTTGGGGGCATTGGCGACGACATGAGGTTCTAGACCCAGGCGACAGTCTAGGGATATGAGACTCGCGATCGCGTAGTAGAGAAGCCCCCAGCACTCGCGTCTCCCGCTTGGAAGGCGAGGGTAGGATGTTCCCCACTCCCACGCCTAAGCTCTACTAGCTATACCACGAACACCAATGTTTAATCAGATTTGAGCAACAAACGTAAGAAAAATTTGCTATCCTCATTTTTATGACAGTCACCCCCTACTGCGCTAATCTGTTTCAAGACTGCCAGGATCTGCGTCAGTTTCTTTTAACGTTTAAGCAGACCTGCGTTGAAAAAGACAATACCCAAATCGTCAGTATTTCTCAAAAAATTCCCTCCATAGATCCCCTAGCGGTTCTAGATGCGATCGCGCTGCCAGATCAATTGCATTTTTACTTTGAAAAACCAGCGCAAGGAGAAGCGATCGCTGCCATTGATACCGCAACATCGGTAAAATTATCGCATAGCGATCGCTTCTCACAAGCTCAAAAATTTATCAATTCTTGCCTCGCTAAAACTAGCAGCACGGGCACCTTAAACTTACCTTTTTCTGGGCCTCACTTCTTCTGTAGCTTCACGTTTTTTGATGACAATCTCCACGATGCTTCGCCATTTCCAGCTGCTACAATATTTCTACCCCGCTGGCAGATATCTTCTAAAAAAAATTCCTCTGTTGTAGTTGCCAATATCGTAATTGACTCTAACGTAAATTACGATTTGCTATCACAAAATATATGGGAAGAATTTCAAGCAATTAGTTCGGCTATCAGCAAAAATGTCAATAGTCCTGTCAGGCCGCGCCTACATAATTTTAAAAATTCCGATCTAAAAGCTAATAACAACTTTAAGGCATCAGTTGTATCTGCGTTAGAGTCAATTAACCGTAAACATATAAACAAAATTGTTTTATCAGACGCTATTGATGTAACGGCGAATGCTCCCTTTAACCTAGTACATTCTTTAAATAATTTACGAATAATGCATCCCGATTGCTATGTTTTTTCCACAAGCAATGGCAAGGGACAAAATTTTATAGGTGCCAGTCCAGAACGCTTAATTAAGATACACAATAGAGAATTAGAGACAGATGCCTTAGCTGGTTCAGCGCCGCGAGGGAAAACTGCAATAGAAGATGCATATTTTGCCGATGGTTTACTGACAAGCGAAAAAGAAAGGCACGAACATCGCGTCGTCAGCGATTTTATTATCCAACGCCTATCAAAACTCGGCTTGAACCCTCAACGAATGCCGCTACCTTTGCTTTTAAAACTATCTAACATCCAGCATTTATGGACGCCGATTAGAGCCAGCGTTCCTGCGGGCGTGCATCCCTTAGAAATAGTAGCGGAACTCCATCCCACCCCAGCAGTTGCAGGCGATACTAGAGAAATTGCCTGCAAGCAAATTCGCCGCTATGAAAGCTTCAACAGGTGTTTGTATGCTGCGCCTCTGGGTTGGGTAAATCATCGAGGCGACAGTGAATTTATAGTAGGAATTCGGTCGGCACTGATAGATAATTGTCGAGCCAGACTATATGCTGGAGCAGGTATAGTTGCAGGTTCCGATCCAGACAAAGAACTCGCAGAAATTCAACTAAAACTCCAAGCACTTCTCAAAGCCTTAGTATGAAATTGCCTAGTGGCCCACAACTGCCGTCTTTACTGCAAACGCTTCAAATCACCGCCCAGCCTATCCGATTTCTAGAGACGTGTGCCCAGCGTTACGGAGATACCTTTACCCTGCGCGTACTCGGCCCCAAGTCCCCACCAGTGGTATTTTTCAGCCACCCGCAGGCAATTCAATCAATTTTTACTACCCAGGCAGGAAAATTGGAACTGGGCAAGGTGACTCATATTTTCCGACCACTGACCGGAGAGCAATCCCTGATTATGCAAGATGGACAGCGCCACCAGCGCCAGCGCCAGTTGCTGATGCCCGCCCTGCATGGGGAACGACTGCATACTTATGGTAAGTTGATTTGCGCGATCGCCAGGGAAGCGATCCAGGAATGGAAACCAAACGCATCCCTCTCCATGCAAGAACCGATGTTAGAAATTTCGCTCGAAATAATCTTGCGAGTGGTTTTTGGCCTCAACCCCGGATGGCGTTACCAACAGTTAAAAGAACTGATCGGTAATATGCTGGAGTCAGTCACCTCTGACCTTTACTCCACCCAGTTTTTCTTCCCCCCACTACAGCAAGACTTAGGCGCTTGGAGTCCTTGGGGCAAGTTTGTACGACAGCAGCAGCAAATCAGAACCCTAATTTACGCTGAGATTAACGAACGCCGCGCCCAACCCAACCCCGACGCAAGGGACATCCTCTCGATGCTGATGTCTGCGCGTGACGATGCGGGAGAGATCATGACAGATGTTGAGTTAGTCGATCAATTAATTACTCTGCTACTGTTAGGCCATGAAACCACTGCGTCGGGTCTAAATTGGGCTTTCTACTGGGTTCATCGGCATCCACAAGTGCTGGACAAGTTGCTAAAGGAATTAGACCCCCTCGGTAGCAATGCCGATCCGGTAGCTATTACTCAACTGCCCTATCTCACTGCTGTGTGTAAAGAAGCGCTGCGGGTTTATCCAATTGCCCTAATTTCCCAGCCGCGCTTGGTGAAAGAATCGGTGCAATTGGAGGGTTATGAATTTGAGCCAGGGGCGATACTGGTTCCCTGCATTTATTTAGCTCACCGCCGCCCGGAAGTTTATCCAGAGCCAGACCAGTTTAAACCAGAACGCTTTTTAAACCAGAAGTTTTCGCCCTATGAGTATCTACCATTTGGAGGCGGAACCCGCAGTTGCATTGGTATGGCGCTTTCAATGTTTGAAATGAAGTTAGTGCTGGCAACTGTCGTGTCGCGCTATCAGTTGGCGATCGCCCACGATCGACCAGTGCGAGCAGTGCGTCGTGGAATCACCTTTGTCCCTTCCAGCGACTTTCAGCTAACAGTCATTGGCTCGCGATCGCTCTCGATCGCGAGCAACCCGTTGGGGGCGAGATGATTTAGTTAAACTTCTTCAAAATGTTCAACGATGGGAAATGGCTCGTAAAAATGGTGAAGAAGTTTTTTCCACTCTTGATACTCGGGAGAGCTTCTAAATCCAATTGTATGAGCTTCTAAACTCTCCCATCTAACAAGTAATAAATATTTCCCATGAACTTCAATACATCTATGAAGTTCGTGGGATAAATAGCCGTCCATAGAAGATATAATATTAGATGCTTTCTTAAAAGCCGTCTCAAAATCCACCTCCAATCCATTTTTTACGTTTAACATAACCGCTTCAAGAATCATAAAATGTTTTCAACTAATAAATTTTGTCTAACAGCTTTAGTAGCGGAAAATTAAAACACCGATACTCTAGAGTTAGCAATGCAAATTAATTTTAGCAACACGAATACAATTTGGGCTTCAGTTTTAGCAGAGACTTTAAAACAACTGGGATTAACCACAGCGGTTATCTGTCCCGGTTCGCGTTCCACACCTCTGGCGATCGCCTTTGCCCAACAAGTTCCGCATATTGATGCCATACCAGTGCTGGATGAACGTTCCGCCGCCTTCTTTGCTCTGGGAATTGCCAAACGTTCTGGTTTACCAGTAGCCTTGGTTTGCACTTCTGGAACCGCTGGCGCTAACTTTTATCCAGCTATAATTGAGGCCAGAGAAAGCCGAGTACCGCTGTTGATATTAACAGCAGATCGTCCCCCAGAATTGCGCGATTGTCATTCTGGGCAAACAATAGATCAGGTGAAATTATATGGCAATTATCCTAACTGGCAAACAGAGTTAGCAGCGCCATCTTTGGAAATGGGAATGCTGCGTTATTTGCGACAGACGATTATTCATGCGTGGGAGCGATCGCTCTTCCCTACCCCCGGATCGGTTCATCTTAATATACCCTTTCGCGACCCCCTCGCACCCATTCCAGAAGCCGCCGCATTAGAACTGCGATCGCACTTTCAAATAGAAGATTTCTTTGCTGGAGTACGCACATTTACCCCTAATGTTTCTCCCTTGCTAGGAGAAGCAACCAGCACCCTAGACTCCGCAATAGAAGAATGGCAACAATGCGACAGAGGAATTATTATTGCTGGTACGCAATCGCCGAGATTTCCTAAAGAATATTGTAGTGCGATCGCGCAACTCTCCCAAACCTTAAAATGGCCTGTTCTAGCTGAGGGATTATCGCCCTTAAGAAACTATGTTGAACTAAACCCTTATCTAATTTCCAGTTACGATCTAATCCTGCGTAACCAAAAACTAGCACAACAACTAACACCAAAAATAGTAATTCAAATAGGCGAATTGCCCACAAGCAAACAACTGCGAACCTGGCTAGACGACACCCAACCGCAACGTTGGATAATCGACCCCAGCCACCACAATTTAGATCCGCTTCACGGCAAAACCACCCACTTACGCCTATCTATTGTAGAGACGCGATTCATCGCATCTCCCCACCCTGCGCCTTCTAGCCAAAACGATTATCTACAGTTGTGGTGTGAAATTGAAGGCAAAGTTAGGCAAGCAATTGATAATAAAATGATTGCAATAAATCACCTACTTGAAAGCAAAACAGCTTGGTTAATTTCCCATACTTTACCGCCAGAGACACCTATATTTATTGCCAATAGTATGCCCGTGCGAGATGTAGAGTTTTTCTGGACAAGTAATAACTTTGGACTTCAACCTTTTTTCAATCGTGGTGCGAATGGCATTGATGGAACCTTATCAACTGCTTTGGGAATTGCCCATCGCCATCAAAGTAGCGTGATGCTGACGGGAGATTTAGCATTATTGCACGACACCAACGGTTTTTTGTTGCGAAACAAGTTTGTAGGACATATGACAATTATCTTAATTAATAATAACGGTGGCGGTATATTTGAAAACTTACCCATTGCCAAATTCGAGCCACCCTTCGAGGAATTTTTTGCCACGCCACAAGATATTAACTTTGACCAACTTTGTGCCACTTATAATCTAGAACATGAATTGATTGATTCTTGGGAGCATCTGAAGCAACGCTTGAACCCACTACCAACTAAAGGAATTAGGGTATTGGAAATAAGGACAGATCGCAAGGCAGATGCAAAGTGGCGACAGGATAACTTAGGGAAATTCGCACTATAGCTACTATAAATAAAACTTCGCCATATTAAATCTATATTAATTCTTCTGGCCGAAGAGCCATCTGCCAGCGATCGCCCTCATTATTCCCTAAAAATTAACAACCCCCAGCAACGGCTTGAGGGTTAAAAAATATTACGCCATATTTAACTAAAAACACCTGCTAAAAAGTATCCGCTTGCTGATAAACCGCACTCAAGGTAGGGCTCGTATAAGCCGTTACCACCTTGCTAAATCCACCCAATATAATTAATGCCAATATTGCTAGCGCACCCGACTTCTGCCACCAGTTAAAACTGCGCGAAGCTATCATTGGCTGGACATCAATATTAGCATTCTCCTCGTAGGCCAGAGCCATAAGAATATATGCAAGAGTTTCCATGTTTTTAACCCAAAAACACTTTTAGACACTCCATTATGCATGAATATTACAGCAAATCTGGAAATTATTTCCACGCAAACTTAATTTCTACTTGAAGTAGCTAGCTACCTACTGCGTTAAAATTCTCAAGCTGAAAGTAGGGCACTCTATCCTCATGCAAATTAACTGGCAAACCGCCAAAACTTACGAAGACATCTTATACCACAAAACAGACGGCATCGCTAAAATTACCATCAATCGTCCGCACAAGCGCAACGCCTTCCGTCCTAAAACCGTCTTTGAACTCTATGATGCTTTCAGCAATGCCCGCGAAGATACCCGCATCGGCGTCGTCCTCTTCACGGGTGCTGGCCCTCACACCGATGGCAAATATGCCTTCTGTTCTGGTGGCGACCAAAGCGTGCGCGGTGAAGCTGGATATATAGACGAAGATGGCACCCCGCGCCTCAACGTCCTGGATTTGCAACGCTTAATCCGTTCCATGCCCAAAGTCGTAATAGCCCTTGTCGCTGGTTACGCTATCGGCGGCGGTCACGTTCTGCACCTAATATGCGATCTCACAATTGCCGCAGATAATGCAATTTTTGGACAAACTGGCCCCAAAGTCGGCAGTTTTGACGGGGGGTTTGGTGCCAGCTACCTTGCCCGCATCGTCGGTCAAAAAAAGGCGCGAGAAATTTGGTATCTCTGCCGCCAGTACAACGCACAGCAAGCCTTAGAAATGGGCTTAGTTAATTGTGTCGTCCCTGTCGAACAGCTAGAACAAGAAGGCGTCCAGTGGGCTAGCGAAATTTTAGAAAAAAGTCCCATTGCAATTCGTTGCTTGAAAGCTGCCTTCAATGCCGACTGCGACGGTCAAGCTGGACTGCAAGAACTGGCAGGTAACGCCACTTTACTCTATTACATGACTGAGGAAGGAGCTGAAGGGAAACAGGCATTTTTAGAAAAACGTCCCCCCGATTTTCGCCAATACCCTTGGCTACCTTAAAAACAAGAAGATGTGGGGGCGTGGCAACGCCCCCGCTGTGAGATTGGTTAGCCTCCCCAAAGCGGGTATTTTCCCCTAAATAAATTTGCGTAAGCCTAAAATCTCTAACTGTAGACAAAATATTGCCAATAATAAAAAAATCGCACCTTTGATTAAAGGTGCGATCGCCTAGACACTTGTATTTTTTGGAAATTTCGGAGAAAATTTTTATTGTTTTATAAAACCCGCGCGGGCGAAACTGCCATATCTTTATAAGCAGGTGCAATCTTTTCTTCTGAAGCGTTTGAATTTGAGTAGCCCGAGGCACATTCTGCCGAAACCGCTTGTTGTATCTTTAACGTTTCTTCTGGCCAAACGACGATCCCTTCTAGTTTTTCCCATGAAGGCGCAAACGGCGGTAATGCCAAAGAACAGGCACTCCAACTGCCTCTAACAGGTACGCCGAGTTGTTGGCAAAGACCACCGCGCCGTCCCTCTGGCCTGTAATGCCGACAAGAGCGGCAGGCAGAAGTTAAAAAATTCAGTGTCTTCATGGGAGTACCTTTTGGGATAATCTTTATCTGACATTCATCTTAGATTTCCCCCATAATGGCAAAAGAGCATTTAAGCGAAGCTGGCAATTATCCTGTATAGGTTCTAGCGATCCCCAGCTAAAAATGGCTTTAATAATTTCTTAAGTCTTCTGTTATAGATAGATACATTTTGGGATTAATTACACACATTTTATTTTTCCCTGCAAAATCAGCTAATAAGCTGATTTTTTATAAAAACCAATGGGGATCAAGGGAAACGTTAAACAGCAGGCGCAAGCAGAGACGCGATTTTAACCCAATAATCAGACTTTGAACGATTTATGTTAGCAGGAATTTGTTAAAAGATTTGGAAGATAAGATTAAAGCTTACAAAGTTTAAATTAAAGTGATTGCTCACTTTCATAGAGATAGCGAAGAAAAATAATAGGTCGATCGTCTGCCATAAGATAGATATTTGACAAAAGGAGAAAAAAATAAGACTACGCTGGGGCGATCGCCCCAGCAGGCTGTTCAAATTTAATTTGCCTATAGGCAGTGGGCAAAAGTCTTGAAGCACATAGCTTTTCTTCCTTTTGCCTTTTAAGTTTTGATTTACTTACTAAGGCTGCCGATCTTGCCACTGGCGAGTAGCACATAGAGAACAGACATTCCAGCGCTGGAGTTCGCCAGGTGGCGTCGGGCACTCGCAAGCTGGGCAAAGGGGTAAGTGTTGCGATCGCGATCGCACCAAAGCCGCCCACTGTTCAAAAGCCGCAGTTGCACTAACACCGCCTAGAACCTGACTGACTGGAGTTGCAGAACGTTCCTCAACAACACGACTGGGATGCTTTTCCCACAAAACCGATGCTTGCCTATCAACGGGAGCCTTGTTCTGCCACTGAGCAGTAGAAAAACGCATGTCAGTTAATTGCTCCCCCAAGACAGCATTCAACTTTTTGAGTATGCTAGGGCGTCTTAAAGTAAGTTCTTGCGTCCAAACAGAGCTGGATGCAGCCACCTGCAAAACACCCCGCTGAATCGCCAGGGGTCGAGTCTGAGAAGACGCCGCCGCGCCCACAACATCAGGCCAACACTTAAGCAAACGTTGAAATTCCCTCACGCTTTGCCACGAGGGCTGATTTTCCAAAGCGCCTAAGATATTATTAAAAGATTTGAAAGACATCCTGCTAATCTCTATTTAACTGGCTTCGATCGTAACCAAATGATATGAGTCAAGCTTCCTCTGTTGATACCCAAGATCGCACATCTCCAAATCCGTCCATCAAACCAGCTTTGCAAGCTGCCCTGAGCAGTCTTGACGTGCAACTGGACGAAGAATTATCCCGCTATCGGCGTCAAAAATCCGGGCGTCCGGTGATGGCTCCTCGCGGGCTTGGGCGGAACCAGGCTCGCAAATCCATAGATTTGATGTCGGTTAGCAGCAAAGGCAGTAAAACGAATGCAGTGCCAGCTACGCTAGCTACCACCGCACTAGCAAGCACTGCCCAAGCAGCATCGGCAAGCCAGACCCCAGAAGCCCCGAATTTTTTAGCGACACAAAGCGATAAGTTGGCGTCTCCACAACAGCCAAGAGTCGAGGCGGCAATGCTGGATACCCCTGAGCCAAATTCAGCCTCAGAACCATTGTCCTTTACACTGGCTAAACCCGCTGGCGCTGCCCAAGAAGCCAACAATAAGACGGGCGCAAAGATTGCCGAAGAGTCAAAAGAAGGTGGTTCGCAAGGTAATGCAGGAGGAAATCTAGTGTACGCGCCTCCGACCCGTCAGCCAGATGATTATCTAGCCTCTTCAGAACAACTGCTGCGGAGTCTGTCTGAGGAAGAAGCAGAAGTTCGGGCAGAACGCAAGTTCCTAGACAACGTGCTGACGCCGCTAGGAGTAGGCTCGATGTTGCTTTTGCTGCTGTCGAGTGCAACGGTGGGTTACATAGCGATGAATCCGTCTAGCCTCGATGGGTTAGGGCTGAAGAAATTCTGGAAGCCAAGCACGCCCACCGTCGCGCAAAGTCCCTCGGCGCCGACCCCCAGCACTCCTAAACCTGCGATCGCGTCAACGGTTGCCCAAGGCCCCAACCTCGCTTCCGGAGAATTTCAAGAACTGAGTTTGGATAACCTTAGTAGCGTCAGCGCTAAACCTAGCATTGCACCAGCGCCAGTTACCCCCCAGCAAAATTTACCCAGAGCGGCGGCGATCGCAGTCCCCAGCCCGTCGAGTCCCCCTCAAGCAGACCCCGGACGCTCGTCCAATATAGCCTCTGCTCTCCTACCCCAGGTGCTAGAGTCGGCGCCCCTACCGCCGCCAAGGGCTGTGCCGCAGGTAAAAACAGCTCTCGTGCCCCCTGCAACAAATACGCTGCCCAGTTTGGCACCAGGAGCGGCTGTTAATCCATCCCCTGCGCCCACCACGTCTGCTGCTACAGCAAAAGTACTTGCGAAACCTGCGCCGGGTCAAAAGGATTTTTATTACGTGGTAACGAACTACGAGAGCGATCGCACCCTTGAGGAAATGCGAAAAGTAGCTAAGGACGCCTATGTGGTTAACATTCCACAGGGGCCGAGGATCGCCTTGGGTGCTTTCACAAATCCTGCCGAGGCTGAAACAAGAGTTCAACAGCTACAGAAAACAGGAATTGCTGCGGAGGTTTATCATCCTTAAAATGAATAAAAACTATGCCTGTTGCCCTAGTTTGCAGGTCAATTGTTCTTGGTTGTGCGCCTGTGTACCTGGTTAGGGCTAAGGTTAGTTTTTTGTCATTAGAGGGTTAGTGAACTAAAACGCTAAGATACGATGAGGCAAAAGTTGCCCTACTAATTTTTTGGCTAGCGAGAAATCGCACAGCCCAGTCACCCTGCTTACCGCTGTAAATGGAGATGCGATATGGGATTTACGAACCGCATCCTGCGAGTGATTCGAGCCAAGCTCAATAAGATGATCGGTCGCTCTGAAGATCCGGAAAAAATCCTGGAAAAAGCGGTAGCTCAAATGCAGGAAAATTTGATTCAACTGCGACAGGCTGTAGCGAACGCGATCGCTACCAAAAAACGAACTCAACGACAACTCGACGGGGCAAAAGCCAAGGGTGACGAGTGCTACGCCCGCTCCCAACTAAACTGGCAAAAAGGTGATGAAAAATTAGCACGAGAAGCCCTGATTAAGCGCAGAGCGTACCAGGGAATAGCCGTTGCAATGGAAGCCCATCTAGCAACTCAAAAGACGGTAATCGAGCAGCTAAAGAAGGATATGCGGAAGCTCGAAGCCAAAATTTCCGAGCTGAAAACGCAAAAAGACCTGTACATAGCCCGCGTCCGCGAAGCGGAAACTTCTGCAATAATCAAGGAAATGCTGGATATAGATACCAGCACTTCCTTGGATGCCTTCAAGAAGATAGAAGAGAAACTTCTAGAGCTAGAAGCGCAGACAGAAGCGATCGCCGAACTGGAAATCGATGAACTAGCTGAGAAATTTGTCTCACCCGAAGCTACAAAACAGATTGACGATGAATTAACAGCAATAAAAGCCCAACTTATAAATAGGGAAAACCTACCGCCGCACCTCCCGACAACGGACACCCAGACTGTCGGATTAACGTCATCTGAACCTATAGCAGCGATCGATCCTAGCCTAGAGGTAGATAGATCGAAGCTACCCTCACAATTAAATGGTTCTTGAGTCCCCATCTACCGTTTTTGCCTACAAATTTCTAAACTGGATTAAGAAGCCTAGTGTCCTTAACGTTTCCTAAAGGCTTTCCGAAGTTGCTCAAAGTCTGGCCGTAGACTTGAGGAGAATGGCTGATAGACGGAACCGATGAACAGTCCGCAAAAATAGCTAAATTAAACTTATAGGCTCCAAACCAAAAGCCTGTCAAATACTTACCTAGTACATTCCAAGAGGATAAACAGCGTCATGGGATTATTCGATCGCATTAGCCGAGTCGTCAAAGCCAATATGAACGACCTGGTGAGCAAGGCTGAAGACCCAGAAAAAATTCTGGAGCAGTCCATCATGGATATGGGAGAAGACCTGGTGCAGTTGCGTCAGGCGGTTGCCAGAGCCATTGCCACCCAAAAACGGACGCAGCAACAGTACAACCAAGCTCAAACCGAGGCAAATAACTGGCAGCAACGCGCCCAGTTAGCCTTGCAAAAAGGTGATGAAAATCTAGCTCGCGAAGCTCTAGTCCGCAAGAAGAGTCATGCTGACACGGCGGCGACGCTGAAAACATCGCTTGATGGGCAAACGGGTCAGGTGGATACTCTCAAGCGCAACCTGATTGCTCTAGAAAGTAAGATTTCTGAAGCCAAGACCAAGAAGGATATGCTCAAGGCGCGGGTGCAAGCTGCCAAAGCTCAGGAGCAACTGCAAAACACGATTGGTTCGCTCAACACCAATAGCGCTATGGGTGCCTTCGAGCGTATGGAAGAGAAAGTCTTGATGATGGAAGCTCGTTCCCAAGCAGCGCAGGAGATAGCAGGTTCTAGTCTGGAAGAACAATTTCTGGCGCTCGAAGGTGGCAGCGACGTTGATGATGAATTGGCGGCGATGAAAGCTCAGATGCTACCAGGAACCTCCCAGCCAACTCAAGCCTTACCCGCAGCTAGCCCAACGTCGTCCAACAAACCCAATTCAGCGGTCGATGCGGAGTTGGAAGAACTACGAAATAAGCTCAACCAGTAGGTATCGCTGCTTTCACAACCTTTTATTGGCCGAGACTAGGCGCGCTGGGGCATCTGTCGTTTTGACTGGTTCCAGATAAACTATCTTGGCCTAAATTTTTTGGTAATCTTAGTTTGTTGATAAATGGCGGTTAACAGAGGGGGGCATGAGCAGCGTTATTACCATTACCGATGCTGAATTTGAAACAGAGGTTTTGAAATCCTCGCATCCGGTATTAGTGTATTTTTGGGCTTCATGGTGCGGCCCTTGCCGCCTAGTGTCGCCGTCGGTGGCTTGGGCAGCCGAAAATTATGGCGATCGCCTCAAGGTCGTCAAGATAGAGGTAGATGCCAATCGCGAAACTGTCGCTAAATATAAGGTGGAAGGAGTCCCCGCACTGCGTTTGATTAAAGACAATCAAGAGATTGCATCCTACGAGGGGGCGATCGCTAAACCAAAACTAGCCAGCTTCTTGGACACTCACCTCAGCAGTTGTTAATTGCCACTGTTCATGGTTCGTTGTCCTTTGTTCCTGGTTTATTGCCATCAACTACGAACAATGAACAACGGACACGGGACAGCGGAAAACAGACAAAGGATAGAATATGCAATTTGCCAAGCGTTTACAACCATTGCAATCCAATGTCTTTGCCGATATGGATCGAGCCAAGGCTGCATCTAGGGCATCTGGAAAGGACATAATTGACCTGTCACTGGGGTCTTCTGATTTACCAACATCGCCTCATGTTATTGATGCGATCGCCCAATCCTTATCTGACCCCAGCACTCACGGCTATTTGCTGTTTAACGCTACTAAAGATTTCCGTATTGCTGCGGCAAACTGGTATACCCAGAAGTACGGCATCCCTGTCGATCCAGAAACTGAGGTGCTTCCCCTGATTGGTTCTCAGGAAGGGACAGCCCATTTACCATTAGCCGTGTTAAATCCGGGAGATTTTGCCCTGCTGCTCGATCCGGGCTATCCTTCGCATGTGGGTGGCGTTTATTTGGCTAGCGGTCAGATATACCCGATGCCAATAGTGGCTGAGAATAAATTTTTGCCTGTTTTTGAAGATATACCAGCACCAGTCTTAGCCCAATCGCGGATGATGGTGCTAAGTTATCCCCACAACCCCACAGCCGCGATCGCTCCTTTATCTTTTTTCAAAGAAGCTGTTGCTTTTTGCCAGCAACACAATATAGTTTTAGTTCACGATTTTCCTTACGTTGATTTGGTATTTCCCCAAGACGGAAACGAACACACCCCGGAAGCAGGGCTAATCTCTAATCCAACATCTCTAGCCCCTTCCATTCTCCAAGCCGACCCCGATAAAAGCGTTTCCATTGAGTTTTTTACTCTTTCCAAGTCTTACAACATGGGTGGCTTTCGGGTGGGATATGCTATTGGAAATGCCGACCTAATCAGGGCATTGCGGCAGGTAAAAGCCGCAGTAGATTTTAATCAGTATAAGGGTATTTTCAACGGCGCGATCGCCGCCCTGAGCGGGCCGCAAGAAGGTGTCAAGGCGATGGTAGATACTTTTCGCAGTCGCCGGGATGCCTTTATCAATGCGCTGCATCGCATTGGCTGGCACGTAAATACCCCAGACGCCACCATGTATGTGTGGGCAAAGCTGCCAGAAAATTGGGCAGAAAATTCCGTTGAATTTTGTACGAAGCTAGTTGAAAATACTGGTGTTGCTGCATCGCCTGGGGCTGGGTTTGGCAAATCTGGTGAAGGATATGTCCGATTTGCCTTAGTGCATGAGCCACATATTTTGGAAGCCGCTGTTGATAGGATATCAGTGTTTCTGCGCTCGTATTAATACTGACGGTTCTTGCACAAAAAGCCTTAAGCTTTAACTTGCAATTGCCCCATTCCACATTAAGGGTTTGTACAAAAAGCTTATAAAAACAGACCGAGCTAATCGGTTAAGCCCAATACAAGTGCAACACAAGCTCTATCAAATGCGTTAGCTTGTTCTATCAAAGCATAATTATATTAACTATTATTACAAAATTTTTCGGTGTCGTAAAACAGCCTAGATTGCAGAAAATACCCTGGATATAGCAACTGTCTTGTAAGGGGCAATTAAGACCGTATCAGTGTTTTTACGGTCGTATTAATACGGATGACGTTAGGGCAAAAAAGCTATAAAAGTAGAAGGCAAAATTTCCCTAGTGTGGTGTTTACAATTTAGGCACTAAGGACAAAATTTAAAATAATTAACCCGCAGAAACGCGATCGCATAGCGCTCTTCGCAGCAGCATAAGTACAAGGCAAACGCTATCAAGGCGGTCAGATGGCTCTAGGGATCGCGGGAAACGCCAAGCAAGATGGCCAACCTGTTGGGGCAAAGCAGCAGCAGAAAGATAAACGTGGTTATTGTCTATTCTTTACCTCAGCCTAACGGTAAATTCACGATAACTTTATTAGTTGAGTTGAAGAGTCGCATATATTGGAACTAAAGAAATCTTGGGGTTGATAAGAGTAAACAAATAGAAAAACTCAGGTTGCAAAAAAAATTGTAGTATTCGCAGAATCAATTAATAAAGCGGACAATCCCAAGAGCGATCGCGCACTTAAAGTTAACCCTAGAAATTACGGAGAAACAGAAATGGTAGGAATCGTTAAAAAATTTTTGATAGGTGCATCTGTAGCGGCTGGAATGAGCGCGATCGCCACCGCCCCTGCCTTTGCTGGAACTCTAACAGGGGCTACCATTGGCGGAACAGCAGCCAGCGACTATTACGTTTATGATTCCGATGGTACTAATACCTTTCTAGTGCCAAATAATGCAGCAAACGTGCAAAAAGCCCTAAGTGGCAACGCCGCAAGCCCTACAGGGAACGTAGAGTTAAGACGTAGCAGCGAACAAGCTAATTTTGACTTCACAAAGAACACCACCTTGACAGGTCAAATTGGCGGTAAAGACATCACCTTAAGCAGCCTGACCGAATCTGACTGGTTTGGAGCCGGACCAAAAACATACGGACAGACAAACCTTGCTAACAAGTGGTTTAACGATTTCATCACCAAGGCTGGTTACGGTGGTGTTGTTGGAAGCGGTATTGCTGCAAATATGTATACTTCCTTTTTCGGCCTTGGGGGATTCCAAGCAAGCAGCGACCCTAACATCTCTTACGTCAACCAAAATGACAGCACTGGCGAGATCAGCATTGGGCTGGCGGGTCACTTCAATTTAAAAGAGGCTTATGCTAATTCGCCAAAATTTGCCAGCTTTGCAAGCTTGTTGCCAAACGGATTCCAAGCTAGCGAAGTCGTCAAGTACACTTACGATGGCAAGACTGACTACCTCTACAGCTTCCTTGCAACAAATTCTGGCTTAGTCAACGGTGCAGGACAAGGAGCTGATGGCAAGTCTCACAACGGCAACTATGAGGTTAAGATGCCTGGTTCAAAAGCAGTGCCAGAACCATCATCAGTGCTAGCACTTATGGCTCTGGGTGGAATCTTGGCATCCAAGCGCAAGCTGATGAAACAAGCTTAAGTTTCTAACCTTCCAAAATCTCAGCCTAAAAAGTCAGGGAGCAATTAGCTCCCTTTTTTTATTGCGCTTAAAGCGTCGCTTGCAGCTGCGAAATCAGATTTTCCACATAATCCAAAGCGCTGCTTATAGTAGATGGATCTTCGATATCTATGCCCACATACTTGCGTAACGCTTCCACTTGATTCATACTTCCCCCAGCTGCGAGTAACTCAAAATAACCGGGTATGAAGTCGCGCCCCACTTGGCGATATTTCTGATAACAGGCAAGGCTGACAATATTAGAAGCCGTGTACTGGTAGCAATAGAACGGCTTAAAGTAGATGTGACCAATCCGCGCCCAGTCGTACTGGTGTTCTGGCAGCATTTCTACCGCATCGCCACAAAGTTCCTGGTAGAGTTCAGTCCATTTTTCATTAACAAAAAGGCGATCGAAACTACTTTGCGCGGCGCGATCGTGAATGGCCAACTCTAAGCGGCTGATGGTGCTTTGACGGAATAGCAGATTTAGCTGATCTTCTAGTTGCCGAGTTAACAGAGATTTTCCTAGTTTTTTGTCATCGGCGGCTGTTTTAAGCAAGTAATCGAGTAGCAGCAGTTCGTTGAAAGTAGAAGCAATTTCTGCCAGCACCATCGGCGGATTGCTGTTGAAATAGGTTTGGCGATCGCCTATCCACGCAAAATGCAACCCGTGCCCCATCTCGTGCGCTAAAGTAAACAGCGAGTTGTAATCCTCGGTGTAAGACAGCAAGAGATAACTGTGCTTACCGTGAGTGTAAGAACAAAACGCACCGCCGCGTTTACCAGGACGCAACTTCGCATCCACCCAGTTGTTCACAAAGAATTCTTCTGCACGACGAGCATAATTAACATCAAACTGCTCCAACGCAGATAGCAGAGTTTCCACCCCAGCCTTATAGTTGACTGGCGCAGTAGGTTCGTCGCCAATTGTCCAAGGTGCATAAATATCGCAGATGCGGATTTTTTGCCCCAGTGCTTCTCCCTTCAACCGGTAATAGCGTTGAAACAAGTCAAACCGGCTGCGCGTCCCCTCCATGATTGCCCGGAAAACGGGTTCAGACACTTCATCTGCTAACAGTTGCTTGTGCAGAGTTGAAGTGTAACCCCGCATTTGACTTTCAATGCGATGATCTTGCGAAACCGTATTCAGAATGAAGCCGTACAATGAATTGTGCTGCTGCATCACCTGTCGCACAGACTTATAGGCGTCGTAGCGCACGGCGGACTCTGGGTGAAACAGTAGCGCACCCAATTCAGCTTCTGTATTCGCAGATTTTCCGTCAGGCGTAGTGACTGGTTGATATTCCTGTTCGCCTAAATGAACTGACCGCAACTGAATAAACGCCTGTCGTCCAGTAAGATTACTTTGGTTGCGGGTTTGCTCCACTTCCTCAGAAAGCTTGTGAGGGCGAAACTCAGCGATACGCTCTATATAGTGGCTGTAAGTTTGCAATAAGGGTGACGACTGCAAATCCGAGAATTTCTCTGAGTTGAGATTTTGCAGTTCTAAGTCGAAAAACAGCAACTGGTTTTCAATTCCCGTGAGCGCTTCCATCACCTTGTCGAGAAATTGCTTCGCTTGGGTATTGCGAGTATCTGCTGAGAAGACAAGCGAGGGGAAGGCGTAGAGATAACCAGCTTTTTCGTTAATCGCTTCTAGCTGTTGCAGACATTGCGCCACTTGTTCGGGGGTCAGTTCTGCTACCTTTCCCCGGTAGTTTCCACGAAACTCGGTCGCCGTCTGCTGGAGTGCTTCGAGATCCAGCTTTAGCTGGGGGTCGTCAAAACCCTGGTAAAGGTCTGAGAGGTTCCATTCCTGCGGACTGTCCAGCTGGGTCAAACCAGCGCCAGCTGGGTTTTCTGATGTTTGAACCAAAATCAAACTCCCGTATCAAAATGAGGTTTAGAGACTGGGTTATGATGTTAGCAAAAACTTTATGAGTGATTCATCAGCGTCAAGAACAGTGTCAGCCTTACGAATTTTGCTGGTTGAAGACAACGATACGAATCGAGAAATGCTGAGTGACTACCTCAGCTACTTTGGCTATGAGGTCTTTAAATTGGCCGATGGCTATAAGTTTTTTCAGACCCAGGCGCAATTCCAGCCTCACTTAGTTTTGCTAGACTTAAAGTTACCAGAGATTGATGGCTACACTCTCTTAGAGCAAATCAAACAGAGGTCAGATTGGCCGCAGGTCCCCGTGATTGTAGTCTCAGCTTTTGCTTTTGAAGCCGATAAACAACGAGCTATTAGTTTGGGCGCTCGTCGATACTTCGTTAAACCCGTAAATCTCAACGCTCTGAGTCAGGCGATTCAGGAAGAATTGGCCAATCTGACTCGCTAACTTCGGCTTGGTTGGGCTGAATTTCGCTAACTTCGGCTTGGTTGGGCTGAATTTCTTGACTTCTGTTTACGGTGATGAATTCTTCAACCGTAAGGCTGAGTTTCTGCACAGAATTGCCAATTTCTGAAATCTTAGTTTCGGCTCGTGCTACCACGAGAGTTAATGTTTGAAGTTGATTAAGGATTTCATCTATGGCGTCCCGATACTTGGACTCAAAATCTTCCATATTCATGACTTATTTCCAGTAGGGGACAATTTGTTTACTACACATTTATAAATTTAACAACTATCTTTAGACAGAGTAATCAGCAAATTGGCTGATTGCTAGAGAAAAACCGCAAATTCACAGAAATTTTACAGAAAAAACCTTATTTTTAACCAAAAGTTAATAGTTTAGTTATCCTCATAAAGTTGAACTGCTGCTTGTGACAACATCTGCTCAAACCCTAACTCTCGTTAAAGATCCAGAACGCTTGGAAAAACGCCTCAAGGAGATTCCGCCGGAACCGGGGGTATATTTCATGCGGGACGCAAGCGATCGCATCCTATATATAGGCAAATCTAAGAAACTGCGATCGCGCGTGCGTTCTTACTTCCGCGACAAACAAAAACTAAGCGATCGCATCGCCATGATGGTACGCCAAGTGGCTGAGATCGAGTTCATCGTCACCGACACCGAAGCCGAAGCATTAGCGCTAGAAGCCAATTTAGTCAAGCAACACCAACCCTACTTCAACGTACTCCTCAAAGATGACAAAAAATATCCCTATGTTTTAGTTACCTGGTCAGAAGATTATCCGCGTATTTTCATCACCCGCAACCGCAGGATAGGAAAGAAAGGAGACAAATATTACGGGCCTTTTGTAGATGCTCATCTGTTGAGAACAACTCTCAGACTGGCTAAAAGGCTTTTTCCTATGCGCCAGCGTCCTCAACCGTTGTTTAAAGATCGTGCTTGTCTAAACTACGATCTGGGGCGTTGTCCTGGCGTGTGTCAAGGATTAATTTCCCCAGAAGAATACCGCAAAACCATCCAAAAAATAGCGATGGTTTTTCAGGGAAGGACGGGGGAATTGATTGATACTCTCAAGTCGAATATGGAAAAAGCTGCTGAAGAATTAAACTTTGAGGCAGCAGCGAGGATGCGCGATCAAATTGGTGGCTTGAAGTCGCTGAGTGCCGATCAAAAAGTATCTTTACCTGACGATACAGTATCGCGGGATGCGATCGCTCTAGCCGCTGACGACCAACACGCCTGCATTCAATTATTCCAAATTCGCGCTGGGCGGTTAGTAGGTAGATTAGGATTCGTAGCAGACGCGCAATCGGGTACGCCTGGGGCTATTTTACAACGGGTGTTAGAAGAACATTATCAAAACGCCGATTCGGTAGAAATTCCAACTGAAATTCTGGTACAACATGAGTTACCAGAAGGTGAAATGCTGGCAGAATTTTTAACCAGTCGCAAAGGGCGTAAAGTTACAATTTTGGCTCCGCAACGACAGACAAAAGCAGAACTAATTGAAATGGTGGAGCGCAACGCTCATTACGAACTAGAACGGACGCAAAAAGTAGGCGATCGCAACTCCGAGGCGATGCAAGATTTAGCCGCCATTCTCGATTTGCCGGAATTACCTCATCGCATTGAAGGTTACGACATTTCCCACATTCAAGGTTCAAATGCCGTAGCATCGCAAGTAGTATTTATTGACGGACTACCAGCTAAACAACACTATCGCCACTACAAAATTAAAAATCCCGAAGTAAAATCGGGTCACTCTGACGACTTTGCCAGTTTAGCTGAAGTAATTAGCCGCCGCTTCCGCAAGTATGCAGAAGATCCGCAAATGCAGCGCGTCGGGAACTCAGATTGGCCAGATTTGGTGATGATTGATGGTGGAAAAGGTCAACTTTCATCTGTTGTGGCAGTCTTGCAAGAGATGAACTTAATGGAAGATTTGCGAGTAGTAAGTTTAGCCAAACAGAGAGAGGAGATATTCTTACCAGGTGAGTCTTCCCCGTTGGAGACAGATGCAGAACAACCGGGAGTGCAACTATTGCGAAGATTGCGGGATGAAGCGCACCGATTTGCTGTTACTTTCCACAGACAACAGAGGAGCGATAAATTAAGGCGATCGCGCTTAGATGAAATTCCAGGACTGGGATTCCATCGACAAAAGCTACTATTAGCGCATTTTCACTCCATCGACTACATCCGTGAAGCCTCACCAAAACAGCTATCTGAAGTGTCTGGAATTGGCCCGCGTTTAGCTCAGGAAATATACGATTATTTCCATCCTGCTTGAGCCTTACTATAGCCGCTTTTATTCTTCGCGGATGGTCTTGGTAACAATTAACATAGACTAATCGCTCTGTGTGTTCCCCAGATATGCTTTACTGCCTCAATCCCAACTGTAGCGATCGCCTTAATGCCGATTGTGTATATTTCTGTAAAAATTGCGGTTCCCAACTACTACTCAGAAACCGTTACCGCGTCATCAAACCTATTGGCGGCGGCGGCTTTGGCAAAACATACGAAGCAGTAGATCAAGACTGCATGAACGCCCCGTGCGTTGTCAAACAGTTCGCACCCTCAGCCGAAATTCAAGCAAATCCAGCAGCACTCCAGAAAGCAACGGAACTGTTTAACCAAGAGGGTGTGCGACTGTTTGAATTGGGAGAGCATTCGCAAATTCCCAGGCTGCTAGCCCATTTTGAACAAAACAAGTGCCTGTATTTAGTGCAAGAGTTGATCGATGGGCAAACTTTACGCCAAGAATTAGCCATTCAGGGAGCTTTTAGCGAAGAAAAAATTGTGCAGTTGTTGAGCGATCTGCTGCCAGTTCTCAAGTTTATTCACGAAAATGGCATAATTCACCGAGACATTAAACCAGAAAATATTATGCGCCGCCGCAAGGATGGCAAATTAGTGTTAATTGATTTCGGCGTCTCTAAACAGGCGACTGTGACAGCTTTAGGTCAAGTGGGTACAACAGTTTGCACGGCAGGATATACACCTATAGAACAAATGCGCGGCATGGCTTACCCAGCTAGCGATATCTATAGTTTAGCCGTGACTTGTATTCGTCTAATAACTCAATGTTTGCCAAAAGCAGACGGTTCTGATGAGCTTTTCGATCCGCTTGAAGGTCGATGGTTATGGCGCGATCGCGTGCCAAAAAACGCAACCATTAGCGCGACTTTGGAGCAAGTTTTAGACAAAATGCTCGCCGAATTACCAAAAAATCGCTATCAATCTGCGGCGGAGATACTCCAAGAGATCGCTCCCCATGATTTTGAACAACCTGAAGCATCTGAAACATTATTACCTGCTGGCGCAAATCCAATTTATACTGCCACAACATCGGCACCTGTTATAACTTCTCCTCCTATTAATTTGAGTCTGGAGGTGGAGAAAGTTTACAGCAAATTGGAGGAACTACTAGCAGCAGGAAAATGGCGAGAGGCTGATGAAGAAACTAGAAATGTTGTACTTAGAGTAGCCGGACAAAAACCAGGGTGGATAACTCAAGAAGATGTAGATAAATTTCCTTGCGAAGCACTACGCATCATCGATCATCTGTGGTCAAAATATAGCAATGCTCGCTTTGGCCTAATTATACAAAAGCGTATTTGGGATGATGTTGGCGGGACTGCTAACCCAGATTATGAAAGTTGGTGTCGCTTTGGCGATCGCATCGGTTGGCGCGACAAAGGGCGTTGGCGCGGCTATCGCAATCTTATTTTTAGTCTCGATGCTCCCGTTGGACATCTGCCAGGGGCGGGATTTGGGGGCGCTCCTTCTTGGATTACCCCTGCTTTTGCAGCGAGACTAGCAATTTGTAACCTCAATTAATTACTCACAGCCGCAACGCAAGATTGAGGATAAATAACACAAACGTGTTTGCTTCAATCTCCATAAAGCAACTTGTAAAAATTGCAATTTTATGAAGATGCAGATCGCAGTTGCTTGTTTTGTGCTGTTTAACTCTAATAAGTAATAGATAGGAGTCGGTTCGTCTCGACCCTAAGAATATTTTTGCGGGGTAGCCTAGCGAAGCGCGTTAGTGGTAAGCGATCGCCCTGCTTTCGATCGTTCCAGCGCCCGTTAACAATTTTTAATTTGTTTATTTATAAAAAGTTTCTATTTTTCAAGGCTATCGGGGAACTATAAGAAAGTTAAGGCAACAGCCGAACCCCCGCCTGACTAATCTTGCATTCCCTTACTCGCACAAGCCCCATACTAAACCGCTTTTAAGATACCGCTCATTAACCTTATATAAGCAGGATTCAGACAATGAACATCACCCTTTCCGGTTACACTCTCATCGAAGCCATCCATGAAGGCAATAATACTGTCATTTATCGGGCGCAACGCGAACTTGATGCCACACAGGTGATTATTAAAACCCTGCAAGCTGAGTATCCCACGTTAGAAGAAATTACCCGCTTGAGGCATGAATATATAATTTTACAACCCCTGGATATAGAGGGGCTTATTAAAGTTTATGGATTAGAGAACAATCAGCACGGGCTAGCGTTAATATTGGAAGATTTTGGGGGAGAATCCCTGAAACAATGGCTGGGCGATCGCGCCTTACCATTAACCCAATTTCTAGAAATAGCTATTAAGCTAGTATCAACTCTTGCCCAACTGCATCAAAACAAAATTATTCATAAAGATATTAAACCCCAGAATATTGTAATTAACCCAAAATCCAGACAAGTTAAATTCATCGACTTTAGCATTGCATCGCGCCTAGAGAGAGAAAATCAAACGCTCGGCAATCCAACCTTACTAGAAGGCACTCTTGCCTATATGTCCCCAGAACAAACTGGAAGGATGAACCGTTCAATTGACTACCGCACCGACTTCTATTCTCTAGGAGTTACCTTCTATGAAATGCTCGCAGGACAGTTGCCATTTAATGCTAGCGAACCAATGGAATTGGTACACAGCCATATAGCTAAAATCCCGTTTCCTCTTCACCAACTAAATCCGGAAATCCCAGAAGCCGTTTCATCTATTGTGATGAAATTATTAGCTAAAAATGCTGAATACCGTTACCAAAGCGCCGAGGGTCTAAAGTTCGATCTTGAAACTTGTCTGCTCAAACTACAGACTAGCGGCACTATTACTAACTTTATTACCGGTAGTGCCGACAAAGCAGGTCAATTAATTATCCCGCAGAAACTTTACGGTCGTCATGCAGAAGTTGCTAGGCTTCTGGAAACTTTCGATCGCGTTGCCGCTGGCACTACCGAAATGATGCTGGTATCGGGTTATTCCGGGATAGGCAAAACTGTTTTAGTGAATGAAGTTCACAAACCTATTGTGCGACAACGCGGCTATTTTATCGCCGGAAAATTTGACCAATTTAAACGTAATATTCCTTATGCTTCGCTAATTCAAGCTTTTGAATCCTTAATTCAACAGTTACTAACTGAAAGTGAAACGCAAATTAAAAGTTGGGAAGAAAAACTCTTATCTGCTTTGGGCGTTAACGGCAAAGTAATTATCGACGTTATTCCCGAAGTCGAATTAATTATTGGCAAACAGCCACCCGTAGCAGAACTAGGAGCAACTGAAGCTCAAAACCGTTTCAGTCGCGTCTTTAAACAATTCATTGGCGTATTTACGACTATTGACCATCCCTTAGTTATCTTCCTCGATGACTTGCAGTGGGCGGATTCGGCATCGTTAAAATTAATTGAATTGCTAATAACTGATTCTGATAGCAAGTATTTATTGCTGATTGGGGCATACCGAGATAACGAAGTTTCTCCAACTCATCCGACGATTCAAACAATTGACAAGATTCGCCAAACTGGTGCGACGGTGAATAATATTGTCCTTCAACCATTACACCGGGTTCATGTCGAAGAATTAATTGCGGATACTTTAAATGAATCTGGCGGTTCGGAATCCCTTTCTGTAAAGACGCGAAATTTCGCGTCTCTACTTTTTAATAAAACGCAGGGCAATCCTTTCTTCTTAAGTCAACTCCTCAAAACTCTCTATCAAGAAGATTTGTTGACTTATAACTTCACCCCCCTAATCCCCCCTTACCAAGGGGGGACACAGGGGGGTTGGCAATGGAATATCGAGCAAATTCAAGCGATCGGCATCACTGATTACAATGTTGTCGAACTGATTGCTAGGAACATACGCAAATTGCCAGAAGATACACAAAAAGTATTAAAATTTGCTGCTTGTATTGGCAACACTTTTAACTTAGAAGTTTTGGCGATTGTCAATCAGGAATCATCCTTAGTCACGGCGGCGCAATTGTGGGCAGCACTTCAAGCTGGGTTGATTTTACCTTTGAGCAACGAATACAAAATTCCCCTCGTATTTAGTCAGGAAGAATCGGGCGGTTTTACCTTAACTGATGTGAAGGTTGACTACAAGTTTTTACATGACCGAGTGCAGCAAGCTGCCTATTCTTTGATTCCAGATGAGCAGAAAAAAGAGACCCACTTAAAAATCGGTCAACTGCTGCTGCAAAGTACAACGCCCGAAGACCGAAAAGAAAATATTTTCGCTTTAGTTAACCAACTCAATTATGGTACTGACTTACTTACCACTGAATCCCAAAAATATGAACTAGCCCAATTGAATCTGATTGCAGGTCAGAAAGCGAAAGCTGCTACAGCCCACGATTCCGCCGTCAAATATTTGCAAGTGGGTTTATCTCTGCTAGCGGTAGATAGTTGGGACAATCGGTATGAACTGACATTAAGGCTGCATGAGGAAGCAGCAGAGTCAGCATATTTGAGTGGTGATTTTGACGGAATGCAGAGATTCGTTGAGATAGTACAAAACTGCGCCAACACGCTATTGGACAAAGTAAAAGTGTACGAAGTCCAGATTCAAGCTTATATGGCGCAGAACAAGCTGGTCGAAGCATTGAATACGGGGCTGCAAGTCTTAAAGCAGTTGGAGGTAGAGTTTCCCGACTCGCCAAACCCATCTGATATTGGGCAGGCGCTGGGGGAAACTGCGGCAATTTTGAGCGGAACCCGAATTGAGGACTTAATCGATCTCCCTGAAATGACCGATCCTTATCAATTAGCAGCGATCAGGATTTTGTCAAGTATATTTTCTGCTTGCTATTCTGGGATGCCCGTACTGGTGCCTTTAACAGTGTGCAAACAGGTCAATTTATCCGTTCAATATGGCAATGCTTCTGTGTCTCCCTTTGCATATGCGGTATACAGTCTTCTTCTTTGCGGGGCGGTAGGAGATATTGAGCGGGGCTATGAGTTGGGCCAATTAGCTTTACGTCTAGTGTCAAAGTTAAATGCCAAAGAAATCGAAGTCAAGACTTGCCACTTAGTGTATGCAGCCGTTCAACATTGGAAAGAACACGTCCGAAATACCTTAGAACCTTTCCTGTCAGCTTTCTCTAGCGGGCTGGAAACTGGAGATTTAGAATATGCTGGCTATGCCGTCATGGTGTGGAGTCATTACTCGTTTTTTGTGGGCAAGCAACTAATGCAGCTCGAACGAGAGATAGCAACTTACACAGATGCCCTTCATAAAATCAGCCAAGAAACAGCGCTTAATAATACAAAAATCTGTTGGCAAGCCGTCTTAAACATGATGGGAAGAAGCGAAAATATATGCCAGTTAAAGGGGGAAATCTACGACGAAGAGAAAATGCTGCCGCTATATCAGCAAACCAACAATCAACTGGCAATTCATTACTTATACTTGCACAAACTTGCGCTTTGTTATGTGTTTGAGAATTACGCGGAAGCTTTAAAAAATATCCCTCAAGTAGAAAGTTCTTTCGGCTCATCTACAGGGCAGCTAACTGTTGTTATCTTCTATTTCTACGAGTCTCTAGTACGGCTAGCTGTGTATCCTGAAACTTCGCAGTCCGACCAACAGGACATTCTTAACCGAGTACAAGCTAATCAAGAGAAATTGCAAAAATGGGCGCATTATGCCCCAATGAATCATCTGCATAAATTCTATTTAGTAGAGGCAGAAAAACATCGTGTTTTAGGGGAAAAAGTAGAAGCGATCGAGATCTACGACAAAGCGATCGCTCTTGCTAAAGAAAACGAGTACATCAACGAAGAAGCACTAGCTCACGAACTCGCTGCTAAATTCTATTTGTCATGGGGTAAAGAAACTATTGCCCAAACTTACATGACAAAGGCTTACTACGCTTATATGCACTGGGGAGCAACAGCCAAACTTGAGGATTTAGCAAAACGCTACCCTCAATTACTCTCTCCTGTTCTTAACCAGAAAATGAACCAAAAGACGGGCGAAAGAATTACCCAGACGATTCAGGGAACCGTTACTTCTACCGGATCTGGAATTGACGAAATTCTGGACTTAGGTGCGGTGATGAAAGCCTCGCAAGCAATTTCTGGGGAAATTGTTCTGGCTAGCTTGCTCGACAAGTTGATGAAAATTTTAATAGAAAATGCTGGCGCTGAAACTGGGTTGCTCATTTTATCAAAGGACGATCAATTTGTTATAGAAGCCGCTGGAAATAAAGATGAGGTGCAAGTGCTGCAATCTTTACCAGTATCAAGCAACCAGCAAGTATCTGTATCCGTGCTTAATTACGTTGCTAGAACGCAGAAAGATGTCGTTTTAAATGATGCAAGCTGTGAGGAAATCTTTAAAGCTGACCCCTACATTAACCAATACAAACCAAAGTCAGTCTTGTGTGCGCCCATCCTTTATCAAGGCAAAATCACCGCAATTCTTTATCTAGAAAATAATTTGATTACAGGTGCATTTACGCCAAAGCGGGTGGAATTTTTGCGGATTTTATCGGCGCAAGCTGCGATTTCAATAGAAAATGCTCGTCTTTATACGGATTTAGAAGCTGCCAAAGTTAACCTCGAAACAAAAGTCGAAGAGCGCACCCTAGAGTTACAGGAAAAAAATCTAGTTCTGCAACAAGAGATAAGCGATCGCTTAAAAGCCGAAGAAGCAGCTAAATCCGCCAACCGAGCCAAAACTGAATTTCTCGCCAACATGAGCCACGAACTGAGAACACCACTCAACGGCATCTTAGGTTACGCACAAATCCTCAAGCGAGAACAATCTTTAACCGAGCGACAAAAAGACGGTCTGGGTATCATCAACCAATGCGGCGAACACCTGCTTACTCTAATAAATGATATTTTAGACCTTTCCAAAATCGAAGCTCGGAAAATGGAGCTTCACCTCACTAATTTTCATTTTCCAGAATTCCTAGAAGGCATCGCCGAAATTTGCCACCTTCGTGCCGAACAAAAGGGAATTTCCTTAATCTACGAACCTCTCACCCCACTTCCCATAGGTGTCCGGGGCGATGAAAAACGATTGCGCCAAGTTCTGATTAACTTACTCGGCAATGCAGTCAAATTTACCGAAACGGGGGGGGTAGCATTCAAAGTAGGCTATCAACAAGACGAGATCCGGTTTCAGGTAGAAGATACAGGCGTTGGCATGGCTACCGAGCAATTAGAAGAAATATTTTTACCCTTCCACCAGGTAGGAGAACACAATCGCAAAGCTGAAGGAACAGGCTTAGGACTAGCAATAAGCCGTCAATTAGTTCAGATGATGGGCGGCGAACTCAAGGTCAAAAGTACCTTGGGGAAAGGCAGCGTTTTCTTCTTTAGTTTAAATTTACCAGAAGTTTCCGAATGGGCAGATGTGGCCAAAGGAGATCAAGGCTTAATCGTAGGCTTCAAAGGTGAAAAAAGAAAAATTATCGTAGCAGACGATAAGGCGCAAAATCGTTCGCTTTTGGTCGCCATGCTGAAGCATTTAGGGTTTGAAATTATCGAAGCAACAGATGGTATTGACTGTTTAAACAAAGCCCGTGAACTTAAACCAGATTGTATCTTAATGGACTTGATGATGCCAATGATTAATGGCTTAGAAGCCACTCGTCGTATTCGTAAATTACCGAATCAGAACATAGTAATAATTGCTACCTCCGCCAGCGTTTTTGATTTCGATCAACAAAGAAGTTTGGAGGCTGGTTGCAACGACTTTCTTCCTAAACCCATTCGGGAACAGGAGCTTTTAAACAAGTTACAGATCTACTTAGGCTTGGAATGGATTTTTAATGAACCAGCCGAGGATAGGCCAGAGGTATTGCAAGCAAAGCCAAGCTTAGCAAAAGGGGAAAACCAAAACTCACAATTAATTACTCCGCCTGCGGAAGAACTAGCTACCTTATTCGATTTAGCGATGATGGGCGATCTTAGAGGCATTATCGACCGAGCTGAAACCCTTGAAAAGATGAATCAAGAATGGGTGCAGTTTACCAGTCATTTACGTCAATTAGCAAAAGGATTTGAAGAGAAGAAAATTATAGAATTTATTAAACAGTGCAGGGGAAACCATGAGCGTTAAAACACTAAATGAAGGCAGCATTTTAATCGTTGATGACACCCCCACTAATTTAGGAATACTGTTTGATTTTTTAGCTGCCAAGGGCTTTAAAGTCTTGGTAGCGCAAGATGGCGAAAGTGCTATCCAAAAAGTAAAGTATGCCGCACCCGACCTAATTTTGCTCGATGTGCTTATGCCTGGAATGGATGGCTTTGAAACTTGCCGCCTTCTGAAAGCTACCGAATCAACGAAAGACACCCCAGTAATTTTTATGACGGCGCTTTCTGACACCGTTGATAAAGTCAAAGGTTTGAATCTGGGAGCGGTCGATTACATTACCAAGCCGTTTCAGCATGAAGAAGTTTTAGCTCGTATTAAGCTCCACCTAAACCTGCGGAATTTAACCAAAAGACTCCAAGAGCAAAATGTGCATCTGCAACAAGAAATCGCCGAGCGCATATGGGTTGAAGAAGCACTGCGGCAAAGTGAGGAACGCTTCCGCAGGATAGTTGATACAGCTCAGGAAGGTATCTGGCTACTAGATGCCTATGCTAATACCACATATGTTAACCAGCGTATGAGCGAAATGCTGGGCTATAGCATCGAAGAAATGCTAGGTGATTCTCTTTTCAATTTCATGGATGATACTGGTCGTCTTGAAGCATCACAGCATTTTGCACGACAGCAACAAGGAATTAACGAACAGCATGATTTCCGGTTTATTCGGAAAGACGGTTCAGAACTCTGGACAATAATTTCTACCAGTACGCTATTTAATAAAAACAGAGAATTTCTCGGTGCGCTATGTATGCTCACTGATATTACCGAACGCAAGCGATCGGAACAGAAAATCCGCGAACAAGCTTCGCTGCTCGATGTCACAACTGACGCTATTCTCGTTAGAGACTTGGGAAACAAAATATTATTTTGGAACAAATCTGCTGAACGCTTATACGGGTGGAAGGTAGAAGAAGCTATTGGTAAGAACGCTAATCAGCTTTTGTACAGAGAAAATCCCCCTCACATAACACAAATTCAGGACATAATTATTGAGAAAGGAGTATGGCAGGGTGAATTGAATCAAGTCACAAAAGACGGCAAAGAAATCATTGTTGCAAGTTGCTGGACGCTGGTACGGGATGATGCGGGGCAACCAAAATCAATACTAACAATCAACACCGACATTAAAGAGAAAAAGCAATTAGAAAAACAGTTTCTTCGCGCCCAGCGGATGGAAAGCTTAGGCACGCTCGCTGGTGGTATCGCCCACGATCTCAACAATGTTCTAGCGCCAATTTTAATGGCAATTCAACTATTGCAAATGAAAATTGACGACGCTCGCAGCCAGCAGTGGCTGGATCTTCTAGAACTCAATGTTAAACGTGGTGCTGACTTGGTAAAGCAAGTTTTGTCATTTGCACGCGGTTGTGAAGGAGAGCGATCGCTTCTTGAAGTAACACACTTAATTTTAGAAACTGAGCAGATCGTCAAAGAGACATTTCCTAAATCCATCGAAGTCCATACCAATATATCCCCGGACCTTTTACCTGTCTCTGGAGATAACACACAACTGCACCAAGTTCTAATCAACCTCTGTGTCAATGCTAGGGATGCTATGCCAGATGGCGGTACTTTAACTCTTTCTGCTTACAATCTTTGTATTGATGAAAATTATGCTCGAATGCATATTGAGGCTACAGTTGGTTCTTACATTGTTATTAAAGTTTCCGATACAGGAACTGGCATCCCGACGGAAATGTTGGAGCGAATCTTTGAGCCATTTTTCACCACAAAAGAACTGGGTAAAGGTACAGGATTAGGTCTTTCAACAGTCATCGGCATCATTAAAGGACACGGCGGTTTTGTTGACGTATACAGTGAACTGGGACAAGGTACGCAATTTAAAGTGTACTTACCTGCAACTGAGATAACTACCCACGGTTACACCACACCAACTCGTGACCTTGTACCTGTAGGACATGGAGAATTGATTCTCGTTGTTGATGATGAATATTCAATCCGTGAAATCACAAAAAGCTCGCTAGAAAACTATGCTTACAATGTTATAAGTGCAAGTGATGGTATTGAAGCGATCGCCCTTTATGCCGAACATAAGGAAGAAATTGATGTTGTATTAGTTGATATGATGATGCCCTGTATGGATGGCCCAACAACTATTCGTACCTTGCAAAAAATCAACCCGCAAGTGAAGATTATTGCTGTCAGCGGACTCGGACCAAACCATAAAATGGCTGACTTACTTGGTACTACCGTAAAAACATTCTTGCTAAAACCGTATACATCAGATGAATTATTACAACAACTCTATACAGTTCTTAATACAAACTAGATAAATTACTTTATTTAAGCTAAAAGCTGGCGAAATAGTAGTGAGCTAACATAACAATAGCTGTTACTTGTTTAATTGAAAAAAAAGCTATTTGTATGCCTATGAATTAATATAAGCAGCCCTTTTTACCACAATCACTTAAATAACATTCAGGCTTTAAACAAAAATATAAGTTTTCAGCAAAATGAAGAGGTAAATATATGAACCTTGAGATGAAACGAGAAGGGACTATATTAATAGTAGATGACAATCCCACAAACTTAGGAGTATTGTTCGATTTTTTAGCGAATGCTGGCTCCAAAGTCTTGGTAGCTAGAGATGGCGAAAGTGCCATACAAAAAGTCGAATATGCACCACCAGATCTCGTCTTATTAGACATAATCATGCCTGGAATGGATGGCTTTGAAACTTGCCGTTTATTAAAAGCCAACCCCTCAACTCAAGACATTCCAGTGATTTTCATGACCGCGCTTACCGAGACTGTAGATAAAGTCAGAGGTTTGAATTTGGGAGCAGTGGACTACATTACAAAACCGTTTCAGCATGAAGAGGTTTTAGCCCGCGTGAAGCTCCATCTGAATATCAGGAACCTGACCAAGAAACTCCAAGAGCAAAATGTGCGTTTGGAACAAGAGATCCAAGAGCGTGCGGGGGTAGAGGAAGCGCTATTGACGCTTACATCAGAGTTAGAAAGACGAGTAGAACAACGGACTGCTACTATTTCCCAAGCCAACGAGCGCCTCAAACAGGAGATTCAAGAGCGCCTGCAAGCAGAGGCGGCATTGCAGCAGTCAGAAGCACGCTATCGAGAACAAGCAAATCAGTTAGAACTTGCCTTTCGCCAACTCCAACAAACCCAAGGTCAACTTGTTCACAGCGAAAAAATGTCGAGTTTGGGACAGCTAGTTGCTGGTGTCGCCCATGAAATTAACAATCCTGTTAACTTCATCTACGGCAATCTCATTCACGTCGCTCACTATACCCAAGATCTGCTCCACCTCGTTCACCTTTATCAGGAGTACAACCCTTCACCTAGTCCTGTAATTCAAGAGGAGTTAGAAGCTATGGATTTAGAGTTTATGATTTCAGACTTGCCCAAACTCTTGGCATCCATGAATGTAGGGGCTGAACGCATCCGCGAGATCGTTCAGTCGATGCGGAACTTTTCGCGCCTGGACGAGGCTGAGATGAAGCCAGTTAATGTCCACGATGGGCTAGATAGCGCCCTGCTGATTTTGCACAATCGCCTCAAGCCCACGTCTAATTATCCTGCAATTCAAGTAATCAAAGAGTATGGCAACCTGCCCAAAGTTGAATGCTTTGCAGGGCAACTGAATCAAGTGTTTATGAATCTTCTAGCCAATGGTATAGATGCATTAGAAGAGTATAACCGACAGCGATCGCACCCAGAAATTCTCTCTTGCCCCAGCACGATTTTCATTCGCACCGAAGTGATAGACGAAGAAACGGTGGCGATTCGGATTGCCGATAATGGCCCTGGCATAAGGGAGGAAGTACGTTCTAAACTATTTGACCCCTTCTTTACAACCAAACCCATCGGCAAAGGCACGGGCTTAGGATTATTTATTAGCTACCAGATTGTCGTGGACAAACATAGCGGTAAAATTCATTGTCTTTCAGCACCGGGGCAAGGAGCAGAGTTCGTTATTCAAATTCCCATTAGACAGCACAATCAGGAAAAGACCTTGCTCCAACAAACCTGATATGGGTAGTTAAATAGTGTCTACAAATTTCCTCTATTACCCTGCTACTCCCGCTGTGTTTGTAGTTATAGTCTTTAGCTATACATCCAAACTAAGTTCGATTTTCCAGATTAATCTATCTAGAGGGTGAGGCTAAAAATCCCGCTTTCCTTAAAATAATATAGATTTTTCTAAAGTATTAACCACTAAGCATTATTTTATAGCGATTACCCTTTTTATCAGTGTAAAAAAACAATACAAATAGGCACTGAAAATTTGTAAACTTTTACAATCTCTTTGGTTTTAGCCTGTAAGGATATCCAGGCAGACGTAAGCTAAAGCTACTTATTACCATGAATTAGCAGTGGGGATCAAAGCCAAAAGCCAAAGTATTCCTAAAGAATTAAACTATATACTTACCAAAGTTTAATTGCTAATTCACGTTAAGCCTGACATAATAGAACATAAGGTTAAATAATTTTTTGTTCCTAGATTTTAGTTACCCTGTTGATTTAGCTAAAGTTTTGGCAGAGCTTAGCCATAAGAAACCAGGTTTTTGTAAACCTGAAATTTAATGCGATCGCACGCATAAACACGGTTTTTCAAGACCGTAAAGGGTAAGTTTTTTGGCAATAGTGCCTCAGAATCCTAGTTTGTAATAAATTTGTTTAAAAACTGACTGAAATGAATACTTTGAATGTAAAAATCTCCCAAGCAGTGCGGTGTCCAAACTGCGGCAGCGAGGCTGAACGTTATTACCTTACCAGCAGCCTTCAGACTAGAACGCAATGCCCAGCCTGCGACTACTTAATGGTTACGTGTTCTAAAACGGGCAGAGTTATTGAAGCCTATGCCCCTGGTATCTACGCCCCCCGATAAAAAATAAAAAGCATTCCCAGGCGGGCGCCTGGGAACGAGGGCAAAAGAAAGAATTTTCTAGCTTGCTTTTTACTTTTTTACTTACTTGCCCGGAGTTGTCCGCAGGCTGCATCAGCTTCCAACCCACGAGAATAGCGGACGCTAACAGCAATATGCTGGTTTTTCAAAGCGGCTACAAAAGCTTGAATACCGTTGGGAGTAGGGCGTTGGTAATCAACTTCCTGAATGGGATTATAGGGAATTAAATTAACGTGACACTGGAAACCGCGCAGATGTCTAGCTAACTCATCGGCGTGTTCCGGACAGTCATTCACTCCAGCCAGGAGGATGTATTCAAAAGAAACGCGACGCCCGGTAAGCTGAACATATTCCCGACATTCTGATATTAAATCATCCAAATCGTAGGCACGGGCGCTAGGAATTAACTGCTTACGCAAGGCTTGATTGGAAGCGTGGAGGCTAACAGCGAGAGTAACTTGCAATTGATGTTCAGCTAGTTCACGGATGCGATCGCGTATACCAACAGTTGATAGCGTCATCATCCGCTGACCGATACCCACATCCTCATTCAAACACTTAATCGCACCCAGAACATTGTCCACATTCAGCAAAGGTTCGCCCATACCCATAAACACAATATGGCTAACCCGGCGCTGGAAATCTTCCTGAACGGTCAACACCTGATCGACAATTTCATGGCGTGCTAAATTCCGAGTAAAACCACCCTTTCCCGTAGCGCAGAAATCGCAAGCCATCGGACAACCTACCTGAGAAGATACGCAAACAGTAAGGCGCTTATCTGTAGGAATACCAACAGCTTCAATAATCTGACCATCAGCCAGACGCAGCAAATATTTTATCGTCCCATCTGGAGCAACAGATCGATAGTGTATAGTTGACCGACAAATCGGAAAATCTGCAACAGACTCGCGCCATTGCTTAGGAAAAACAGTAATATCAGAGAGCGATCGCGCCCCCTTTTGATAAATCCATTGGTGCAATTGTTGTCCGCGATAACCAGGTTGTCCCTGAGACTTTACCCAAGAAGTCAAATCCGCAACAGAACAACCTAACAAAGGACTTGACGAATTACTTTCTTGACGCGATTCTACAGCGATCGCCGCAGTCTCATCAGACTGACTTTGCATAGGGCTAATCATAGCAACTTGAACCTAAAACAATATATACAGAACTGGTGCTATTACCAGCTTATCTTTCCAGCCGCCTAAACGTGTTATGGGGTTTTATTTGGGTTCCACACACCTTGCGTATTAAAACACCGACTTTACTCCTTACCATTACCCACACCTCCCCGAACCTAAAAACATCCTGCACAGCAGATAACCCACATGCGTAGGGGGTCTGGGGGCGGCGCCACGCCCCCAGCAGGGGGTTTGGGGGTCTCCCCCCAAGCCCGGGTTTTTTCATAACTAAATCTAAGTAAGCGAAATATAGCGCGATCGCGCCATTAACCCCCAACCCCCAAATCCCGCATCAGCCGCCTAGCCGCATTGTATCCAGCAGCACCAATAACCGACCCCGCCGGATGACAACCAGCACTCGCCGAATACACACCCTCAATCGGAGTACGATAAGGCAACCTATCAGCAAAACCAAAAGAATTATCAACGTGATGGATATGTCCCCGCGTCAGCCCAAAATGCTGCTCAATTTTCTGCGGATGCAACGCAAACACATCCTCAACTAAATTAGACGTACCGGGGGCAAAGCGATCGCATATCGACAATAAATGCCTAACATAACCATCCTCCTCAACCTCCCAACTCGTCCCCTCCAACTCATAGGGAACCCACTGCACAAATAGCGCCGAATTGTGGTGTCCCTCCGCATCCTGTAAAGACCGATCCACAGTTGTATGAATGTACCATTCAATAGCTGGAAACTTAGGCAATCTTCCCGCCTGCACATCAGCAAAAGTGCTACCCAAAACAGACATAACCTCATCTTCATCAGGTAGCAAATGAATCGTCGTCCCATACTGCCCGCAATCTTCAGGCAAACAACTAAACTTCGGCAACCCCTTCAAACACAAATTAATTTTAAAAGTCGAACCATCCTTCTTATACCCATCCAGCCGCTTATTATAATCAGCAGGCAAATTGCGATCGCCAATCAAATCGCGCATCCGAAACGGGTCAGCATTAACAACAATAGTTGTAGCCTTTAACTCACTACCATCCTTAAAAACAATTCCCCTACTAACACCATCCTCTACTAAAACCTTCATCACCCCGCGCCCAGTCTCAATTCGCGCCCCCGCCTTTCTCGCAGCATCCGCCAGACAACTTGTAACCGTCCCCATTCCACCCTTAACAACCATCCAAGTGCCATCACTACCAGGTAGCCGACACATATTGTGGATGAGAAAATTCATCCCCGTACCAGGAGTATCCCAAGTTCCGTACAGCCCAGAAAAACCATCCGTAACCGCATACATCGCCTTCACAAGGTCACTCTTGAAACCAAACCTGTCAAGATATTCCCCCACCGAATTGCGGCAAAGATTCACAAACACTCCGCGCAACTCTTTTCGCACGTATCGCTCTGCCGTATCCTCAATAGAAAGCGGTTCATCAAGCCAAGTTGGTGCAATATCCTCTCGCAGTTGAGCAATTTCATCCTGTAGCGCCCGATCCGCCTTCCAATCAGAATCCGAAAAAAACGAAGTAAACTGGCGCTGCATCTCCTCAGTATTTGAACCAAATAGTAGATAACGCCGATCGGTCGTCGGTAAAAAATAGTGCGGATCTCTCCTAATCAGCGGAATATTTATATCTAAAATCTTAATAAGCTCTGGAGGCATCAACCCCAGCAAATAAGCACCAGTTGAAGTACCCAGATTTGGCGCTTTGCCAAACGGCTGTTCGGTGCGACAAGCACCACCGATAATATCCTTTTCTTCAACTACCAGAACATCCAGACCATGACGCGCCAGCAGTAACGCCGCCACAAGTCCGTTGTGCCCAGCACCAATAACGATGACATCTACTGAGTTTTTCATCTTATTAAGATTACGTCTAGCTACAATGGTAAGGTTAGAGACTCAATGCCTATAGCTGTCTTACAGCATCCAAACTATGCCTCTTCCTATTGTTGCTATTATCGGACGCCCTAATGTGGGCAAATCTACCATAGTCAATCGCCTGTGCGATGTACAAGATGCCATTGTTCACGACGAACCAGGCGTGACACGCGATCGCACTTATCGACCAGCATTTTGGAACGATCGCGAGTTCGTCGTCGTTGATACTGGCGGCTTAGTGTTTAATGATGACACTGAATTTTTACCCCAGATTCGCGAACAGGCGAAATTAGCACTATCAGAAGCAAGTGCAGCCATATTTGTTGTAGACGGACAAACAGGGCCAAACGCATCAGATGAAGCGATCGCCGAGTGGTTGCGTCAACAAACCGTACCTGTACTGGTGGGAGTCAATAAATGCGAATCGCCAGAACAAGGTTTAGCTCAAGCTGCTCAATTTTGGGAATTAGGATTAGGCGAACCTTTCCCTATTTCGGGAATTCACGGTAACGGTACTGGCGAGTTACTAGATGAACTCGTAACCTTCTTGCCACCCGCAGGCGAAATAGACGAAATAGACGAAATTAAAATCGCTATTGTCGGACGCCCAAACGTAGGCAAATCTAGCTTATTAAACGCCTTCGTTGGCAACAATCGAGCTATTGTCAGCCCAATCTCTGGAACTACCCGCGATGCCATTGATACCGTTATCGAACGCGATGGCAAAACCTACCGCCTGATCGACACCGCCGGGATACGCAAAAAGAAAAACGTTGACTACGGCCCAGAATTCTTCGGCATCAATCGCGCCTTCAAAGCTATACGCCGCGCTAATGTAGTGTTACTGGTATTAGATGCCCTGGATGGCGTTACAGAACAAGACCAAAAATTAGCTGGACGAATTGAAGAAGAAGGTCGCGCCTGCGTAATTGTCGTTAACAAATGGGATGCTGTTGAAAAGGATTCCTATACAATTTATGACCACGAAAAGCTCGTAAAAGACCGGATGCATTTTGTCGATTGGGCAGAGACAATTTTTGTTAGCGCCATGACCGGACAGCGAGTTGAAAAAATTCTGGAATTGGTGAATACAGCAGCAGAACAACACAAACGCCGCGTTACAACTTCTGTGATTAATGAAGTCATAGAAGAAGCAGTTGCATGGAGATCGCCACCCGCTACCCGTCAAGGGCGTCAGGGGAAAATATACTACGGAACTCAGGTAAGCAGCCAACCCCCCGCGATCGCTCTCTTTGTCAACGAACCCAAGCGCTTCAACGATAACTACCGCCGCTACATAGAACGTCAATTTAGACAGCAGCTAGGCTTTAGTGGAACCCCAGTTCGCTTGCTGTGGCGCGGTAAAAAGGTGCGCGAAGTTGAAGGCGGAACCAGAAACAGAGCCACTCGCGTCAAATAATAAAGGCAAAAGTAAAAAGTAAAAAGGCAAAATAACAAATCAAGCTTTTGAGTTTATTTTGCCTTTTTGCTTTCGGATTTTGTCTTGTCGGAGTTCTGCGACTCTGATAATAGTGAATTATGAAAGGCTGTGCCAAGGAAGGAGTCTAGATTATGGATTTGGGATTAAAGCATTGCTCGCCAATTCTAATAGCCCAAAGGGTTGAATAGTGAACTTCCAAGCCAAAATCTAAAATCGTTCACCCCAATCCAAAATCTAAAATCTAAAATCGCCATATGGATCTGCTGCGATCGCTGCCACTAGGACTTTATCTCGAACAACCCATAACTTGGCTGCATCACCTCGACCCCAGAGTAAAATTTGCCTGGTTGATGAGCTTTTTAGCAACCCCCGTCTTAGCCAATCCCGTTTGGCGCCTCGTACTTGCGGCTGTGCTAGTTCTTATTACTTTGAGTGCCTCTATACCGTTGCGCGTGTGGCGTCAGCAAATGGGTTGGCTGCTAATGCTAGCATTTTTCGTCCTAGTCCTGACAGCGATCGCCCCCGACGGAATGCAAGCAGAGCATCAGCCACGCCTACCCTCGTCAGAATTAACATTTCCCCAATCCCCAACTGATGGTAGCGAAAATAAGGGCGAAACAAGGCAGTTAGAAGCTACAGCCAGCCCTGCAAATCAAGGCTCAGATGCTGTAAATTCTGCCTCTACAACCGCCGCGAATGAGCCTTCAAAAACTCAAAAATATTCCTACGTTCTCATACATCAGGGACCGCTCAAGATAACTCGCAAATCCCTAGATATGGCAGTTAGCTTCAGCACTTTGCTGTTTACCCTGATTTACAGCACCAACCTCTACTTACTAACAACTGCTCCAGAAGAAATTACAGCCGGGCTAGAAAGCTTGATGCGACCGCTGCGACGATTTAACGTGCCAGTAACAGAAATTGTCTTGACATTAACTTTATCGCTGCGGTTCATTCCCCTAGTGCTGGAAGAAGTACAAAATCTAGTTCGTTCTGTGTGGACGCGGGCAATCAACTGGAAAAAACTAGGCTTTCGCAAAAGTCTTCAAGTTTGGTTGATAGTCGCTGAACGACTGTTGCAAAACTTATTATTAAGAGCCGAGCAAATGGCTAATGCGATGCAGGTGCGCGGATTTACAAGTCCTAACGAGCATCGGGTGCAGTGGTATCAGTTACGCCTTAAAAATGCTGACTGGATGGCCTTGGTGAGTTTGGCCGTGCTGTGGGGAGCGCGATCGCTCTGGGGTGGAGATCAAACTCCAGGGTTATGAAAGCGCTACAAACTTGGCATTGGCGATCGCTCCCCCTAGAACATCGCACCGGATCTGAAGTTTTCGCCGCCCTATTTCTCAAACCTAACGCGATCGCTACTCTCCTAGAAAGTCCTTACCCTACACCGTCAGAAAGCAGCAACCTGGCTCGTTACTCCATTTGCGCTGGTTCCCCCCGAATATTAGATGGCATCCCGCAAATGTGGACTCCAGCAGTAGGGGAAATTTTTCCCTTCCTGCGCCAATTGCTCCAACGCTCAAAAGAAGGAAAAAGTAATTCTTTTGACTCTTCACCTTTTACTTTTGACTTTCCCTTCACCGGAGGCTGGCTGGGATGGCTGGGGTACGACACCGCCTGGGAAATTGAACGACTTCCCAAATTAAAACCAGATCCGCTACCCTTCCCCGTTGCTTACTGGTACGAACCAGAGTGTTTTGCCGTATTAGATTTTTGCGAGCAAACCCTATGGCTTGCAGCCACCCATCCAGATCAACTAGACCAGTTACAACAACAGCTAGAGCCGCAAAATATCATTCCCAAGCAGAGTATGGGAACGAGCAAAATCCAAAATCCAAAATCTCAGCCTCCGCATTTCTTCACATCCCAAATTGGCTATGAAAGCGCCGTGAGGCAAGCGCAGAAATATATCCAAGCAGGCGATATCTTTCAGACGAATTTATCCCTACGGTTTGCCGCAGACACCACAGCCTCAAGCTGGGATATTTATCAAGCTTTGCAGCAAATTAATCCTTCCCCCTTCGCGAGTTATTGGCAGACACCTTGGGGAGCAGTCATTAGCTGTTCGCCTGAACGACTGGTACAGCTGCAAAACCAACAGGCACAGACGCGACCAATTGCCGGGACGCGATCGCGCGGCACTACCCCAGAAACTGATGCCCAGCAAGCTAGTGACTTGATTGCCAATACCAAAGAAATAGCCGAACATATCATGCTCGTCGATTTAGAGCGTAATGACTTAGGGCGAGTCTGCCAGTGGGGTTCTGTCACGGCAAATGAACTATTTACCATCGAGCGTTACAGCCATGTCATGCACCTCGTCAGCAACGTTAAGGGCACTTTACGCCCGGAGTGCGACGAAATCGACCTGATCCGCGCCCTCTTCCCCGGCGGCACTATTACTGGCTGCCCTAAAGTCCGCTGTATGGAAATTATTGAAGAACTAGAACCCGTGCGTCGCAACTTGTTCTATGGCTCCTGCGGCTATCTCGATCTTCGGGGTAACTTAGATTTGAATATCTTGATCCGCACCCTTTTGTTTACCAATAGTGACAGCGGTGCTACTGTATGGGGTCAAGTCGGAGCCGGAATTGTTGCCGATAGCGACCCCAACCGAGAATGGCACGAGTCTCTCCACAAAGCTCAAGCACAACTTGCAGCACTTAGCAGTTTTAAGTTGTAGGTTTTAAGTTAGTTTTCGTCCAATCCCCAATGCCCAATTACCAGATGATTCAACTGGGAACTGATATCGTTTATATTCCTCGGATTCAAGCGACTTTAGATCGGTTTGGCGATCGCTTCTTGCAGCGCGTCTATACCCCAACTGAACAACACGATTGCGAGTACGCTCATGCTAGAGGCGATCGCAAGCAAAACTTGCTCCCCGACAAAATTATTTCATCCCCACTCCGCCTTTCTATAAATTATCTGGCTGGGCGCTGGGCAGCTAAAGAAGCCGTTGCCAAAGCGCTAGGGACTGGATTTGCGGGAGTTCGCTACACCGATATCGAGATTAGACGCCATATCAGCGGTGCGCCCTCTGTGTATCTTTACGGCGCTGCTGCGGATATTGCATCTGCGTGGGGAGAGTGCCACTGGCAGTTGAGTCTCAGCCACGATCGCGATTATTGTGTCGCTACTGCCTTGCTGGTTTGCTTACCTTCAACTACTCCGCAATAATCGTATTTACAGATGCTTACTATTCCTATGCAGATTTGTCAAACAAACTGATAGAACGAACTGCGAAAGTTCCACAGAAAGTTCGCTTAACTTTTAAGATTGCTATAGCAGTTCTCGTCAAGAGAACGTCCAACTATTTTTTTAAGCCATGGTATGCTAACCATTAAATATTATGATTAACTTTTTCAAACGCAGTGTTTCGTGGATTAATCCCTATTAGGGATAGAATAATCTGTGCAGCCGCATTATCCCTGTGGAGCCAGAATCGAGCTATTATCTGCATAGTTTTACCTGAGTCAGCCCCCTGAGTTTCTGAAGTAAAGTGGCTGTTGCATTCGCATATTATGTGGATGCATTATCGCGGGATGCCGCAGATAAAGGCGGCTCTTCCCCATCCCCCAGCGGGGGATGGGCATTACTTGCGGTGACTCTTCCCAATCCTCCAGCGAGGAATGGGCATTACTTGTGTGGATGTTAATGAGCGAAACCTATTTAAATCACCCAACATTTGGCTTGCTTTACAGAGTCTGCGTGCTGGAAGACAGCCAGGAGTTATTTACCACCCTGTATGCCCAGCGTCTCTTTTTTTTAGTGACGACGGCAGGCACGGGCTTCAAATTTGAACCAATCGGTCGTAGCGATGCACGCCTTATGGTGGAAAACCGCATCCGCTTGCTGCGCCGCACTGGTCAATCTCAGGAGTACGAACAACTTCAAGCCGTTTATCAGCAAACGTTTCAATAAAAGCGCGATCGCGCCTTGTCCCAATGCGTAGGGGTTAATTAGTGTAATTCTTTCTGCCGCTTAATGATGAATGATTAATTAATCATCCAGCGTTCATCGCCCCCTAGTCCCACACTCGTCACAAGTGTAAAATGACCGGAACGATAGCACAGCGCATTGCCCAAATTCGTCAATCTCTACCCCCATCCGTTCGACTAATTGCCGTTACCAAGCAGGCGTCCCTTAACGCCATGCGAGAAGCTTATGCAGCTGGGGTACGCGATTTTGGCGAAAGTCGGATTCAAGAAGCACAAACCAAACAAGCCCAACTACAAGATTTGCCTGACATCACTTGGCATCTAATTGGGCATCTCCAAAGTAATAAAGCCAAAAAAGCCCTAGAACACTTCCAGTGGATTCACGCACTCGACAGCTTAGACCTAGCCCAACGCTTAAATCAGTTGGCTAGCGAACTGGCTGTCTCGCCCTCTGTCTGTCTTCAAGTCAAACTTGTGCCCGATCCTAATAAGTATGGTTGGACAGTCCCCGACCTACTTGCAGATTTACCAGCCCTCAATGAATGCTACAATCTGCAAATTCAAGGTTTGATGACAATTTTACCCCTCGGCCTTGATAGTTCAGAAGCTCTAGCAGTGTTTGAAAGTACCCGCGAATTGGCTGAGAAAATTAGACAGCAAAAGTGGTCTAATATTCAAATGCAGCAGCTATCTATGGGAATGTCAGCAGATTATTCTTTAGCCCTTCAAGCGGGTGCGACCATGGTTAGACTAGGAACAATTATTTTTGGAGAACGGGCAACATGAAACACAATCTACCCCGGCGAGGGCTGGTGAGAAAAAAGGCATAAGCTAATATATTGCAGGGCGACTATATATTAGTATTGTTGTCCTTAAGTATCCGAGCGTTTGCCGCGCGTGTTGTATGAATTTTATGGAGCGTGAGCCGTGAACAGTATTTTTTCCAAGCTACGAGATTTCGTTGGTCTCAACGAACCAGTAGAATACGAGTACGAGTACGAAGAAGAACCCGAAACCTACCAACCTCCCTATCAGGAAGAACCTCCCCAACAACAACCATCAGCAGCGGAGGAAGAACGTAGAAGCCGCCGCAATCGGGAGCGCACAGCTGTTACACCAGAAGTAGGAGTGGGGACAAAACCAATGAATAACGTGATCGGTATGCCCGGAGCTGTCAACGGCGTTTCAGAAGTGATCGTAATGGAGCCGCGTTCGTTTGAAGAAATGCCCCAAGCGATTCAAGCATTGCGCGAACGCAAGTCAGTAGTTTTGAATCTGACGATTATGGACCCGGATCAGGCGCAACGGGCTGTAGATTTTGTCGCAGGTGGGACATACGCTATTGATGGCCACCAAGAGCGAATTGGCGAAAGTATATTCTTATTTACCCCCAGTTGCGTTCAGGTGAGTACGCAGTCTGGCGTTGTTCACGAAGTTACCCAGGCTACAGCGCAACCCCGCACAACCCGTCCAGCTGCTCCCGCTCCCGCGTGGACTCCTGAACCGACGCGGATGGCTCAGTAATGATTTTAGATTTTAGATTTTAGATTGGCCGAAATCCAAAATCTAAAATCCAAAATCCAAAATTTTTTTAAAAGACGGGGGCCGTGTTGTCTGTACAGTTGGGCATGATTGGTGGCGGGGTAATGGGAGAAGCGCTCTTATCTCGCCTAATTGCAAAGCAGGTCTATAAACCTGACGCCGTATTGGTTAGCGATCCCTTGCCTGCACGGCGGGAGTTTTTGGCGCATAAATACGGCGTTGGGGTGACAGATGACAACCGAGCTTTGGCAGCAGCAAGTGAGGTGCTGTTGTTGGCTATTAAACCCCAGGTATTTGATGCGGTTGTCAGTTCTCTTTCTGATGTCCGACCAGGACAACTGGTAATTTCTATTTTGGCTGGTGTTGCGTTAAGCCAGTTGGAATCTGCTTTTGGCTCACAGCCTGCTATTAGGGCGATGCCGAATACTCCGGCAACAGTTGGGGCTGGAATTACTGCGATCGCTCCAGGGACACACGTCCAACCCAGCCATCTGCAACAGGCAAAGGAAATATTCCAAGCCGTCGGCGAAGTTGTTGAAGTGTCGGAAAGCCTGATGGATGCTGTAACTGGACTTTCGGGATCGGGGCCAGGATATGTAGCGATCGCAATCGAAGCATTGACAGATGGCGGAGTATGTGCTGGGTTGCCCAGAGCGATCGCTTATAAGTTAGCTTTGCAAACAGTCTTGGGCACTGCTCAGTTATTGCATGAATCTGGTATGCACCCAGCCGAACTCAAAGACCGCGTGACGAGTCCAGGCGGTACGACTATTGCCGGAATTGCCCAGATGGAACGTGCGGGTTTGCGATCTGCCCTGATTGAGGGGGTTGTAGCTGCGTCAAAGCGATCTAAGGAGCTTGGCAGCTAGTTTGGTGGGCAATGCCCACCAATTTAAAATATTTAACTGGTGACTTGCGACTCTTCTTGTTGTGCTAGTTTTTGTCCCAGTTGCGGTTCAGTTCCGGCGAGCAGGCGTTGGATGTTGGTGCGGTGACGCCAAATAACGTAGCTGCCAGCAGCGATCGCAAATATTAGGTAAGGCAGCGGTTGTTTGAGGAAAATCATCAGCAGCGAGACTGCGATCGCTCCTGCAATAGAACTAAGCGAGACAATCCGGGAAATTGCCAGAAATAAACTAAAAACTCCCAACGTTCCCAAGCCTACAGGTAAAGACATTGCCAGCAAGACTCCCAAACCTGTAGCTACAGATTTACCGCCGCTGAAGTTAAGCCAAATTGATTTACTGTGACCTAGTAGCGCGGCAAATGCCGCTCCCGCTACAAGCCAGGGTTGCCACGAAGCAGGCAGAATGGGAGTTGGGGCAAAAGTATAGAAAGCGTTAACGAGGGCGATCGCGCCTACACCTTTGAGCAAATCAACCAGTAAAACCACTACGGCTGGCCCTTTCCCCAACGTTCTCAGCACATTAGTTGCACCAGTGGAGCCAGAACCCTCAGCCCGAATATCAATGCCCTTGAGCATTCGTCCTGCAAGATAACCAGTGGGAAAGGAGCCTAGCAGATAGGCTGTTATTAATAATGCCCCAGTTATTAAAGTTAGCTCTACACTTTTGTTCATGGGTAATAGGTAATAGAGAATGCGTAATTGGTAAAGGCCAATAGGAAATGGCGAATGGGAATCGTAAAACATACAATTCCCAATGCCCAATTACCAATTACTACTATTGAACCTTTCAGCTGCGGCCATTTGCTGAGGATCGGGGGCAAAAGCTAACCACATAGGAAATTGCAGCAAGGACAGGCTGATTTTGTCTTCTGTCTCGTCAATGATAATTAGCGGCAAATCGCCTTCGGTTACCAGTCGGTCTGCTTTTAACACCAGAGCTTCCGCCGACTCGAACAAGACAACACCGCGATCTGGGCCAAACTCGCTGCGGGAAATACCCAGACAATCTTGCAAACCGCGCCGCCATTCGCCCAGGCGTTCTGGGGAATTAGCGAGGATGAGAGCGCGGACGCGATCGCCATACAGCGTCGATAAAACCGAGATAACAGCAGAACTGATCAAGATATTTTGCAAGCGGCTGCCCATCGTTCGCAACGCTCCGCGACCCCCTTGGGTGAAAAACCAGTTAGAGACTCGCTCCGCGTGGACTGGTTCAAACGTGCGTCGGAGTTGCCAAGGGGGGCCGTAATAATCAGGACGCGAACGATATTGGTCCAGTAAACCGCGAATTTGCTTCGCCGTCGATTGAAACCCCTGTTCTGCGAATTTAGGCTGAATCTGCTGCTTAGTCGGTGGCGGAGCTTCCTCCACTACAGGCTTTTGTTGGGGTTCGGGCACTTTTACCAGATCCAACTGTTCGGCTGAAGCGGCCAAATCTTGCAAGCTACCGACTAGATAATCTTTAAAACCCTGGACTCGAATCGCCAGCTCTTGGGAAGTTCCGGCAAAAGTCCGCTTCATTTCATCGCGGATGCGTTCCCGGCGCCGTTCCAGTTGTTCTACAGCAATTTGGAGCGCTTGCTTGCGTTGCTCCATATCGCTCAAAGCTTCTTGCACCAAACGTCCCATAGCCGCTTGGGTTTGAGTCAACTGCTCTTGCAGCATTTTAGCTTGGGCAGCTTGGAGTGTGGCGATTTCTTGCCTCAACGCTTGCTCTTGGCGCTGTAGTTCTGCCACGCGCTGCTCTAATTCGGCTTCCTGTTGTGATGCCTGCTCTTGATGCTGTATTTCAGCCACTACTTGCTCTAACTCAGCTACCGCATTCTCATCTTCCTCGGCTGCTGGTTCTATTGCAGTCGGTTCAACGGTGGCATCAGTAGTTTCTATGTCGGTTGTTTGGTTGATATTTAGCTCTGCCGCTGGTTCAATGGCAGCAAGTGGCTCCTCTAAATTTTGGGATGCCTCAACAGGTGGCTCTTGCTCTGGCTGCCGATCTTGGTTTTGGTGTTCGTCTGAATTCATTTAATAACTAACAACTAACAACTAACAGCTAACCACTCAGCACTCAACACTCAAGACGCAATTTATTGCCTCTCTACAACTCTGCACTATATCTTGGGACAGCGTTGCTCTAAGCAGGTTTGTAGAGTTTTTGGGTCGAACAGAATTGGCAGGAAGTGGATGCTGTTGATTTCTTTAAAATAGAACAGAATAGGCACAACAGGCCAAAAAATCCGCCAGTTTTGCCATTCCTGGTAAGGAAAGCGCCGAATTAAGGATTGAGAGCGGTAGATATCCAATGCTGTTTCTGTGAATTGCAGGCGGATGGTTGCCGCTTGGAACAAGAGGAATAAACCGAAAGCACCGATCGCGAAACTTAACCAGGGTTGCACCAGCAGCAACGGGATGGCTGCGATCGCCAACGCTAAAGGCAGCGTGTAGCTGGGTTTTAACTCAATTGTTCCTTGGGATGCAGAAGATGACGCCGCAGTAGCCACGATCCTTCAATTCCTTTTGGTAAACTATTCTCACTCTTTTATTGTAAAGGTTCTACACATACCAACCCCTACACTTGCTCAACTACTAACAACTCATATTAGAGACCTTTGAGAACAGCGCTGCCAGTTCCGTTAAACATTGCCCAAGTCAAGAAAAAGTTGACAATAAAGATCGCTAGTAGAGACGTGACGACCGCAGTAGTGGTTGATTGACCAACTCCCTTGGCTCCTCCTGTTGTTGTTAACCCCCAGCTACAACCAATTACAGCAATCAACGCCCCAAAGCAAAAACCCTTAATCGCCGCGGTACATAAATCCCAGACATCTAAGAAGTTACGGGCAGAATCGAGAAATACGTTTTGAGAAATACTGTATAAAGCTGTAGAAACCAACAGCCCTCCCAGCATGCCTGTAATAATCGACAAAATTGTTAAAATCGGCAGCATCAAGCAGCAAGCAATGACGCGGGGAATGACCAGGTAATCAATTGGGTCGGTTCTGAGTATATATAGGGCGTCGATTTGCTCTGTAACCTGCATGGTGCCGATTTCAGCAGCAAACGCCGAACCAACTCGCCCAGCTAAAACTACGGCGGTGAGGACTGGTGCGAGTTCTCGGGTTAATGAAAGTGCCAGAACGCCCCCTACTGCATTACCTGCACCCAAGTTAAGAAACTCTCGCGCCACTTGAATGGTGAAGACCATGCCCACAAAAGCGGCAGTTATTAGGGCAATGCTCAGCGATTCTGGGCCAACTGATGCCATTTGGTCAAGGGTGTTGCGGCGGTGAATTTTGCGCTTCAAAAATATGTGAACGAGTACCTGCCCGCCCAAAAACATCGCTGCCAGCAATCGCTGACTCCATAACCCTAAGCTGGAATTGGAACTAAATTCGCTCACTATGTAATGCTGACTCCAAACCTGGCTAAAGGATAACCGACTTTTGCACTACTAATTGGGGATTTTTGAATTCTAACCAACCATAAGTTTATAGGGAGTCCTGCTGTTGCAGATGGGTAAGGACTTTGTTGGGTAAAACTAAGTAAGTTGGTCAACTAAGGCGGCGGGGGAAGCGATCGCGTATCCTTTTTCCTTGGGGTGACGGTTGCGTAATTGTCCACTGCGATCAATTCTCCGATAGCGATCGCTACCTTATCACCAGCGGCTCAAATCCTTATCCCCAAAGCATTAGCAACGATATTACCCCTTAGAGGACAACAAGCATAGATGACTTAATTTTCCTGTCGCCTGATATAGTGACACATCATCTGGCACGAGGCTTATGAGAATTTTTTATTTTAAAAATATAGAACAAGAACAAATGTGTCTACAGAGAGCCGCAAAGTCATGCAAAAAGATATAAACCTACCAATGATAGCCGTTATTAACGATTTAGATGCTCTCATTGTCGAAATAGACGAAAATCCCCACCTCTCTTCCTGGGTTGTGCGTCTGGTACTCAAGTCAATTAAAGATAAAGCGCGGCAACTCGCTACTGCACCTGTACCTCAACCAGCTTACCTAAACTCTACAGCTGCTAACGACTCATTCGAGAACGCACCCAATATCGTCAACCCAAAAACCCAAACTTTACGGCGGGTGCTATAGACTTAGAGCGATCGCTCCAACAATGCCATCAAAATTTCCACAATCGGCACTAAAGTCATTTTTGCCAAAAGTGTGCCAGTTACCCAAGCAATGCCATTTTCCTCTTAGTTTGTTTCCGACTGAAAAATGCCTGTTAACTACGCTAAATTCTTATGGCACTTGGGTACAATAATTCACTTATCTAAGATGTTATGAGCTAAGTTTCTTCTCGCAAAAAAGTTTGCGCCCGCAGGACGATCAATATTTGCCTGCGCTGATGATATTCGGCAAATTCTGGATGATTAAATATCCAAAAATCAGGCATTGGAGTCTCAAGCGATGATATATCTTGGGGTGATATATTCCCTAAAAGTTCGTTGAATAAAGGAATGCGGCGCTTGGCGTAGCGCTCTGTAAAGCTCATGTATTCTGCTAGTTCTAATAAAGTTTGGGGATGATAGGTTTTGCTCAAATGCGCTTCTTGCCGGAAGGTGTTTAACGCCTCCATATAAAATCCCTGCAAAAAATCTTCGAGCCTTGTTAGTTGAGCTTGTTCGCTCAAGTGCCTTAGCCAGATAGTGAAATAAACAGAAACAAGCCCGCCTAAAGTGTTATTTAATTGCACCCGACCTTGGCAAGAACCCAATTTGTAATAGCGCAAACATTGCTGTAAACGATGCTGAGCTAGCAAAGTTGCCCAAGTTTCCATCTCACCGGAAGCGATTATGCGATCGCTTCCAGTGCAGATTTCCATAACTTCTGTAGCTAAACGCTCTGCTACGTCCCGGCAGTTCTGCTTTTTCACACGAGTAGACTGCTGTAGTTCGCTCAACAGCAGTTGAAATATCGTGTCCATACCCTTGGCAGCTCTCCCTTACAGATGTGGTTAGCCCACCCCACCAAAGCCCACACCCAACATGGCTATGCGTCAAATCGGCGTGTGAGGTTGGTTTGGCTGTCTTTGTTCAAGGTGCTACCAGCCGATACAGAGTTTGTACTAAGTCATCCGGAAAAAAAGTATTTTTAACGCAGCTTATTTTATTAACCGATAAATGCGAATGTCTGGTTCACCTACTACTAAACCGTTGAGTTTTTTACCAGCCTCATGGATATGCGCTGACGCAAGATGCACCTGTAATAACGCATCATTCTCCCACTCCTCAACAAATGTAAAATCCCTCGGCTCTTGTTGATTCTGCAAAAGTTCGTAGCTGATACAACCTTGCTCTTGGCGCGTCGGCTCAATTATGTGGAGCAAAATGGATTTTACTTGTTCTACTTTGTCGGGAAGTGCCACAACACGAGCCACAACTCGAACTGTTGTTTCAGACATTGCCTTTTTATCCATAACTCATCGTTATCTATTTTGATGGCAGCAAAACCTGTTCCGTAAATATCATTTGCTGAATGCATGGCTAGTTCGCTGCAATATCCCCAAGGAACTCGATGAGTGCTGTTGCAGTATCATCGCGCCCAACGGTTTGTTACTGCTTTGCTTCGAGCAGCGTCATATACCCGTGTATTGCCTTTATTGCAACATTGTTGTAACTACTCTTAATATCCATTCAGTAACAAAGTTGAGTAAAATGAATTTTCCTCGAAACTGTAAACTTTCCTAGCGTTGGCTAGTTTAAATTTTTAAACGCTATATATAGCAGGCATATAATAAAAAAGCGCTATATGTGGACGGTAACAGTAAAATCTGAGTAATCCCTGCTCTAAAAAGGGCAAAATAATCTGAGATATAGTTACGGACTTTAACCAAGATTCTTAATGTTGTTTTAAGATTTCTGACATATTTACCCACGAGGAGCGATCGCGCCTATTGTAGAAGTTGTCAAGGATTGTTGTCACAGACCTTTCTTAGTCCTCTCTCTAGTGCAGCCCTGCTCATGATTTTCTTTCCTACCTTTCTCCGTTCCCTACTGCTGACAAGCCTGCTGAGCTTTTCAGCCCCTATGGTGTTAATAGCCGCTTTGTTGGCAAGCCTGTCGCTACTAACTTACATTCCCGTCATAGAAGCGATCGCGCAAATTGCCGCAACGCAGATTATGCAGTTCCTCGCAGTCTTCGGTAGTGGGTGTCCCCTACAAGGAAGCCTAGTTATTGGCTTCACCTGTAGCCTAGTAGGAGCTATGTTTAACACCTACGCCTTGTACAACTATCAACACCTGCGCGGTAATGGGCGCCCTTGTTAACCCTATCTTTGCGCTTTCTTGCGCCATTTAAAGTTTTAAAAGCTATATCCAAAAACAACCGAAAACCCTAATCTCATTTATTGTGATGGGGTTAATTCGTCGCCTTAAACTTCAAACTATTGATTGATGAACAAGGGTTTTAGCCTTTGATATTGTGATATTGGACATACGAGCGCATGTCTAAATATATTTATCGGTGAAGAAATGACAGATGAACATTTAGAAGCTATCCGTCAGCGGAACGAGAGAAGAAAAGAAGTTAAAGGTGCAGCCGTTGGCTCTAGCGGCGGTTCTACTCACATAGAACCAGACGATCGTTCTCCTAATAATAGCAAGGTTATATATATTCAGCGGGTTCCTAAAGAAAAAGTTCAGTATTTCCAGGAACTTTATGCCAGCAACATGGATAAAGATCTGGGAGCGGAGACAGATGTTGACTTGCTTTTGGCTGAAGTGAAACGCCTGCGAGGAATGCTGGTTCACCAAGCCGAAAGTTGAGATAGCTTTGCGGGCTGATTACCGCCAAAGTATAAAGATTTATAAAATAATACAACACTTAGGGATAACCGATCGGTTATAGGGATGCCACCCGCACTGGCAAAGGTAGAGGGTAAAAGCCAAGATTGACAAAACTAATTTTGTTGGTTTTTCCTAAAACCCAAATTTGCAAAAGGCGAATACAGTGGCTCAAGTAATAGGTATTGATTTAGGCGCGACAAATGCCTGTGTTGCAGTGATGAAAGACAGAACTCCTGCCGTCATTGCTAACGCTGAAGGATATAGCATAACTCCTTGTGTTGTGGCTTATGGGAGGAATGGCGATCGCTTGGTTGGTCAAATTGCTAAACGCCAAGCACTGATGAATCCTGACAACACTTTCCACTCAGTTAAACGCTTCATCGGGCGCAAATATGATGAAGTTATCGACGCAGCCGAACAAGTTTCGTACCAAGTTTTGCCCGATAGCAACGGAGGAGTTAAACTCAACTGTCCCATATTAGACCAAGAATTTACCCCAGAAGAAATTACTGCCCAAATTCTGCGTAAACTTGCCGACACTGCCAACAAATATTTGGGAGAAGAAGTTACCCAAGTGGTGCTTACCGTTCCTCCTTACTTTAACGACTCCCAGCGACAAGCCACCAAAGATGCTGGCAAACTGGCGGGTTTGGAAGTCCTCCGCATCATTAACCAACCAACTGCTGCCTGTCTCGTCTACGAACTAGAAAGAAGAAGCAACGAAACCATTCTCGTATTCGATCTTGGTGGTAGCACTTTGGATGTCACCATCTTGGACGTTGGCGATGGTGTATTTGAAGTCTTGGCTACAAGCAGCGAACCTTACCTTGGTGGCAACGATTTCGACAAAAAGATTGTAGATTGGCTTGCTGCTGAATTCCAGCGCATTGAAGGCATTGATTTGCGGAATGATAAGCAAGCTTTGCAGCGGCTAACTGAAGCTGCGGAAAAAGCAAAAATTGAGCTTTCCAGCGTTACCCAAGCAGAGATTAACCTCCCCTTCATTACTGCAACTCAGGATGGCCCAAAGCACATAGACACAACCCTCACTGTAACTCAATTTGAGAAAATGTGTTCGGAGTTGATAGAACGCTGTCGCATCCAAATAGAAAACGCAATTCGGGATGCAAGAATAGACAAAAGCGCGATTGATGAAGTCGTACTGGTTGGTGGTTCCACCCGTATTCCGGCTGTGAAAGAATTCGTGCGATCGCTGACAGGAAAAGAACCCTATCAAAGCATTAATCCCGACGAAGTTGGATCAGTCGGCGCAGCTATCCAAGCTAGTGTTCTGGGTGATGGCTGGACGAGCTTTTGTTGTGTTTCGTGGGATTACACTTACCTGTCATTAGGCATCGAAACTTTAGATGGCGCTATGACGACTATGATTCCCCGCCATAGCATTATCCCTACCAAAAAATCTGAAATTTTCTCTACTGCAACTGATGGGCAGACGAGTATAGAAATCCACGTTTTGCAAGGGGAGCGGTTGTTTGCAAAGGACAATAAGAGCTTAGGTACTCTCCGCCTCAACGGGATTTTTCCGGCTCCAAAGGGTGTGCCACAAATCGAAGTTACTTTCGAGATTGATGCTAATGGTATTCTAACGGTTTCGGCTAAGGATATAGCCACGGAACAAGAGCGATCGCTTACGATTAATAGCCTCTTTGTTGAGCAGAAAGAACTTGAACAAATGTTGAAGGATGCGGAAAAGTATTACCAAGAAGATATAAAATTAAGCGAACCAATTGAAGCTAGAAAAATGGCTGCATCTTTAGTTGTCCAGACTGAACGGCAACTAACGGAACTGGGTAAGAAGGCGTCTGAGGCTGACAAGATTTGGATTGAAGAATTGCTGAAAAATTTGCGGGAAACGATAGCAAAGCCCGACTCTGCAAACGATTCGCTTGCGGTTTTAGCTCTTGGTGGTAAGTTGTTGAGCAATAAAACCCAACCAGTTCTGATGCAAATGGGTAGCCCTATCTATGCTTTAACTGGAGCGCCTAAAACGGGGAATTAGCTACTAACTGAATATTTGTTAATAGGAGGAGCGATCGCTTTATTTTGTAGAGAGCGATCGCTTTTAATCTATATTTTTTAACTAAACAACTTTATTTTATCGGCGAGGATACGCATATTTTCCAAGTTGAAATCTGTACCATACATTACCCTTCGCCCTTTACAAAAAGATTAAACGCGATCGCTCTTAAACCTAACTACATAATTGACGCTAAATCCAACAGAAATCCAGGCAGCACATCTTCACCTGATAAACTAGCAGGATTGGGTATAATTTCGGCATCTTGATTGGGGCGATAAATTTCTACTCGCTGGTTTTTCCGATCTATCAACCAACCCAGTTTAGTACCATTATTGATGTACTCTTGCATTTTCGTCCGCAGTTTTTCCAGCGAATCAGTACGAGAGCGTAACTCCACTACAAAATCAGGACACAGGGGAGCAAATCTACTTTGTTCTTCAGGTGTTAAAGCATCCCAACGCTCTCGTCTTACCCAAGACGCATCAGGGGAACGTTCCGCACCATTCGGCAAAGTGAAGCCACTTGAAGAATCAAAAGCAAGCCCTAGATTGTTGTGTCGGCTCCAGCCTTGTAATTGATACGATAAATCGATATTACGATTCCCGGTTTCGCTACCTGTAGGTGGCATGATTATTAGTTCTCCTGACGCTGTGCGCTCAAATCTATAATCGCGGTTGTCCTGACAAAGCTGGAAAAATTGCTCTTGAGTCAAGTCGATTTTCAATTCGATAGTAGGAGGTAATGTAATTGTAGCCGCGTCCATAAATTTGTCCAATCAGCTTCTAAATAATTTCTAGTCTATCCCTGATTCCCCACATGAAGGCATCAAGGCGAACCTGATTTGGAAGCATAACGTGCCTTCAAGTCATAACAAAACCTAGCATGGTTAAAACTAAGGTTTTCTAGACAACAAATTGTGTTTAATTACGCTCACGGGGCTTAAGTCGTTCCTAAGCTGAATCTAGGAAGTACGCATAGATGGGCTACTAACTGCCTAATGCCGAGATAAGTTTCGCTATCCTTTATCTCTTCAATGCACCATCTTCAAGGTGCAAAATTTTATCGGCTACATCCATAATTCGAGCGTCGTGCGTTACCATCAGCACCGTACATCCGCCTTCTTTGGCTAAATTTCGTAGTAACTCAATTACCGCGTGCCCCGATTGCGAATCTAATGCAGCAGTCGGCTCATCTGCCATAATTAATTGAGGGCTTCCTGCTAAAGCACGCGCGATCGCTACTCGTTGTTTTTGTCCGCCAGACAAATCTCGCGGTAAATTCTTTCCCTTACTTCCCAACCCAACTTGTTCTAACAAAATCTGTGCTTCATGTCGTGCGGCGCGTCCCCGAATTCCCTTCATATTCAGCACCACTTCCACATTTTCAGCTGCACTCAGCGCCGGAAATAAGTTAAATCCTTGAAAAATAAAGCCAATATTTTCTAATCGAAACTTTGCTAACTTACTGCGTGACATACTCGTAATCTCTTCACCCAGTAAATACACGCTTCCAGCAGTTGGCGTTAGAATTCCCGCTAAAATTGATAGCAATGTAGTCTTGCCAGATCCAGAAGGCCCCATCAATAATTGAATATCACCCCTCTGAATTTCCAAGTCAATCCCTCTAAGCGCTTGGAAATTACCTGCCCCAGACTCATATACCATCTTTACGCCTAGCGCAGCGATCGCTCTATTCCTCCCATTCATCGGACTTGTATAACTATAATCAGCCCGACTCCGGACGCTGGCAAATTCAATACGGTTGCTTTGAGAAAGAGCCATTACATTTCCTAGTAGAACTTCTTCAAAAGTCGGTTTCTTTGCCTGCTGCTTTGTGCTGGAAGCGCCGCGTTTAGTGTATCAGGTCGTTTAAAAACTTAGTAATTATTTACAACACTTTAATAAATCTTAACCTAAGCCTTAAACACGATCGCTGGATCTACCCTCGTAACCCGTTGAATAGCAAAGATAGCAGAACCAACGCACATTACCAGCGTGACTCCCAAAACTGCGGCGGCGGTTCCGGGGGTGATTAAAATCAAAATCCCCTTAGTTGCAAACGTCCAAGCTCCCAACCCCAAGCACAGGGCCATACTGGGAACATAGCCGAGAACCGCCATCCATAGCGACTGCTCGACAATCACGCGGTATATTACCCAATCCGACGCCCCCATTGCTTTGAGTGTTCCAAACTCCTTAAGGTGGTCAGAGACAGAAGCGTAGAGGATCTGGCCGACAATCACCATACCCACAATAACGCCCACAGCCGCACCCAAACCCAGCACAAACCCAACTCCGGTTCTATTAAGCCAGTAAGCCCGAGTTTGTTCAGACATCTCAGCTTTAGTAAAAGCGCGGGTTCCTGGCAAGGCGGTCTCTAACTTCTGCTTTAGTTGCTGTAAATCTTCACCAGACTTTGCTTGCACCAACACATAAGTAATTAGATCCGTTGGAGTTAACTTCTGCGGCGGAGGCGCAGACGGCTGTAAAGGTTCAGCAGTTGGGCGGAAAGTTGCAGTTGCGCTAGTACACTGTATATCTCCTCCCGTTTGCACCTTGCATTGCAAACTAGAAGTCAGACGGGAATTTGCATAAGCATTGGCATTTTCCAAGGAAGTAAACAAAAACGTACTTGATGTAATGGATGTCGTGCCTTGGTTGAGGGCAACTAAGCCTCCCTGAAACGAGCCAACTTGAGCCACATCACCAATCTTTTGTACGTTGAGCGTACTTAAGTTAGATTTATCCACCATCACGGTGTAAGGCTGCTGCAAATCGCTCAAATTGCCTTTAATTACCTTACCTGGTGTAAATAATTGTCCCGCTGGATTGAATCCAATTATCCTCACAGGTGCAATCTTACCTTGCGGGTCGCGCCACATAGCTGCTTGGACTATTAGCACTTCTACTCCCGCTACGCCTTCTACCCGTTGAGCTTCGATGGCTCGCTGCACCGGGAATGGTAATGTTAGCTCAAAGTGAACCATATCGGCTGATGACACCCAGATGTCGGCTTCAGAGTTATCAATTAATAGACTGGTGGAACGACTAAATCCGTTCAAAATACCAGTCTGAATAGTAACCAAGCTGACAGCAAACATAATACCCGCTTGAGCTACCAGGAAGCGGGGAATATCCTCGAATAAATTCTTGCGGGCAATAGAAGCCATGAAATCGGTTTTTTATATGGGATTAACAGGATTTACGCAGCCCTGAAAGAGCATACCGGAGATTCTTAACTCCCCTATGCCTCAGTTCAGAATGACGTGTTTTTGTTTCAAATGGCTTATTTTTCATTAATTTATTGCGCTGTTACAAATTTTGCCAAAGTTTAGGACTCCTGCACATCTAACCTGCGATACCGTGTGATGCGATCGCTGGCATTTTCTTACTATGCGCGGGCATTCGAGCCGAACCCCCAGAAATACGCATCTAAAGGCATTTGTCAACCCTGAGACTGATGGAACAATGCTAAAGATTGTTAATTTAGTTAATAGAACTTAACATTCTAGCTGGCAAAATCTAAAAACCCCTCCCGTACCCTTCTTGCCATTAAGGGAAGAGGGTGGCGGTGTTAACACAAGAGTTTTTCATCTGTACTTTAAGGAGCAGCAGCAATGCAACTGAAGCCAATTAATCAGCAAGTCGTCGCCGTCGTTGGCGCATCCAGCGGAATCGGGCGGGAGACGGCGAAGCAGTTTGCTTCGCGGGGGGCGAAAGTGGTAGTAGCCGCTCGCACTCAGTCGGCGCTAGAGTCATTGGTGAACGAGATTCGCAGCGCTGGCGGCGACGCGATCGCAGTAATTGCGGACGTAAGTAATTTTGAACAAGTACAAGCGATCGCAGATAAAGCCGTTGAAGTTTACGGGCGACTCGATACCTGGGTACACGCCGCCGCTACAGGAGTAATCGCCACCTTCGACAAAATAACCCCAGAAGAATTTAGGCGCGTCATCGACGTTAACCTAACAGGACAGGCTTACGGTGCAATGGCTGCACTGCCCCATCTTAAGCGTGAGGGACGCGGGGCGCTGATCCACATCTCCTCAGTTGAAGCTAGACGCTCAGTACCCTACCAAAGCCCTTATTCTGCGTCAAAGCACGGCGTTGAGGGTATGCTCGACGCCTTACGCCTTGAACTTCAACATGAAGGATGGCCCATCAGCGTCACTAACATAATGCCTTCGGTGATTAACACGCCATACTACAATAAAGTTCGCACCAAGATAGGCGTGAAGCCAACTGGAGTACCACCCTACTACGATCCGAGCCTTGTCGCCGACGCCATTCTCTACGTCGCCGAGAACCCGACGAGAGATTTTATTGTCGGGGATGTCGGCAAGGCTATCGATATAGTACAGCGGATTTCGCCAGCGTTGGCAGATAGTATTTTGATGCTTGTCGGCTTCGCAGGACAGCACACCGACGAGCCGAAATCAGAAGACGCGCCCAACAATGTGTTCGAGCCTATCGAAGGTTACGACAGAGTTCAGGGAGATTTTAACAACTTGGAGATACCAGCCATCAGTGACTGGTTCGATAAGAATCCGCCGTTCAAGTGGGGCGCGATCGCTGCTGCGGTTTTGGGAGCTGCATCCCTCTTGGGTGCGCTACTTCCAGGGAAAGATGTTTAAGCAATTGCAATTCCTTAGTGTCTAAGAAGCCTCTTTTCTAAGTAAGCAGCGGTTGGGTTTGCCCGCCCCATCGCTGCAACCCAATAAAAATGCTTGCCTTTCTCCTAAATTTCTTCCTGTCCCTAGTAGCAATTTAATCCCGCAGAAAGAGCAAAGTTCGATACTAACTGGGCTACCTTCATTACATAAGAAAAAGGAGCTTAAATTTTATGCCCAACGAAGAAAACCAAGTTTTGCCAGAAGATCCCAGAGAAGCCGAACCCGGACGAGGTGCGCCAGGAAACAATCATTTTGGAGTTCAACTGGCACAAACAATTGGAGTCAATGCCCCAGATGAGCTGATTCCCTCTAATGTTGATGTAGACCAAAACGTAAAGCAACTTGAGGCTTTCCAAGCCCAAGAAGAAGAGACCGATCTTCACACTACGGATGGCTATGTCATTGATGAGGCTGGACAGATTAATAATTTTGCAATAGAGCCTCCAATGTATGTAGAAGAAAAATAGGCTTGGTAATGGCTAATTGGTAATAGGTAGAATCAGGCTAATCAGCAAATAAAAGGCCTTTTCAGTCAGAGCGAAGGAACGTAGGCTGTCATGCCAAAAAAAGACAAGCTATGCGTTTTAGGGCTTTTGACCATTTATGGTTCGGCCAATGCCCACCTTAATTACTACCTACTACCAATTGCCGCTTAAACATTAAACTGTTGCTCTTGCTTAATCACGAAAAAATTTATTTAGAGATATTAATTTAAGATTTAAGTGTAAAGTGGTGAAAAAAATTATTAAAAGCCCCTATACTTAACGCGGCGGAAAATTACTTCTCTCGATAGGGGTAAAAATAGATTGGCGCGATCGCGCCAATCTTCTGTTATACAAATTCAGAAGAAAATTCCCTATCTACAGCCAGAACTCATACACCAGCTAGTAGGTTTATTCTAAGGTGGATCGTTCCTCGGAATAGAAATGAAACCTCGGCACGCAATACATTGGTTCGGCAGTTTAGTAATCAGCGGCATTTTATTCACTACCGCCAACGCTGGGTTTACACAGCAGCCGAATACATTAAGCGAACCAAAGCCGAACACAGCACGGCTGAGAGTTGCTTCAGAAGAACAATATTTTGCCGATATTATCGTCAGAGGACGCCCAGTATTTCAAGTGGGTAGCTTGTCGGGAATTGGTGCATTAGAGCGATCGCAAATCATCAATCGACGCATTGCCAGCCTAATTGAGCAACCTGAATCTTTAGGCGAAGTTACTGTAAAACTTGACAATACCCGCAAAATTGCCACTCTACAACTAAATAATCGAGTTTTGATGACTGTCACCCAACAGGACGCCCGCGACTTCGGTATGTCTGTTGAAGTTTTAGCCCAGAAGTGGGCAGATCAATTAAATAGAGCTTTTAACAAACCGTCTCTAGCCCTTGATGTTGGACAGCGGCTATACCTTACTGTGAGCGATTTGGTGGAGGACACCATCAGCAGGTTGCCCTCAATTTTAGGGGCGATTGTTGTGATTTTTCTCACTTGGAGCTTCGCCAAGGGCGTCGGTTACGTCGCCTTGCGATGGGCGCATCAAACAGAAGGCGATCGCAGCACCGAAATCCTCATGGCGCGACTGGGTTATGGCGGAGTCTGGGTGATTGGTTCTGTCGTCGCGCTGGGAGTCTTAGGACTTGACTTTGGAGCCTTGTTGGGAGCGCTGGGGCTAACCAGCGTAGCTATCGGCTTTGGTTTCAAAGATGTTTTTAGTAACTACATCTCTGGGATGATTTTACTTGCTGCCCGACCCTTCCGCCTGGGCGATCAAGTTGTAATCAAAGAATACGAAGGCACAATTACCCAAATTCAACTGCGGGCGACAACAATTAATACATACGACGGTCGCAAGGTTTACATCCCCAATCAAGATGTCTTCCAAGCCAGCATCATAAATAACACCGCATTCCCTTATAGGCGCAGTTCCGTCAGCGTTGGTATTGCCTATGCTGCGGACATTTCCACCGCACAACAGATCATCCTCGATGCGGTCGTCAAGGTTAAAGGCGTCCAAGAACAACCAGTACCAGAAGTCCTCGTACGGGAACTGGCTACTGGCAATGTCACCCTGGAAGTGCGCTTTTGGGTAAATTCCCAGCGTTTGCAATTTATGAAGACCACATCGCTGGCCAATCAGGCGATTAAAGAAGCTTTGCAACAAGCTGGAATTGAGATACCTACCGAGATTTATACGGTTATGTTTGGTAACTCACCTAACAGCGACGGTCAAATTAATCGCAATTCCCAAGTAAGAGCCGGAAATGGCAAATCACAACTATAAACCACTCATCCTTGTAACTTTCTCAGGTGGTTAATTAACGCTTGCAATCCCAGAGTGTAACTATCCGCGCCAAAACCGCTGATTTGACCTATCGCAATTGGTGCAATATAGGAATGATGTCTAAATTCTTCGCGGCGATAAATGTTGCTCAGATGCACTTCTACAGTGGGAATGTTAACAGCCGCGATCGCATCTCTTATAGCCACGCTCGTATGAGTATACGCCCCAGCATTTATCAAAATTCCCTGGTGCTTGCCCGCAGCATCATGTATTGCATCGACTAAGACGCCTTCATGGTTCGACTGTAAGGGATAAACCTTCGCCTGTAGCTTTTGAGCTTCCTCTACTAACAGGCGATTAATTTCATCCAAAGTCACCGTGCCATACACCCCTGGTTCTCGTTTTCCCAGCAGGTTAATGTTTGGCCCGTGCAGTACCAAAATACTTAGCTGAAGCAAAGTTTTACTATTAATTCAATTGTGTTAGCGGCGCTGGCGCGATCGCTCGTTTACTGGTATTGGTATCGGTTCCGGTTCTGGTTCAGCCTCCGGCCCTAGCAACGTCTCTATGAGCTTGCGTGCCCATTCTTTCAGCTTTTCCAGTACCTTCTCTATATAATCATCCATTGAACCAACGGCTCCTGCAATACAACCAGGATTTTAATTGACAGATGGGCAAGGGTTTTTGGGGGGTTGCGTGCGCCGATGGCGCTTTCACAAGCACCATATATTTTTGTGCTGGATAACACGCCCCACCCCAATCGGGGCATAGCATATGATGCTTTATACAAGCCTTTTTTGCTATCCGATTACCACTTTGAAACTTTAGTTTCGCGTGGTAGTTTGTATTTACTTTAAGCCTAGCACAACTATTAAGAGCATCCCACTCTCTCTATAGACGAGTTTGCGCCAATCCAGGCTTCAGATTTTTAACATATCAATTAAAAATTAACAATTTTTTCATACTTGCGCTATTGACAAGGGAGAAATGTTCTTAAACATTGAGGAATTGCTTGCTAAGAGTATATTTTTGAGTAATTCTTACTAGCGAGAGGATAACGATCTTGCCAATAACTTGCGCCGCAGTTGGTCGAGAGCGTTACAAGCAGCCACCAAGCGAATCGAGGCGCGATCGCGCTGTTGGCCTAACTGATATTTCACGCTTTCTACATAGTCATCCGGCCCCGCCAGGCCAATGTAAACTAGACCCACAGGCTTAGTTTCGCTTCCGCCACCAGGCCCAGCAATGCCAGTGATACTTAGTCCCCAAGTAGTTGAGAGACGCGATCGCACCCCCTGTGCCATTTGTTTGGCAACCGTTTCGCTAACAGCACCAGATTGGGCTAAATCTTCCGGATTGACGCCCAGCATGGAAATTTTCACCTTATTGTCATAAGAAATAACCCCACCCCAGAAGTAATTAGAACTACCAGAAACAGCCGTCAACATACTACCCAAACCCCCACCCGTGCATGACTCCGCTACAGCAAGCGTCTCACCCTCCGCTTGCAACAAACTACCAACAACAGAGGCGAGGGTGTCATCGTCAGCACCGTAATAATTAAGTCCCCCAATTTGTTGCAACTGTTGCGCGACAGGTTCTATAAGTTGCTGCGCTTCCTCTTCCGATTTAGCTAAAGCAGAAACGCGCAACCTCACCTCGCCCATTCCGGCATAAGGCGCAACAGTTGGATTCTGCATATTCAAGAACGCATCAACTTTCTCAGCTAATGCAGACTCCGCAATACCCCAAAACTTCAACGACCGACTGTAAATAATATCCTTACCCCAGCCTTGGCTTTTAAGATAAGGAACAGCCGTTTCTTGCCACATCCGTTGCATTTCCGACGGCACGCCTGGAAACGTGAGAATAGTTGCACCCCCCACCCGCCAGATGATACCGGGGGCAGTTCCCCCCGGATTGGGCAAAATTTCTGCTCCTTCAGGGATGAGGGCTTGTTTGCGGTTGCTGGGCGTCATTTCGCGATCGCGAGAAGCGTATTTGCGGAGGATGTCTTCTATAATTTCTGGTTTTTCAACTAGACCGACGCCAAAAAAGTCAGCAATAGTCTCGACTGTAAGATCGTCGGGGGTAGGGCCAAGACCGCCCGTGAAGATGAGAATTTGCGAATTGCGGTTAAGCGCAATGTCAATAACTTGCTTAATGCGCTCTGGATTATCTCCCACTACGGTTTGATAGAAGTGGGGGATTCCCAGAGTTGCCAGTTGTTGGGCTAAAAATTGGGCATTGGTATTGAGAATATCGCCCAGCAACAGTTCGGTGCCAACGCAAATAATTTCAGCGCTCATAATTATTCATTGTCCAGTGTTGATTGCCATGCCCCATGCCCAATTACCAATTAGCTATTAGCCATTTCCATCAATATTTTTTGAGCATTTTGTTCGGGGGACTCTTCAGTGGGGCGCCGTTGAAGGTAGCGACCATCGGGTTGTAAATCCCAGGATTGACGGTTATCGGCTAACATAACTCCGAGTATTTCTTGGAGGTCTTTGGACATTTCTGGATCTTCAATAGGCGCGATCGCTTCGACTCGCCGATCTAAATTGCGTGTCATCCAGTCTGCGCTGCCAATATAAACTTCTTCTTGTCCTCCGTTATGAAAATAGTAAATACGCGAGTGTTCTAAAAAGCGCCCCACGATACTCATAACGCGGATATTTTCGCTGATGCCTTCCACTCCTGGACGCAGACAGCAAATTCCCCTGATAATCAAATCAATTTGAACGCCAGCCCGCGACGCCTCGTAGAGGGCTGCAATCATTTGGGGGTCTACAAGGGCATTCATTTTAGCGACAATGCGGGCGTGTTGACCGTTGTGGGCGCAATCGATTTCGCGGTGGATCAATCCAAGGAAGCGATCGCGCATATTTACAGGTGCTACCAACAACTTGCGATAAGACCGCTGGCGCGAGTAACCAGTCAAATAATTAAACAAATCCGTCAAATCTGCACCTAGTTCCTCGCGACAGCTTATTAAGCCCAAATCTGTATAAATTCGCGCTGTCCTGTGGTTGTAATTGCCAGTCCCAACATGGACATAACGACGAATGCGGTCATCTTCGCGACGCACCACTAAAACCACTTTGGTGTGAGTCTTTAGCCCCACCAGACCGTAAACCACATGAACTCCAGCTTGTTCTAACTTACGCGCCCAGTTGATATTATTTTCTTCATCAAAACGGGCTTTTAGTTCCACCAAAACCGCCACCTGCTTGCCATTCGCAGCAGCCGCAATCAAGGCGTTAAGAATAGGCGAGTCACCAGAGGTGCGGTATAGCGTCATTTTAATTGCCAGCACCTTTGCATCGTGCGCCGCCTGGGTAATGAAGCGCTGCACCGTTGCGACAAAAGAATGATAGGGATGGTGAACCATCAAATCGCGCTGGCGGATTAGGCTAAAAAAATCTTCACCCTCATCATCATCCGGATCGTTCATCCGGCGAAGGCGCGGGGGTATTCCAGGCGTCCAAGCTGGGTCTTTAAGTTCTGGGAGTGGCAATTCCATCAAGGACATTAAATCTCCCAATCCCAACAAACCATCAATTTCGTAGACTTCCCTATCTGAAATTCCCATTTCCCGCATCAGCATTCCTCGCACTGCTTCGGGCATTGAGCTTTGAAGTTCCATCCGTACCACAGAGCCACCAATGCGGCGTTTACGCAGTTCTTGCTCAATGGCTAGCAGCAAATCGTCGGCTTCATCTTCTTCTAGTTCCAAATCTGTATCGCGTGTGATACGGAAGGGGTGATATTCTTGAATGTTCATCCCTGGAAATAGGGATTCTAGATTATGAGCGATCGCCTGTTCTAGCGGAACCCCCGTCCAAACGCAGGGGCGATCGTAAAACTGCTGGCGCAACTCCTCTGGTAGCGCCATAAACCGGGGCAGCGTCTTAGGTACTTTAATGCGGGCAAACAATTCTTCTCCCGTTTCTGGTTCCTTTACCACTACAGCCAGATTTAAGCTGAGGTTGGAAATATAGGGAAAAGGATGCGAGGGGTCGATAGCCAGAGGAGTTAGTACGGGAAAAATTTGCTGGTCAAAATAGTTTTGCAGGTAAGTTCGCTGTTCTTGGTTCAAGTCCACATAGTCAACAATGTGGATGCCTTTAGCCGACAACTGCCGCCGCAATGCCTGCTCAAAGTGTTGATGCTGTTGAATTACTAAAGGACGCAGACGAGAGCTGATTATCTCAAGCTGTTCGCCGGGCGTCCGGCCATCCGCCGTCAGTTTACTTACTTTGGCTTCTAGCTGTTCCTTCAAAGCGGCGACTCGCACCATGAAGTATTCATCTAAGTTGGAACTGAAAATAGCCATGAACTTGAGACGTTCCAGCAGGGGCGTCCGGGGGTCGATAGCTTCATGCAAAACTCTGCTGTTAAACTCTAACCAGCTTGTTTCTCGGCTGATGTAATATTGCGGATCTCTAAGATTAAGTTCTGTCGCAGTCTTCTTATGTTTAGCCATGGCTTTGGGGGAATGGAGGCGTCACCAATTCTTACAATAAAGCAACGCCTCGCTCTCTTAAAATACTTCTTCTTCCCGACCCTGCCACCATTCACCAAGATTCATCAAATCTTCGTGAATATCAGCTAAGATGCTCGCATATTCTTCAGGCGAAACCATACTGCGGCTCTCTTCAAGTTTTTTCAGACGCAGTTGCACTAACAACCAAGGTTTTGAGATGCTATCTGTTGCTTCGAGATAATACGCTAATTCTTTGCTATCCATAATTAAAGCCTTTTACTAAAAAAGATAGGGTGGGAAATTCCCACCCTATCTTCTTAAGATTACAGGCAGTTGCTTAGGCAGCGTTAGCTAAATTTTGAGCAACGAAGTCCCAGTTAATTAGATGGTCTACATAGTTCTGCATGAAGTTGGGACGGCTGTTCTGGTAGTCCAGATAGTAGGCGTGTTCCCAAACATCCATAGTCAGTAAGGCGCTTTGACCGTGAGCAAGCGGGTTCTCCGCGTTCGGGGTCTTGGTGACTTTCAGGGTGTCGCCGTCTTTGATAAGCCACGCCCAACCGCTACCAAACTGAGTCGCACCAGCGTTTTTGAACTCTTCTTTGAATTTATCAAGACTGCCAAAGCTGGCGTTAATTTTGTCAGCTAGTTCACCGCTGGGCGAACCGCCGCCGTTAGGCTTGATGCCGTTCCAGTAGAAGGTATGGTTCCACACCTGAGCGGCGTTGTTGAACACACCCGCTTTGGATGGGTCTTTGAAGGTTGCTTTGATGATTTCCTCAAGCGACTTATCAGCTAGTTCCGTGTCTTTGACTAGGTTGTTGAGGGTGTTGACGTAAGTAGCGTGGTGCTTGCCGTAATGGAATTCAAGCGTGCGAGCCGACATACCCGACGGTTCTAGGGCGTCTTGGTCGTAAGGTAAAGGGGGTAGTTCAAATGCCATTGAGTGAAATCCTCTCTTAATTGCTTCTTAGCTTAAAGCGAATACCGTCGCTTTAGCATTTCTGGTATTAAGGTTTACCAGCGATCGCGCCAACAGCGCTTGAAACAAAACTTAACCATAGGATTTTAGCTTAAAACTGGAGACACAGCCAAAAGCCGATAATCTGCTGGCGGCTGGTCATTTTTTACAGTAAATAGCGTACTTTGTCAACCCACTAACTTCCTTCGAGGAGAATATTAATGGGTTAAAAGTTCTTTGACAATTTTAATAGCAGCTTTTGCCGTCTTAGCAATAAAAATATTATCTGCCGATAAACTTCTGAAAAACAGCTTGCTTTCTTCAGAGTCAGTTAACAAAATAACTTGTTTATTTCCCTTCAGGGCGAGTGCTACTTCTGATGCAGTTCCCGCACCCATCCCACAAGCAATGACAACATTAGAAGAAAGAACGTTAATATTATTCCGAGCGTTTCCCATATCCGTGACAATAGCAATATCTACGGCTTCGGAAATATTATTAGTGTCGTTATTGGGCAGAATTCCAACAGTTAGACCATTTGCAGCTTTTGCACCCTTATTCGCTGCATCCATAACACCAGCATTTCTACCACCAGTCAGCAAAACCCATCCTTCTTGGGCGATAAGTTGACCGAGTTGATAGGCATTTTGTAAGTCTGTTTCTGATGCATTGGCTCCTGGCCCCATGACACCCATAATAATTTTTCCCATAAAATTGAATTACAAATTGTTTGAAAGCGCTCGGTATTAAAAAATGATATGTGTCTTGAAGTATAGTTTAGTTTAAAATAATTTAATCAGATGTAAAAGCAAGAATAAAAGATATGGTTCAAGCAGTTGGGATTACAGAAGCAATTACTAGCCTAAACGAGGCGCACGACAAATTAAACCTGAGCCAAAGTACGGATAATCACTTTTTTAGAGAATGGTTTGAGGGTTTGCCCGAACTCACAGAGCAAGAAAAAGAATCGCTAAACGGGTTGAAAAATCGCTACCTTTACCATGCAGCGGATGGTGCTATAACAGAAGGTACGATTAACATTATTATGCTGTCTCCCCTTCTGGAACTGGTGCAGCTGTGCGATCCACCTTTTAAGATTAAGGGAGAGGCATCGGTAAAAGTAGAGCTTGAAGACGAAGATGTAGTTTTACAAGGACGCATTGATGCCCTGGTTGTGCAAAATCAATTCTGGGTAGTGGTAATTGAGGCAAAGCGTTATGGTTTTACTGCTTCCTTTGCCATACCGCAGGCTCTAGCTTATATGATGGCAAACCCGCACTCGGAAAGGCCAACTTTTGGAATGGTGACGAATGGGCAGCACTATATTTTTATTAAGCTGACGGCTCAGGAGAAGCAGTACGCACTGTCAGACGAGTTTACAATATCAAAACGCAGTAACAACGAGTTATACGAAGTGCTGCGGGTGATGAAGCAAATTGCAGGCGCGATCGCGTAGAGACAAGCAGCAGCAAGGTGGGAAATGCCTGCGCGTAATGAAGCAAATTGCAGGCGCGATCGCGTAGAGACAAGCAGCAACAAGGTGGGAAATGCCCACCCTACGAACTAAGGTAAACAACCGATAATTATACCAGCAAGTAAAACAAATCCAATCCAGACATTTTGGCGAAAAGTTTCAGCGTAAACAGGTCTGGGAATATCTTTTTGGCTAAGTCGGCTATATTGCCAAAGCCATGCTGTAGTTGCAATTGCTAGTGCTAGCCAAAAGCCTAGCTTAAGATCCATAACAATAGCCAACCACTCCAGTAAAATTACAGTGCAAGTGAAGAATACGCCAACAGCTTCGGCAGCATACTTGCCAAAAAATAAAGCGCTGGAGTTGATGCCAATTCGCTTATCATCTTCGCGATCGCTCATTGCATATACGGTATCAAAGCCTAGCGTCCAGAATACCGTTGCACCCCACAAAATCCACATAGGTTCTTCAAGGCGTGCAGTTACAGCAGTCCAACTAATTAAGACGCCAAAACCCCACGCGATCGCCAGTACAAGTTGCGGAACTGGGAACACGCGCTTGGCTGAAGGATAGAAGAGAATAACGGGAACGGCTGCAACGCACAACCAAAAAGTTAGCTGATTGAGATACAGCGCCAGAACGCCAGCGCAGATTAAAGCTATCAAGCCTACTACAATTCCCGTCCGTACCGACAAAGCGCGAGAAGCGAGGGGGCGCGATCGCGTTCTTTCTACTTGCGGATCGATATTCCTGTCCCACAAGTCATTCGCAACGCAACCAGCCGCACTGGTAGCTAAAGTGCCCAAAACAATAACGCCGACAAGCGGTAGCGGTGGCGTACCTCGTGCAGCCAAAAAGACAGCCCACAGCGCTGGAATCATCAAAATTAGGCGTCCTGCTGGCTTATCCCACCGCAGAAGCCGAATAATAGTCAGCCATGTAGGTTCAGATTGTGGTTGTGGAGTCGTCACCATACTCTTGAGTAGTTGTTAGTTAAAAAAAACAGGTTCATAAATATCTACCTTTTAAAGATATCGTTATGCATAGATAGTGCAATGCGGTTGTGGCGCTGGGTACAAAGACAATGGTTGATTTACTCGCACAAACGGGGGATAGTTTGGTGAATGTTCCTCAGATGGGGGAACAAGAGCGCGTTCTTGCAGCTATTGACATTGGTACGAATTCGATTCACATGGTAGTGGTGCGGATTCAACCGGATCTGCCTGCTTTTACGATTGTTGCTAGAGAGAAAGACACAGTAAGGTTAGGCGATCGCGATCCTGATACTGGCGATCTGAAAGCCGCAGTAATGGAACGCGCGATCGCATCCCTGCGGCGCTGTCAAGAAATCGCCAAGAGTTTCAAAGCCGAACAAATAATTGCCGTCGCCACCAGCGCAGTGCGAGAAGCACCCAACGGACGCGACTTTATTAAATACATCAAGTCAGAGTTGGGTCTGCTTGTCAACCTGATCTCCGGACAAGAAGAAGCACGACGGATTTACCTCGGCGTATTGTCGGGGATGGAATTTGACGGACAATCCCACATTATTATTGACATTGGTGGCGGCTCAACAGAATTAATTTTGGGAGATAGCCACGAACCGCGATCGCTCACCAGCACTAAGATAGGCGCTGTGCGACTTACCAGCGAGTACATCACCACCGACCCCATCAGCAACGCCGAATTCCAGTTTTTGCAAGCTTATATTAAAGGAACTCTAGAACGTGCAGTTGAGGAAGTGCGGGCTGCTCTGCAACCGGGCGAAACTCCTCGCTTAGTGGGAACTGCGGGCACGATAGAGACTTTAGCAATAATTCAGGCGCGAGAACAACTGGGAACGGTACCCAGTCCGCTTACAGGCTACCAGTTGAGTCTTAGCTACCTGCGCGAGTTGGTTCATCGCTTACGCAAGCTAAATAATTCAGAACGCGCCGCCATTCCCGGTATGTCAGATAGACGTTCAGAAATTGTCTTAGCTGGTGCGTTGATTTTGCAAGAAGCGATGGCGCTGCTGGGGTTAGATTCGTTGACGGTATGCGAACGAAGTCTCCGCGAAGGAGTCATTGTTGACTGGATGCTAACGCACGGATTAATTGAAGACAGATTGCGTTATCAAACTGAGGTGCGTCAGCGCAGCGTTATTAAAACAGCCCATAAATATGGCGTAGATTTGGAACACAGCCATAGAGTCGCAAATTTTGCCCTAAGCTTGTTCGATCAAACTAGGGGCGTGTTGCACAATTGGAGTGAAGAAGAACGGGAATTGTTGTGGGCTGCGGCGATTTTGCACAACTGCGGACATTATATAAGCCATTCCGCCCACCACAAGCATTCTTATTATTTGATTCGCAACGGCGAACTGTTGGGATATACGGAAACAGATATCGAAGTTATGGCAAATTTAGCCAGATATCACCGCAAAAGTAGCCCTAAAAAGAAGCATGAGAGCTACAGCAAGCTAGCTAGTAAAGTTCATCGGCATATAGTTAGCCAGTTGAGCGCGATATTGCGATTAGCAGTAGCGTTGGATAGGAGACAGCTTGGCGCGATCGCAGGCGTAAATTGCGAGTTTACGCCAGAACGGCGATCGCTGCATTTACGCCTGCAACCTGCTCATTTAGAGGATGATTGCGCTTTGGAACTTTGGAGTTTAGATTACAACAAAGGCGTATTTGAAGAGGAATTTAACGTTAAATTAGTTGCCAAGTTAGAGCCTGTTGCTGTTGCACTTAACTAGGCCAACTAACTTGCGTTGTGAATAAAACTCTGGAACAGCGAAGCCGCAGAGAGGAAATCGTGCTAACTTTTCACAAGAGTTAAAAAATCGGGTATGTAAGACTGACGCGCTTAGTAGGAAATTACCTCATAAGGAAACTATGAGAAAAATACGTTTGTTCATTGCTTCTAGCGTTGACGGATACATTGCAAGGACATCGGGAGACGTAGATTGGCTGTTCACCGACCAAGACTACGGTTATACGGATTTTTTTGCCCAAATTGATACAGTAATTATGGGTAATAAGACATATCAGCAGATGCTTGGTTTTGGAGAATATCCCTACGCAGGTAAAGAAGGTTTTGTTTTCTCAAAAACTCTGCAAGGTGAAAAAGACAACAATGTAAAATTTGTTGGGGGTGATTTGAAAGGCTTCCTCAACTCACTGCGTCAATCTCCTGGTGGTGATATCTGGCTAGTTGGGGGAGGGGAGATAATTCATTATTTAATGAAACATGGTTTTGTCGATGAATTGATTCTCTCAATCCACCCAATTATTCTAGGGAGTGGTATTCCACTTATTGTGAACGATCCAACTCTTGAGACTGTGCTTGAGTTGAAAGACGTTAAAACCTATAATTCCGGATTGTTGCAAGTATCTTATGATTTGATAAGAAGAACCACAGATACAATCTGAAAATTGCATTGCAGCGGACGGCTACTTTTTATAGCAGTCCTAAATAATTCGCGAAAGCGAGATCCCCGACTTCTTTAAGAAGTCGGGGATCTGAACTTCAATTAAATTGTGTTGGTTGATCCGGCAGGATAACCAAGAAATGAAGATTTATCGCCCCAATCAATACTTGGGAGTTATCAAAAATACTGCTAGTTTATTATTTCCCACTATGGACAAAGTTATAGGGCTTACTATATTGAACTAATATTTGCAAAGCTGCCCAAATTTAATAAAAAAATATTATTCAAAGTATGGTAACAAGTATTGAGTAAATTGCCAGATTGAAGGGCGATCGCTAATTCAAAATGTTCTATTAAATCTAATAGCATCATCAGCGATCGCTCTGCCAACCTATACTAACGCTACAGCCTCTAACAATCCCTTAAACACCGCTAGCCCATCCGCGCCCCCTAACATCGGATCTGATGCCCGTTCTGGATGGGGCATCATTCCTAAAACGTTGCCTTGAAGATTGCAAATACCTGCAATATTATTCAAAGAACCGTTGGGATTCTCACCCTCATAGCGGAACAAAACTTGACCGTTATCTTCCAACTGTGCCAAAGTAGCTGCATCGGCATAGTAGCTACCTTCACCGTGAGCAATTGGCAGAGAGATAACTTGTCCGGATGAGTAACCTTGCGTCCAAGGTAGATTATTGCGCTCAACTTTAACGGGGAGGCGATCGCAGATAAAATGCAAATCGCGATTTCGTACCAATGCCCCTGGTAACAATCCCGCCTCAGTTAGCACCTGAAAACCATTGCAGATGCCTAAAACAAACTTGCCCTGATTTGCGTGTTCTAGAGTAGCTTTCATCACAGGGGAAAAACGAGCGAGAGCGCCGCACCGTAGATAATCCCCATAGCTAAAGCCGCCCGGAATCACCACAACATCTAGATCTGATATTTCCGTTTCTTCATGCCAAACCATACGGGTAGGCTGCAAAAGCAAATCGCGGGTGACATAGGCAACATCGCGATCGCAATTAGAACCCGGAAAAACAACAACCCCAAACTTCATACGGATGTCCCCGCCTGTAAAACTACCTCGGCTTCGCGTAAGTCGAAATGATAATTTTCGATGACAGGATTCGCCAACATCTGGTCGCACATCCGGTTTAGCTGTTTCCGTGCCGTCTGGTCATCAACAGCCGTAAGCATAAGCTCAATATACTTGCCAATTCGCACCTGCTCGACATTCTCATATCCCAAGTGCTTCAACCCAGACTGGACAGCTGTTCCAGCGGGGTCGAGAACGGAAGGGCGAAGAGTAATGTAAATTCGAGCCTGATATTTCCGATTCACAGGCGTCCCCTAATTTTGTGATGCTTTAGATGCTCCAGCTGTCCTATTTTAGATCTCGACTGGTCTGAAGTCGAAGCGGGCGTGAGGTTAACTTGGAAATAGAGACAACATTAGACTACAACCTGAAAAGATTAAAGAACTCTAACAACACAGCAGACCATGAAGAGCCAGCAACGCACCCGCAGCCAAGAGCATATTTTGAACCTGCTCAAGAGTCTAAACCGATCTGTTTCGGCTCAGGATATCTATGTAGAACTTCGCAACCGCAATACTAGCATGGGGTTAGCAACAGTCTACCGCGCCTTAGAATCTCTAAAACTTGAAGGCGTCGTACAGGTGCGGACGCTGGCTAGCGGCGAGTCTCTCTACAGTTCTGCCAAGCAAGACAAGCATCACTTGACCTGCTTGCAGTGTAGGGAGTCGATACCTATCAATGAATGCCCAGTCCACAACCTAGAGACTCAGCTGCAACAGTCGCACCAGTTCAAAATTTTTTACCACACCTTAGAGTTTTTTGGGCTGTGCGATCGCTGCCAGTTAGCCGACACCGCCAGTAACGTAACTCCATGACCAAAAAAATTGCGATCGCAATCTCACCCCTACTGATTTTAAAAAGTCCTGAGTCCTGAGTCGGAGAGGAGTAGAGTAGCAGAAGGGCATAATGCCCCCACATTTTCATCACGATATTACACCGCAATTTAGTCAGGACTAATTAATATACTTTGAGGCTCATTTTGATCGTTGCCACTAAGAGTTGAACGGGGAGATAAATGTGTACGGCTTCCTTCAGTCACTAGGCATTGCCAACCCAACAGGTACCGGATGGCTAGCGGTGGTGTTCACCTTTGTGTCGGCCTGGGTTGTTACCTATCGCTTTATTCCCATAGTACGCTCTTTTGCTTTGCGGGTAGGCTGGGCCGACCAACCCAACGCTAGGCGGATTAACCGGGAACCCTTACCCAACGCCGGAGGACTAGCCATCTACGCCGGAGTTGTAGCCGCCCTCGTACTAGCTAGCCTCTTAAGGCCCATCGTGATCGAAAACGTATTGGCTGAGGTGTTGACCATCCTTCTGGGCGGCTCGATGCTCGTACTGGTGGGCTTTATCGACGACCAGTATGGCTTGCCACCCCTGTTTCGCTTGTTCATCCAGATTCTCGCCGCACTTTTGCTGATTGCTAGCGGCAACGGCATCGAAGCCACTTTCGGCACTCCCATCGACCCGATGCTCTCAATGTTACTCACCATCCTCTGGGTGGTGGGAATCACCAATGCCGTTAACCTAATGGACGGGATGGACGGCTTGGTTGGAGGGGTAAGCTTTATTACCGCTATGAGCCTTTTAGCAGTTTCAGCCCAGTTTGAGACCCGTGCTGCGGCGACTTTGCTTCTGGCCGCTTTAGGGGGGTCTGCGCTAGGCTTTTTGCGGCACAACTTCCACCCCTCCCATATCATCATGGGCGATGCCGGAGCCTACTTTTTTGGCTACGTTTTGGCTGCCACGAGTATCTTAGGCAACCTCAAAGTCACTACCGTGTTTGCCTTAGTTCCGACCGCTCTATTCTTGCTATTGCCCGTAATCGACACCACCCAGGTAGTTGTGCGGCGGCTGATGGTCGGGAAAAACCCCCTCAGCACCCCTGGCAAAGACCACCTCCACCACCGCTTGCTAGCGTGGGGATTCTCCCAACGCAGCGCTTCGATAATACTGTGGGCATTTACCTTGTTTTCCAACTGGGTGGCTATGAGAATGCAAGGGATGTCCTTTGCAGTAATGCTTGCCACTACGGGCAGTATCATCCTTCTTTTGGGTTTTACTGTCTGGCGAAGGATACGAGCGGAGTTACGAACGCAAAGATAACTCCAGCCCACTTAGATTAAGCTTGATTCTTCAGATCGAGCAAGTTAGAGTTGTTGCCATCGCCGACGATAGAGCGAATTCCCTCTAAAGTTGCCGGGAGGGTGCGGGGGTCCATAAACATCACTTTGCTGCTGTCGCTCTTGCCGATAGCCGTTCCCATCTCTATATAATTTTGGGCTATTAAGAACTGGAGTGCTTCTTGAGCATTGGGGTCGGTTTTCAAAGTTTTGGAAATCACTTGCAGCGCCTCAGCAGTAGCTTGTGCCTTAAGAACTTGCTGCTGGCGTTCTGCTTGGGCTTTAAGAATTATTGTCTTTTGCTGACCCTCCGCCTCCAGAATCGCGGATTTTTGGCGGGCTTCGGCATCAAGGACTTGCGCCTCAGCTTTACCTCTGGCAGAGTTAATGGCAGATTCTCTTTCCCCTTCGGAAGTGAGAATTGCTGCCCGCTTGCGACGTTCCGCTGACATCTGCAATTCCATCGATTCCTGCACCGCCTTGGAGGGAACGATATCTCGCAGTTCTACTCGCGTGACTTTTACACCCCAAGGATCTGTCGATTCGTCCAATTCCCGCAGTAGAAGTTCGTTGATTTGAGAACGGGCGGTAAAGGTTTCATCTAGTTCGAGTTTGCCCATTTCTGCCCGAATTTGAGTAAGCACCAAATTCACCATCGCTGCCTGGAGATTTTCCACTTTGTAGTAAGCTTTCTCCAGATCGAGAATGCGCCAGTAGATGACAGCATCAGCAGTGATAGCAACGTTGTCGCGAGTAATACATTGTTGCGGGGGAATGTCTAAGACTTTTTCGCGGGTATTTGCTTGAAAAGCCACTCTTTCGTAAACAGGAATAACAAAATTCAGACCGGGTTTAAGTTTCTTGCCGTTGTATTTACCCAATGTTTCGACTAAGGCTTCGTTGCCTTGAGTAATAATTTTGACGCTGGATAGGGTAGACCCGCCCAGAATCATAAAGATAATAAAACCGAAGAATCCTTCCATGTGTTTTGCCCTTTGTTTGTTGTTATTAGTCGGTTACGCCTACACGGATTATGAACGCGGATGCACAGATAAAATTTAGTTTTGCGTGGGGGAAAGATCGCCTCTGTTTTTAGTCGGCTGCTATGTATGCAACAGGTTCTCTGGAAGGACGATGAGCGTTGTGCCTTCGCGTCCGACAACATAAACTTTTTGATTGGGGGCGATCGCTAGTTTCTCATCGCCACACCGCGCCCTCCAGGAACTTCCTTCGTATAGCACCCGCCCTGGCTGTCCTGGCAAAATTTCGGTTAAAGTCTGGCCCTCTGTTGCATCCTCAATTGTGGATACTTTACGCTTCGGCATCAGCCGATGGCTTAAGAAAACAAAAGTTACAGACAGTGCCATCCACAAGGCAACTTGTACGCCAATCAGCGATGGTAGCAGCATAGCAACTAGGGCCACTACCAAGGCGCTCAGCCCCATCATAAAAGTGGTGAAAGCTGTTGGCACAAACAATTCCACCAAACAAAGCATCGCCCCCGCTGCTAACCAAAACATACTGGGGCTGAATGGGAACTGGCTAACCGCTACATTGGAACCCGTAGCTCCTGCTAGTAACCAGATATTCGTCAGATTCGATGGCATATTGATATCCAGGTCAGTGTATTTATATGGGTAGAATGAACTATTCGACCACTAGCCCATTGTTGTTGACTACAATACTTGTTCATAGATTTCCCCTAATCTGCCAATAATTTTCCACTACCAGTCTCATTTAAATTTTTTTAACTTTTTAAACTGATGAGCCGTTCCCAGCCGCTAATTCATTGTCCTAATCCAACCTGCTCCAACCCCTTAAATCCAGTCGGGCATCGCGTGTGTGAAAGTTGTCAAACAACTCTGCTCTATCGCTATCTGCGTGCAGCACATCGAGGGACGGAACAAATTCAACCAGGCTCGCTAGTTGCAGACAAATACTATGTGATGCCAGGACAAATTTGGTTGGATACACGTCCGACTTTTGCCCCCCACGCTCCTGAACAACTGACCGCGGAAATGATTCCCTACCTGCGGTTGTATCCCCAGCGCCTCCACGTACCGGAAGTGTATGGAGTTTGCAAAATGTCCCCAATGGGGGAGATTCTTTTGCTGGATAATATCCCTGTAGATGCCAAAGGCAACTATTATCCGTCAATTGTAGAGGCGTGGGCATCAGCATCACCAGTGCGACAAGTTTACTGGCTGTGGCAGATTTTGGAACTTTGGCCGCAGTTAACGGAGTTGCGAGTAGCAACAAGTCTGTTTAGTGTGGAAAATCTGCGGGTTGATGGGTGGCGCGTGCGGCTGCGGGAACTTTATAGCGATCCAGTTGGAGATACAAATCTAGGATTGGGCGCAGGCGTTAACGGCAACGGGTTATCAGCAAAATATGAGATAAACTCCTCAGCGGTAGAAGGGAAAAGAGCCGCCTTGATGGAAGAAACATCAGTGCAACCGAGTTTGCAACATCTGGGCGATCGCTGGGCAGAGTGGTTTAAAGAAGCACAAAGATCGGTAGCGCCGCAATTGCTAGAAATTTATCAGCAAATGCAGATGGGGGAAACGCCCTACAGAGCGATCGCGCAAAATCTCAACAAACTCTTGCTACAGCAAGCAGCAACGCAACACTTGCGCTTGCGGATTGCCAGTGCAACCGATACTGGCCCCAGAAGCCAACACAATGAAGATGCTTACTACCCCACAGCAGTAGAACTCCCCACAGATTTCGCTCCCCCTAGCGACCCGATGATTCCTTACCTAAGTGTCGTTTGCGATGGCATTGGCGGTCACGAAGGCGGCGAAGTAGCAAGCCAACTAGCAGTGCAGTCCCTCAAACTGCAAATACAAGCACTGCTGACAGAGGTGGCGGAACAGGATGAAATCATGCTGCCGGATGTGGTAGCAGAACAAATAGCGGCAGTTATTCGCATAGCGAATAACATGATTGCCACCCGCAATGACGAACAAGGGCGAGAATCGCGGCGCAGGATGGGGACAACTCTAGTGATGGCGCTGCAACTGCCCCAAGCAATAAAAACGCTATCTGATACGGGCAATTCTCACGAACTCTACATCGCCAATGTTGGGGATAGCCGCGCCTATTGGATTACAGCTAACTCTTGCCAACAATTGACCGTCGATGATGACGTGGCGACGCGGGAAGTGAAATTAGGTCGATCTCTGTATCGGCAGGCGTTGGAACGCGCTGATGGGGGTGCATTAACCCAGGCACTGGGGACGAAAGATTCTGAGTATCTGCGTCCTAATGTGCGGCGATTTATTTTGGATGAAGACGGGCTGCTGTTGCTGTGTTCCGACGGTCTTAGCGATAACAACTGGGTTGAGCAATCTTGGGCAGATTACGCCGAGTCTGTTCTCAAGGGTCAGATGTCTTTGGAATCAGCAGTCAAGTATTTAATTAATCTAGCTAATCAAAAAAATGGCCACGATAACACGTCGGTGGTACTTACTTATTGCCGCGTTTCCCCAGAATATCCAGTCTTGCTAAATCTTGGGGAAATAGCCAGTAACAGTACGCCGCCTCCAGTGCTGATAAAACCCACCCAGTTTGCCGAAGTTACTCAAAGCGCTTCGCCACCACAGACCCATGAGGAACCGACGCCGCCTGCTGAAGAAATGGTACCCGCCCCCGTCGTGGTGGCTAAGTCAGAAAAGGGGCGATCGCAAGTCTGGGTGTGGCTGCTGGCGTTGGTAATGCTGGCTCTAGCTGCGGGCGCTGCTGGGTTATTAGTGAAGTGGCTGGTTAATCCTACAGGATCGGATACTGTGCGCGATCGCATTCTCAATCCAGAACAACCTTCACCAGCCCGATCTTTCCCATCTCCTACACCCGTACAACCCCAGTGAGTTTTTGCTCCCGTTCTGTGCAAAGATAAAAAAGTTGTCTGGAGCCGGGACGAAGGCTCCCGGAGAGGGAACACCAGGATCATGAAAGTTGGCGATCGCGTCCGTGTCATTAAATCTGTAGTTGTCTACCACCATCCCGAACACCGCAGTCAACCTTTTGATATTAAAGATCATGAAGGGGAAGTGGTAGCTATTGTTACCGAATGGCAAGGTAGACCAGTCAGCGCCAACCTTCCCATTTACGTCCAGTTTGACAAAAAATTCCGCTCTCACTTACGCCCAGATGAGCTGGAAGCTTTGTCTTAGAGTAATCTGCAATTGTTCGTGGCTCGTTGCTATCAGCAATGAACTATGAACAGTTGGGATAAATTATTTATCGCTTACCGCGATTAAACCATCCCCATATATTGATGTCACTTTGCATTTTTTGGTATTCTTTGCGATGGCTGTCGGCTGTCGCTCGATACCACTCGCAGTAACTCTCAAACTCTTGCCGATACTCTACTTCTCGGTAAAACTCTCGCGTCGCTTGGTACACTGCAAAGATGTCAGCGGGCGGTGGCGGACGCTTGGGAATAAGGTGTTGAAATTCTTCTGGCATGAGTTGAAAAAGTAAAAATTAAAAAGGCAAAAAAAAGCATAAAAGACAGTATTCAGCAAAAGTTAAGGAAGCATCGCTCCACGAAAGCAATTTATTCTAACTAATAACTTCCTTGTTTGCCTTCTGCCTTATGCCTTGCTTAGAGCCACCCTTTCAGGCTATAGACTACTCTTCCAAGGTACTCTTTCAGCGCTCGCGTGGTTTTGTATAAGTTATCGGCGTCTGGTACGGCGTTGAGCAGAATTGCTTGCGGCGTGCTGCTGGTTTCGTTGATGTCGGCTTCTGTCACCAAAAAGTCTGTTGGTGCGGGGATGGCTTCAATCCCCTGACGCTTGAAAATCAAGAGCGATCGCGGCATATGCATTGCCGATGTTACTAATAACACCCTCTTGATGCCCTTCTCCTGCAAAATTTGCCTCACGTAGAGCGCATTTTCGTAAGTGTTTAGCGATCGCGGCTCTTCAATTATTGCCTCTTTAGGTACGCCTAGAGTCTCCAAAATTACAGCCATATCCCCAGATTCCGGGGGGCCGCTGCCTTTCCATTCGATGCGTCCCCCACTGGCAATGACTATCGGTGCTTTGCCTTCGCGGTATAGTTGGGCACCATAAAAAACGCGATCGCCCTCTTCGCTCAAATCTGGTGCAGGACGCGGCGGAAAAGCTGCTTTTGTTGCGCCTCCCAAGACAACAATCGCGTCAGCAGTTGGTAGCGGTGTAGTAGGGATATTTTGCCATTCAAGCGATCGCACTATCGAGTCCGAAATCCAGCCATTACCCCCTAGCAGTAAAACTAGCAGTGCCAGAACAATCGGCAGGGGTGTCCAGCGCGGACGTTTCCACAGCACCACCAGAGACACAATCATCAACAGGCACGCTAACCCCAAGGGATAGAAGAATAGCGGGAGTAACTTTGAGAGGAAGAGAAACATTAGGCTTTTTGAAAAAATGCCAGCGATTGGAAATTTCGATCAGACAAACTAAGTCCCAGTCTGAGGGTATTTAGTGACTAATGCAACAGGTGTAGTATGAACGAAGTTAGCGACGCTTTGACTTGCGTGGGGGATTTTTGCCAAACAACCCGCTAGTGTGCGTAGTGTTTCGGTTCTTGTTTTTGCTCTTCCTCTGCTGTACCGCTAAACGGAGTCCGCTCAACACAGGCGTATTTTCTCTAGGGGTTGGAGTTGAAGTTGGCTGTGGTTTGGAGGGTTGATCTGTACTTTTTGACCAAGCCATAACAAAACCACCAGCTAACCCCCCAACTGCCCCACAAAAAACACTAAAGAGCGGTGAATATTTCAGCAAAAGAAAGCAAACTATAAAAAACAGCCACCACTTTAGCCCAGCGGAAAATCCCGCTGCAAGTGCGGTTGAGTCTTGCCAAATGTTTTTAGTCATCAGCCGCTAGATTTAGGATTGTCACTACCAATCTAGAATCTAAAACTGGAATTGTGGCTGCCAATCCTTGGTGGTGTCTATCGTTGTCACATAGGTTTGTTCTGCTTGTGTGAAAGGTTCAGCGGCTGCTTGTTGAGCTGCCAATAGGTCAGCGGTGGCGTCAGAGACATCGCCAGCACGCGACGAGAGGCGATCGCGCAACACTTGGTCAGGCGCGGTGCAATGTAGAATTTGCGGCGTCAGATTGTGGGATTGGCATTTGGCGATCGCATCCCCCCGTAACTGTTGGCGATCGTACTTCGCATCTAAAATTACCGTCCACCCTTGAGACGCCAGCTTTATCCCCAATTCCAACAAGCGGTTATAAGTCTTCTGGGTCATTTCGGCTGAGTAAAGTTCTGCGCCACCTTTTTCGGCCAAAGGTACGCCACCGAGATGTTTCCGCACCGCATCAGAACGCATATGAATTGCGCCGATTTTTCGCGCCAGTTGCGCTGCAACCGTACTTTTTCCCGAACCAGATAAACCCGACATCAGTATCAAGCGTCCCTGTTTGGGTTGAGTGTATTCCCAAGCCAGCTTGTAGTATTGAGCCGCAGTTTTTGCCGCCGCCTCCTTTTCATCTGGCGGAACCGCTGGATCGTCTAACAGGAAAGAAGTTACTTTCGCCCGTACATAAGCTTGACGACTCAAGTACAACGGCAGCACTTGCAAACCTTCCCAATCACCCATCTGTTCGACGTAAGTATTTAAATATGCATTACCCAAGTCTGGACGCGATCGCGCATCCATATCCATCACTGCATAGGCAATGTCGAACATCACATCGACAAAACGAAACGGTTCATTAAATTCAATGCAGTCAAACAGCAGTATTTTGTCTTGCCACAGACAAATATTCCTTATATGCAAATCGCCGTGACATTCCCGAAACCAGTTATTTTCGATTCTGCTATTAAAAATATCCTCGTTCTTGGCAAAGACCTCATCTGTATATTTTCTAGTTTCCTCATATTGGGTTTGGGTTTGAGGGCCACCAATATACTTCTCAGTTTGCCGATAGTTTTCATCAATAGCATCGCGAACTTGGCTAACTTTACCAAAGCTGCGAATATAGTCATTTATCTCCGCTTTTTCGTGGAACTTGGCGACAACCCGCCCCAGTTCCTGCATATGTGTTTCAGTCAGTTTGCCCTGCTCAAACATAGCGCTGAACAACCCATCTTGCGGGAATTGGGTCATTTTTAGTGCATATTCCACAGGCTCGCCCGTGCCACCCAGATGATATTGTTTCCCAGTCTGAGTTATGGGCAAAATTTCTAGATAAATTTCCGCTGCACCGCGTTGATTTAGCCGCATTTCTTCAGCACAAAAATGCTGCCGCAACTCTAAAGTTGAGTAATTCAAAAAGCCAAAATTCATCGGCTTTTTAACTTTATAGACATAATCGCCAGTCAGCAAAACATAAGAAACGTGAGTCTGAATCAACCCAATTGGTTCTGTCACCGAATGGGGATAGAACCCAGGTTGCAACATTTGCTGAATTAAAGGCGGGAGAGCAGTATCAGTCATCTTTCTATTTCCCTTGGCGCTCTAACGGCTAACGCCTTCGCTTCGCTAGGGCGTCTTGGCGGTTTCAATTAAATAAAAAACCCAGGGACTATAGCCCCTGGACTTACAGACAAAAAAGAACTAACCCGCGATCGCGGGTTGCCCTCATGCCTATACGGTTGCTGCTTCAGGCTCTGGATCTTCGCTGGGTCTAGCAGCCAGAACGCTTACAACCACTTGACCCGGTTCAGCCAAAGCTGTAACGCCTGCGGGCAAAGCGAGTTCGTGGACGTGCAGAGCATCACCAACTTGCATATTAGAGACATCAATCTCAATTGAATCGGGGATGCTTTCCGGCGCACATCTTACCTGAAGTTCGTTCATCACGAGGTCTAGCAAGCCGCCGTCTTGCTTAACACCAGCTGCCTCTCCTGTAAAATTCAGGGGCACTTTCACATCCAGGTCGCCATGAGCGGCGACGGCAAAAAAGCTGAGGTGATAAGGATATCCTCTCCAGGGATGGGTTTGAACTTCCTTGAGGAGTGTCTGTCCGCTCCAGGAAATTTCAGGAACTGTTAGATCGATCAGCGTGTTGTTAACAGCAGCTTTTTTCAGCAGGGTTTCAACTGTTTTCGCGTTCACGGTCAGAGGGATGGATTCTGCACCATTATGACCGTACAAAACCGCAGGAATTAACCCAGAGCGACGAAGAGCTTTTGGTTTGCTGCCTTCGGCTCGCTTTTGACATTCAACTGTAACTTGCATTGCGTTTAGCTTGTGAGGGTTTTCAAGAATTAGCAGGTCGGCCAATAATAAGGCATGATGAATTCTGAATTAGGAATTAACAACTCAAAATTCAAAACTCTCCTTAAGGCCGAGATCGGGCAACCGATGTTACTGGCGTGCCGTTGGCGTGCAACAGCGCCCGTTTCGGGCCATGGATTGGATCTTCTACTATAATCGTTTGGTCGCGGCTGGCACCGAGAGAGACGATCGCAATCGGCACTTCCATCAATTCTGCCAGGAACTTGAGATAGTCGAGCGCCTGTTTTGGTAAGTCTTCCAAGGTACGGCACTCAGCCGTTGATTTTTGCCAACCGGGTATTGTTTTGTAGATAGGTTGACAGCGGGCAAAGTGACGAGCGCTGCTGGGGAAGTCTTCGCAGCGTTGACCGTCAATTTCGTAGGCGACGCAAACTTTAATTTCCTCTAGTTCGTCGAGGACATCAAGTTTTGTGATTGCCAGACAGTCTAGACCGTTGATGCGGACGGCATAGCGACCGATGACAGCATCAAACCAGCCGCAGCGACGCTTGCGCCCAGTTGTTGTGCCAAATTCAGCACCGCGATCGCACAACAATTCTCCAACTGTGCCATTTAATTCTGTAGGGAATGGCCCTTCTCCTACCCTCGTGGTGTAAGCTTTCGCAACACCAATCACGCGGTCTATCATTGTCGGCCCCACGCCAGTGCCCACGCAAGCGCCGCCTGCGACTGGGTTTGAGGAAGTAACGTAAGGATAAGTACCGTGATCTAGGTCTAGTAGCGTTCCTTGGGCACCTTCAAACAAAATATTGCGCCGCCGCTGAATTGCGTCGTAAATCTTTAGCGAACTGTCCACCACATGAGGGCGCAAGCGTTCGGCATATCCTATATACTCCTCAATTATTTCTTCTGCATTGAGGGGTGGTAAGTTGTAAAGCTTTTCGAGAATGACGTTTTTATATTCGATCGTCCATTTCAGCTGCGATCGCAACCCCTCTGTATCCATCAAGTCTAAGACGCGAATCCCCGTCCGCTCTGACTTATCGGCATAAGTGGGGCCAATGCCGCGACCTGTCGTGCCAATTTTATGACGGCCCCGTTTCTCCTCCGATGCCTGATCTATCAACCTGTGATAAGGCATCGTTACGTGGGCAGTCTGCGATATCAGCAGATTGCTCGTTGATATGTTCAAAGCTTCTAGTCGATCCAGTTCTTCCAGCAGAACCTGCGGATCGATCACCGTCCCGCAACCAATAATACACTCTGTATCGGGATACAAAATTCCCGACGGAATCAGGTGCAGCTTAAATGTTTGACCCTGAACGACGACGGTGTGTCCAGCATTGACACCCCCTTGGTAACGTACTACAACATCTGCTGACTTGCTGAGTAGATCTGTAATCTTACCTTTGCCTTCATCGCCCCACTGGGCACCTATCACAACTACGTTAGCCAAGGGTTTATTAAAGGAGCTAAAGTTTTCACAAATTATAATTATTATCAGATGTCACTACTGCTGTCAACATAGGAGCAACAAATTGCTGCTTGATGTCGGCGGAGGACAATTAACAACTAGAACTTACTTACACTGAGGTACAAGTGACTTTATATGCTGAACTCCACCGTCATCTAGGCGGTTCGGTTGTACCCCGCGTTCTGTGGCGGTATTTCCATCGCAGCAATTCCGATTTGGCTCAACGCTTTCCGGAGTATGCCTCATTCGAGGAGTTTTACACGCGCCCCCGCAATACGCTAGATGAGTATTTAGAATTACATACATTAGTGGAAAGCACGCAAACGGCAGAAACTTTGCCTTACTTCATCTATAGGCTGATTCGTGGTGCTTACATTTTTGAAAATTTAGCTTATCTAGAGTTGCGATATACTCCGTATTTGCGGACGCCCGAACATTTGAGCCAGTCGGAACGAATTGACTTGATGGCGCAAATTGTAGACATAGTTGGCCAAGCCAGCCGGGTGAGCGAGTATCCGATTGTAACCAGCCAAATTTTGTGCATGCACTCGCGTTTGCCTTATGAGGTAAACCGAGCGATTGTCGATTTGGCTGCTACTGCCAAGGATTATGTTTGCGCCATAGACTTGGCTGGGGGGGATGCTCAGGTAGGGGAGAGATTGGATGAATTTGTAGGCCTTTATGAGTATGCGCGATCGCTGGGCATCAAAACAACAGGCCATCTCTATGAAACCCCATCTGGTTGTTATCCCCAACTCCTCCCCTATCTGATGCGTATTGGTCACGGCATCCAGATTCCTCTAAAATATCCAGAACTATTGCCCGAATTGGCATCCCAGCGTCAGTGCTTGGAAGTATGCCCCACAACTTATCTAAAAACAGGCACGCTATCGAATATGCGTGAATTAAAGGTGGTATTCGACCGCTGTTTTGAGGCGGGTGTAGATATCGCCATCTGCACTGATAATGCTGGATTGCATAACGTGCGTCTGCCGTTTGAGTATGAAAACTTGCTGACTCTGGACATAATTGATTTTGAACAGTTGCGAGCTTGTCAGGATGCGGCTTTCCGCCATGCTTTTGCTTGGCCTTACACTCAAAAACCCGCTTCCCTACTTACAGGTCTGTTGAAACCCGAACTTACACCCGCAGGCTAAAGTCTGAGAGACGCGATATATCGTAGATATCGCTGCTTATTATCTCGCGTGGTAAGTTTACTATTTCCTGCGGCTATCTCCTCTCCGAGGCGATTGCCTTCTCGCACGAAAAAGGTTTGCACTAACATCAAACTCAGTTATTCGTTGGCGCGAACATTGCCAACAATAAACAAATTTGGGCTAGTATCAGACCCCCTTGTACCTGCAAATGGCAGCTTATCAGTGTTGAATGGCAGCAATTTGCCAGCATCGATATTGATTTTGCTGCCTGCTCCTTTCTGAATAAACTGAGTGTTAGCTTGGCGATATTTAACGCTGTCTATGTGGTAAGACGTAACAGTTCCTACGACCGCGAACGTTGTTAGGGCAACGCTAAGTTTGCGGAAATTCAGAGAGATCATTATCTACTTATTTGGGGATAATTTGTGCGCGAGAATTTATGTCAACGGGTGTTGACTTAGCATCCTAAAGGCAAGGTAAGTCTAGACGCTAAGCCGAATTTACATAAGGCTTGCATGCAGATTTATGAAGATTTGTTATTGCTGGTTGAGTTCAGGTCGTCAAGATGCTATTAAAACGTCAGCTCCATTCCTACAAATTAGGGAAAAATTCACATTGCCGTATTTACGCATCTGTCTTTAAGAGGATGACTCGTTATAAGTAAGAATACTTGTATTTAATATGGTTTTCTTGAGGTTTACCAAGTCTTTTTATTTTTAAATTAGGCGGCGACTTATCAACAAAAATATAAAGTTTATATAAAGCAAAATACTACCGTAACTTTTCCAGTTAAGTTTTTGACAATTGAAAATTAACTAAATTCCTTTTTATACAAGCACTTTATTGAGTATTAAGAACGGATGAAGCAATCTGAAACTAAAAACATTGTTTGTAAACTTTTTTAAAGAGGATAAGAAAATATTGGAGTTCATAAGCTGGCGTTGCCTTATAGCGGGGTTAAACACCCCATACTCATAAATTAAATTTATGCAAGCGCCCAAGGCAGCCAACGGCTGCCTTAACAAAACCTTTATATATGTATTTTTTTTGACACTCCGGGGTTTACTAGAGTAGGAATTCGGGGTTAGTCTTAGCTGGACTAGACGAGTGCGATCGCTTCCTAGAAATCCCGGCGACGAGATTTATGTTTGCGCCACAACCTCCAACCCATACCATAAGCAACAAATGCCGACACCCCCAGCCCAGAGGGTGATGCGGGAACGCCTACAGGTTTGGGACGATCGTCATAAACCGCATACAAACCTTTGCGGGTGCTTAAAACAACAGATGTTTTCCGGTTATCTGGATTGAGAACAACCGTTGCATTTCCTAAACCATTCCATAGGTAACTAACTCCCTGAAATATGGGATGCTGACTGTTAATAGCAATTTTCTTCCCGGTATCAGTGTTGTAACTAGGCTCTAATCCCAAACCAAAATTGTTTAAGAAAGTATTCCATCTAGCTGCTTCACTCACCTCGCCACCCCAACCCGTACCAGCAGCGATATAAACATTGCCACCCGCCTTAACATAGTCGATTAGCACTTGGTTGTCAGCAACATTCCCAGCCAGAAAAATTGCATCATATGTCAATAAAGTCGGCAGATCGAACTTAATTTTTATACCCGTAGTCCATTTGTTACCAGCGCCAGTCATAGCATTAGCTAGCGAAGACTCTATAAGGCCAAAGTTGGTAGAGTAGGCATGAAACTTGCCGGGACGCCCATCTGTAAACCATTTACCAATATTTGTAGCAAAAATTCCAGCATCGGGCGTATGAGAAAACCCCAAATTGCTAAAAATCCATTCATCGTTGGCAAGGACAATTTTGGCAGCTAGGGCATTAGGAGTGAATAGTAGACTAGCAAGCAGGAGAGGGAGGAAAGTCCCTGCTGTTTTCCACAAGTTTTTCTTCTTAGTAGAAGTGAAGGCAGTCATAAAACTTTAGGGTTTGGATAGTATAAATTGCCTGAGTTAGCGTATTATCTCCGCAGGGCGGTAAACCGGGATTGTCCAGTGGTTGACGATTTTTTGGTATCTTAAGTCGCAGACGCCCATCGCCTAAAGTAAGCAACCGATTGTATCTACAATCTGAAAATTAATTTACTAGGTAAGCAAGCCAAAAGCTACCGTCGAAGCACTGACAGTATGCATAGGCTGGCAAATAAGCTGCTTTATAAAAAATCTATAAGTTTGCCTGCAAAACTACTGATTGTACCCAATTAAAATAAATTGAGCTAGCGCTATAGTTAGGCAATTTTGTAAAATTAATTTTTTTAAGGTAGAAACTCAATTACTAAAATTCAGCTATTTTTTTGACGATTGCTTAGTTTTGACAGCAGGCGCGATCGCTTCAAATTCTACAGATCTACTTAACCAGGCTGGTTGGTTAGCATCAAGAGATCCGGGACGGTTGGTTCTTGTTGTAACTTGCAGTCGCTTGGCGTCAACCCCTTTGTTAACTAAGGCATCTCGCACCGATTCCGCACGTTTCAACGCCAACTGCTGATATTTTGGCTGGTTGCTGGTGGCATCAGTATTGCCTATTATCCTTATATTTTCCTGGGGATATCTCTCCAGGAAATTTTTGACTAGGAGAATTTTGCTACTTATATCAGAATTATTTAATTTTGCTGAACCAGGAGCGAAGTAAATGCGGGTAGCGATCGCGTTCGGTTCTAGTTGTACTTTATTACTGACAGATTTAACCCCCGGAACTTGCTTTATAGCTTGTACAATCTTCTTTATATCTGCATCCCGATCCACAGTTCCTTCAACCCTGACATTCCCCTCTGTATACTTAGCTTTTATAGCAACGCCACTACTCTGATTTAGTATGGATGTCACCCGTTTTACTTCTGCTGCGGTTACTGCGGGATCTACAGGTACTTTTACGGTTATGATGTCATTGTCTAACTTTAGTCCTACCGCAACTTTTTTAGCAATTTGTCCAGCTTTTTGACGCAAATTTTGATTTGGTACTTTTCCAGAAAGCCGGATAATTCCATTATTGGCATCAACACCAATACGATACATAGATAATTCCGGCGCAGATTCTAAGGCTGTTGTAGTTGTTGCTTCGATGCGGCGTTCAATTCCGTTGCGATACCAAAGAAATCCTAAAGGGAGAAAAATTAAACTTAAAAAGAATAAGCCCGCAATGCGGAGGGAAGGAGGTTTTTTGCGCGGTGATGGTACTGCGTTTGTATGCGTTGGTACTTTTAATATCTGAAGTTTAGCAGCGATATTACCAATTGCCTTGTTGAAGCTAAAAGCCCTTTCACTATTAGCGATATGTTTAGCAATTGTCTTCTCAATCACAGGAACTAAAGCATTTGCGATCGCTTCTTGTTCGAGGTTAATCTGTTTTGTAATAGCATCTGCGATTTCCTGATGGTAGTTGTGCATCTGGCGCGAAATTGTCGATGCTATAACCTCACTAATGGCGTCGCTATCCTGTTTGGTTTTGTTCTGGATAGATGCATCTATCATGGGTGCGATCGCGCCAATAATTTCTTCCTTTGATTCAGCCCTTTGGCGATTTATAATATCTGCGATCGCAGGCATAATTAGATTTATTAACTCTGTCGGCTCATAGAGCCAATGTTCTATATTATTCACTTTATCCTCTATTGAAGATAAAATTGTGGCATAACTTCTATCTTTGAAAACATCATTAATAATATGCTCAATATTAGCAATTTTATCTTCAATAATTAACGTTTTATCCTGCTGGATATTCAACGGCGGTTTATCCATATTTTCCGCCTGAGAACTGCTTATGTTTATATTTTCTTTTTGTTCTAAATTATGCTCATTTTGACTCGACTCGTTAGCTGATTCTTTTTCTGCGTTCAAAAGCCGATGTAATTCGCTAGCTAAAGTTTCATCCTGTGAGATATTTGTGTTTAAATCTTGTGTTTGCGCTAAATTTTCACCATCTTTAATCGAATCATTAGGAAACGATGTTGCTTCGCCTAAAATTTCATTATCCTGAATCGCTGGGTTAGGAAATAATTCTGCTGTTGCTTCTACAATCTCAGCATCTTGAATTGAATAGTTAGGAAATAATTCTGCTATTTCCTTTAAGATTTCAGCATCTTGAATTGAATAATTAGGAGATGGTTCTGCTGTTTTATCTAAATTACAATTATTGTGAATCGATTCATTAGAAGATGCTTCTGGTGTTTCCTCTATAGTCTCAGGATCTTGAATCCAATAGTTAGTAGATTCTTCAGCTTGTAAGTGGGAAGGCTGCGGTTCAATATCAACACTTGGCTGTGGCAAATTCGGCGGTAATAAGTCTCCTGGTTGCTCTAAAATAGAAACATCCGGACTTACTTGTTTAGGAGATTCTTCTTCGCTCAAGAGATGAGTCGGCTGATTATCAAAATTTGGTGCTAAATTATTTTCCACGATTAAATTATCTGTATATTCTAAATTATCTATATCTGCACTCGATTCTTTAGCCGATATCTTTGATACCTTCACCAAATTTTCTGATTCAAGAGGCAGATTTGAAAAATTCTCAATAATTAATCCCCTTTTGCCGTTGCTATTGTTTAGTTTAGAGTTTCCTTTACTTATGGGAGTAATAATATTTAAGTCAATTAATAAATTTAATAAGCGCTCAAACTGGGCGAAAATATAAGGATTCCGCTCAATTAACTCAAAAAAATCTTCTTGCTGCTGCTTTGTAGTAGATGCATCTTCATTTGATAAATTCATAGACTGTTATCCCTTACCCTGGTTTAATAGTCGCTGATAGAGGAGTAGGTAAAACGCAGAAATCACAACAAAGTTTGTTTGTGTTGTACCAGTTGATAAGGCGTGAGCTACCTATTTTGATATGATATGCCCTTGAACGGGTTTAGTAATCAAAATTGCTAGTTTGCAGTAACTAACAGGATGCAGCCGCGATCGCCCTTCTCCCCTCTAATTACCAAAATCCCTATATTTCCCCAATCAGCCGATGCTGGAAGCAACTTATACCCCCGTTATAAGGATATTGTAAGGTGCGTAAGCACTAGCGATCGCAGATGGATTCGCACGAAAAATTTATCACAAAATAAAAATAATAGCCAACTTAACTATATTTCTTATTTTCGTCGGCGCGTTGAACTGCAACCGCATACCGCAGTAATCGCAACAGGTACATCAAGTTAACCCCAATCAGTAAACCTTTACTGATGTAAGAGTGGAAAAACGGTAAAACATAAAGCGTCGCTACCAACACCAACAGCATCTCCACTTTAGCCACAACTTCGCCGTGATGCTTCACATCCCAGTAAGAAATAGGGCTGATGAAACGGTAGTTACTGAAGGGTAAGAAGTGGCGATGTGCATCATCATTATGTACTGGTAAATCGCACAGGGAATGCAAAAAGACACTGCTAAAAATAATTTGAATTTCTTGCCAACTGAAATAGTAAGCAACAAGCCATCCTATTAACGCTAAAGGAATTGAGTGAAAGGTGTGCGTGATGTTTTGCCAAAAAGGTTCGTAGTAAGTTTCTGTCCATATTTGCCGTTCTGGTAGACGGCGGATGAATTTTGCCCAGAAGTAGAGAAGGAACATTGGTATATCAGGCAAAACTGCACCGCACAAAATCGGTAGAGGTTGTGATATTGACTGCGGGTTAATTAGAATAGCAAGGTTAAGAATTACGTGGCTGGGTGTGTTCATAATTTAATAGACGCCTGACAAGTTGTTATTCTGTCCCTTTTTACTATAAGGGGCAAATTCATAGCAATTTAGCGAGCTTTTCCCGATAGTGACAGATGCGTGAGGGAGAAAGCGCGATCGCTATTCTACTTTTCCCTGTTTTTTGAACTGAAAAAACCTACTAATGAGTTAAGCCTGATTCGCTTATTCCGTAAGTTAGAAGCTAAATATTGCAATGTGAGTAAAAATCATTTCAGGCAGTTTTGAAGATATGTTAATAATGCTTTTCGGCATCAGCTTAACAGCAGATGCACTTTGTCAATATTACATATCATCATCAATTCTCGCTTTAACCGCTCGAAAAATCTAGCAAAGAAGCTAATGACAGAACACAATCTACCCCCAAATATAGATAAAATTTTCGACGACAACAGCACGCCAGAGGCTGTGTTTTCCGCCTTACTTCCTACTTTGGGTGAGATGTTGCAGTGCGATCGCATTTTTCTCTATTTACGCGATCCGCATACACGGCTGGGTAAAGTACCTTATTACTGGCTTCGTACTCCTGAGTACCCCAAAATTTTTGACTCTACCTGGAACAAAGAACCAGAATCTTTGCCAAAAGAAGACCCCCTATTTGCTGCGGCGCTGCGTACAGATCCCTCTGTTTTTGTTGAAGATGTTGAGACAGCTGACCCCTCTGTTGTTAATAAATCATTCGAGCAAAGAGAATTTGGGCATAGAGCATTAGTCCACGCTCACCTGTGTCAAGATGGCCATATGTGGGGAATTTTGCAACCGTGTGTTTTTGGTCAGCCAAGAGTGTGGACAGAGGAAGAACACTCTATTATCACTGCACTTACAGAAAAGCTTGCACCGTTAGCTGTTGCCTATGTGCAGTCTAACAAACCCGATGGAGCTTAGAACTTTGCTCATTTAATAATCCGCAACTTGCTTGTTTGGTAAGCTATAGCCAAACAAGTTATACCAATTCTCCATGAAGATGCACTAAATTATAAGAGACAGAGGTAAAGGTGTAGGGGTATGGAAAATCGGTTTCGAGTAGAAGTGCATCCTACCTGTTATGCCTTCTTACCTGCTACTGGTTCAGCTATATTTTCCATATCGACCAGATTCCACTTTAAACCTTTGCTTCTATATATACGCTTCTGCAAATTTGGATAGTCACCAATATCATGGTCTAGCCTTTGACCAACTACTATACATTTGAATATAGAATTGCCCGTGTTTTCTAACTTGTGTGGCTTACCACCAGCGCGATATCCAATAAAATCTCCTGCTTTAACTGGATAAACGCTTTCTCCAATTGTTGCCTCAGCTTCTCCCTCAAGAACGTATACGCACTCTTCTTCGTGATAGTGCATATGAAGCTCAGTTGATTCACGTCCAGGCTCTACTTCAATGATGTGGAAACCGATATTTTTTAAACCTGTCAAATCTCCTAAAGACTTATTCAGTCGGCGAGCATTGGAGTTGAGAAAATGTGTTTTTTCTAGTCCTTCATAAGACTCGATCTCTTCTTTAGTGACTAAATACTTTTCCATTTCTTGATACCAAGGTGCTAAGAAAATTTGATGGTCAACAAGCGAGGGGTTTAAAGATGAATTAAGAGGGAAGTTAAAACAGGTTCAAGGGTGCCATCTCAGCAGAAGCGATCGCTTCTATTGGTGGAGGAGATTATATCATTACCTCGGTATTAAGTGCAACTTTATAGAGAATTGGTATTAGACTTTCATAGTTAATAAATAGTTATGAACATTAGCTGGTAATAATAACGACATAAAAGTGAGTTTACTGGCAATACTTCTCGGTTAAGCTCTAAGCAGTGTTGAGAATGGAGAAGTTAAGATGTTCACATTGAGTTCCAGTTCCCCTATGAAATGGCTTTTTAGACGGGAACTTTGAGCGAGA